>JAPPHK010000122.1 GCA_028820795.1 Nitrospinota bacterium | reverse complement strand
ATATATGGTACGAGACGGCCGGCTACGACAGGGAGACGGGCCGCCCCAAGCCCGAACTTTTGCGCGAACTCGATCTGGAAGATGTCGCCGAAGCCCTGTGGGGCGCGAACGTATAGCTCACCTTGAAACCAGGGGATGACGCCCATGAACGAGACGAAAAGCGTCAAGGCGATTCGCGTCCGGCTGGAGTTCATCTCCTGGGCATCGACGTTCGTGGGCGGTGACGGAAACGAACGCAAGATTTTCGATGAGGAAGTGCCCGAAGGCGCCACGCTTCGCGATGTCCTGAAAAAAATGAGCAGCCGTTATCGCTCCCTGGACGAGGCGCTTTGGCACAACGGCACCGGCGAGTTGGCCGAACACCTTGAAATCGCCGTGAACGATGCGCTCCTGGGTATTCACCATAAACTCGATTCCGAGATGAAGGAGGGCGATCTCATCCTCCTGATGGGGCAATACATGGGGGGATGAAGGCGGAACCCGGCTTGGAGGGAATTGTTGAAAAAGTCCTCACCGCCTCATCCTGAGTAGTGGCCCTTCGACTTCGCTCAGGACAGGCTCCTTCGAGAGGCTCAGGACAAGCTCCGCTGTCCCCCACCTTCCTCATCCTGAGTAGCGGCGAAGCCGCGTATCGAAGGTCAATCGCAACCAATGCGGGAGCGATTGCCTCTCGCCCGGCGCGCGCGGGTGTGATTGATCGTGTAGGTAGCGCTCCCTTTTGGGGAGCGCTACATATATGTCCGACCTACACCAGGCTTATGACCAAAACGACGTGCAGGATGAGGACGTGAAAGAGACGAAAAGGCAAAGTCAAAATGGATTCCGGCTTTCGCCGGAATGACGAGCAAAAGCCATGCCCGCCCCCGCGTGAATCTCCATATCGCCCACTCCCGGCCCCGGTTTTCAACAACCCTTGGAGAAGGTGTTTTCGTTCCCTGTTATCTACGTCAGGGTTCGTTGATCGGGCAGGTAATCTTTCGTTATTCGCGCTTGCGTGAAGAAAACGCTCCGCTAGAATGGATGATTCGGGTCGAGCATTCCTAAAAATTCACGGCAGCGTTTCGCCTCGGTGGATTCTCCGATGGCGTCGGCGCATTGCGCCAGGCCATGAATGGCGCGCAAGAACGGCCGGTTGGCGGGGATTTCCCAGGGGATGCGTCCATCACCGCGCCAGCCCGAGGCGCGTGCCTTGTCCAGCCCCCTGTGGTAGGCGACCCGGAAGTATGCGTATGCGCTAATCGTCTCTTCGATTTCGAGCGCAATCCGCCCCATGGCCACCCAGCCGGAAAGCGCGTCCGGATAACGCGCCACCAGAGCTTTCAAATTATCAATGGCCGGCCCCTGGTTTTCATCGCCTGACAAAATAGCCTCTCTGAGAGAATCCAACGCGCGGAGTTCTTCCGGCTCGGGAGGCAGCGACGTCCTGGGGACTCCGTCCGAGGAGATGTCGAGCAAATCGGCGTCTTCGTTCGGCATCATGATTTCCTTTTCGCGAGTTTTGCCGATGGCATTATAATCCTTGCGTCATGACGCCGCATTCGTCTTTCGGGATTGACGCCCCGAAATCGGTTTGTTAGCTTCGACCCGCCCGAGAAGTTCCTTACCGTTCCCCACGCCTGAAAAAATCTGGAGGTTCCATCGATGTCGTCGGCACTTGCGCTGAGAGATCCCGATATTTTCGCTGCTATGGAGGATGAAAGAGAACGCCAGGCGGACGAGCTCGAACTCATTGCTTCGGAGAACTACGTGAGCAAGGCGGTGATGGAAGCGGTGGGCGGCGTGATGACGAACAAATATGCGGAGGGATTTCCGGGAAGGCGCTACTACGGCGGGTGTCAGTTCGTGGACGTGGCTGAATCCCTCGCCATCGAGCGGGCAAAGGCTCTTTTCGGCATGGATCACGCCTCCGTGCAGCCGCACAGCGGCGCCCAGGCGAACGCGGCGGTGTATTACGGCTTGCTCGAACCGGGTGACACGCTATTGGGAATGAATCTGTCTCATGGGGGCCACCTGACCCATGGGCACCCCGTCACCTTTTCGGGCCGTTGGTTCAAGGTGGTGGCCTATGGAGTCGACCCCGAAAACCATGTCATAGATTTCGACGAGGTGGAAAGCCAGGCGAAAGAACACCGGCCCAAAATCATCGTCGTGGGCGCGAGTGCGTACCCGCGTTCGATTGATTACGCGCGTTTCCGGGAGATTGCGGATGAGGTGGGCGCCGTGGTGATGGCGGACATCGCCCATGTCGCGGGTCTCATCGCCGGCGACGCGCACCCGAGTCCCGCGGGCCATGCACAGATTGTCACGACCACGACGCACAAAACGCTCAGGGGTCCTCGCGGCGGTATGATTCTTTGCGACGAGGACTACGCGGGAGAGATGAACAAGGCTGTTTTCCCCGGTCTTCAGGGCGGGCCTTTGATGCACGTCGTCGCGGCCAAAGCGGTCGCGTTCAAGGAGGCGAGCAAGCCCGAATTCAGGGACTATTCGGCGCAGATCGTGAAAAACGCGAAGGCGCTCGCGGACGCGCTCCTGAAGCGCGGCATCCGCCTCGTCTCGGGAGGCACGGACAATCATCTGATACTCCTGGATCTGCGTGAAGCCGGTTTTAACGGGAAAAAAGCGGAAGCCGCCCTGGGCCGGGCGGGAATCACGGTGAACAAGAACGCGATTCCATTCGACACCAGAAAACCGGCGTTCACGAGCGGGATTCGCGTCGGGACGCCCGCGTTGACCTCGCGCCGCATGAAAGAAGCCGAGATGAAAGTTGTGGGTGACTGGATAGCCGATGTGCTGGCCGATATCACGGACGAAGCCCGCATCGCCTCGGTGAGAGAAGACGTACGCTCGCTTTGCGATAAATTTCCGATGGGGCCGGATGGGGCCAGGCCGGAGTAGAACAGCGCCTCTGGGTTATTGAGGCGGTTTTTCCACCTTTACGATTCCTCTTTGTTCGAGTTGATGCACAAATGAAAGCGTGTGGTGATCTGCAAAAGGCGCGCCCATGATTTGAGCCCCAAGCGGCAGGCCCTCATCGCTCATGCCCGAGGGAAACGCAGTAGATGGTCCTCCAAGGAAATTCCAGAGTCTCGTCAAAGAGATCATCAGCGTTCGAATTTCGACTTCTTTTCCCCGCACTGTCCCGGTAGTTTGAGAGCGAAAAGCGGCGGGAATCGGCGTGGCGGCGGAGAGAACGAGGTCTACCTCACCGTATACTTCCTGGCAGATACGTTTTGTCCACTGCTCTCTGAATCGTAGCGCCTGGATATACGATGTGGCGGAGATGAAAAAGCCGGGTCTGATCCTTTCAAGAACCGCGGGATCAAAATCTTGCGCATTGTCTCGTATGTTTTTTTCATGCACGGCCGCCGCTTCGGCTACCATCAACACGGCTGCTGCATGAAACGCGGTTTCGACGTCGGGTATATTGACTTCGACAACCTTGGCCCCTAGTTCCTGAACCGCCTTCGCCAGATTGTTCACCGCTTCCGCCACAGGAGGTTCCGAGCGTTGTTCATAGTATTCTCGCGCGTGGCCGACCCGAAATTCTTCAATGGGTTTACTCAGTCCCCCCATGAAGTCGGGCGGATCGCAGGCGATGGATGAGGCGTCGGCAGGGTCGTGCCCGGCGATGGCGGACATCATGAGCGCGCAGTCCCGGGCGGACCTCGCCAAAGGCCCGAACGAATCGAGCGACCACGACAAGGGCGCGCAGTTGGACTTCGTGACGAGCCCATGCGTGGGTTTGTGTCCGACGACCCCGCATAAGGATGCAGGA
This sequence comes from Nitrospinota bacterium, assembly GCA_028820795.1. Classification (GTDB taxonomy): domain Bacteria; phylum UBA8248; class UBA8248; order UBA8248; family UBA8248; genus Bin107. The sequence continues at coordinate 15,802 of JAPPHK010000122.1, read as the reverse complement.
ATCCGGATGGAGCCGCCCGTATCCGAACCGATGGCGATAGAAACCTGTCCCGTCGCCGCGCTGTTGCCCGAGCCGCCGCTCGACCCGCCCGTGATCCGTTCAGTATCCCAGGGGTTTTTCTGATCCCCGTAATGGGGATTTTGCCCGGTGGGCCCGAAGGCGAATTCGTGGAGATTGAGTTTTCCGAGTATCACGCCGCCCGCGCGGCGTATCTTTCGGGCCAGCAAGGCATCCGAGTCCGCGACGTTGTTTTTATCGATGATGCTGCCCGCCGTGGTGGGCAGCCCTTCCATGTCTATCAAATCCTTCAGACCTATCGGCGCGCCGGCCAAGGGGCCCGGGTCTTCGCCTCGGGCAATGGCGGCGTCCACTTCTCGCGCTGTCTTCAGGGCGCCCTCTGAATCGAGCTTGATCCAGGAATTCAAAACATCCCCGATTTTCTCTGAGCGTTCCAGATGAGCCTCGGTGACTTCGACGGCGCTGATCGCTTTGTCTTTGATTTGCGTAACAATTTCCGCAGCGGTGAGGGTCGTCGGGTCGTTGCTCAATTTATTTCTCCCTCGCGAGGGAATGCAGGAATCCAGAATGACCGGCAGGTTCTGTTTTTGACGAAAGGTGTTCCCGCAACTGCGGATGTCCTTTCTCCATATTTTCCATCGTGGTGATAAGGAGGGAACGTCGTTCGAAGTCGAGTGGATCACCAAAGATATTCTCGCAGCGGGATTTTATCGAATCGTCTGAAATCGGCATTTTTTCTCCTGAGCGAAGAAGGACCTTATGAACATTGGATGGTGTGGCGATTGATTCATGAATGGATACATGATGCGTTTTCTCACAAAGCATTGCAATCGAAACAGCGGAATGGTTTAAATGATGGCGCGAAAGCTTAACAAGGATATTCGCTTTCCTGGTGGTTGCCTCCACACAAGTCAAAAGGCAAAATAGAGAATGTTTTAGTTCCGCTTCGCCCTCCAGGGGAACTCGTGAGTAAATTCTCCAGGTTCATTCTCATCATTTCGTTATTGCCTTTATGGGTGAATGGATGTGTTCCTGGAGCGATTATGTTCGCCCAGAAAGGCTTAAAGAGCGCGCTGGAAGACCGTTCTCTCAAACAGCAGCTTGAAGATGCGAAGATACACGCGAATCTCCTGCAAGAGTACTTGCGCGTCGACAGTGGCCTGCCGGTGGATGTGAATACGGACGTGTGGGAAGGAAGGGTGCTGCTGACCGGCGTGGTGGATGCGGAGAAAAAACGAGAAGCTGTTTTGAGTATTGCGCGGGGCGACCCCAGAATCAAAGCTGTCTACGATCATATTCTTCTCGGTTCTCCGGACGAGGTGGAGCGCAATCGCGCCGCGGCGAAGACGCAACCAGCCGTGGAGCGCGATATCGTCAAGCTCAGCCGAATCGCCAGCGATGCGTGGATAGAAGCGAAGCTCAAGGCTCAGTTCCTGGCAGCCGAGGGCGTGAATTCCGTGAATTACCGCTGGCAGGCCGTGCGAAACAAGGTCTATATCATCGGTCGGGCGAGAACGGAGGTCGAAAAAAAACTGGTTCTCCAGATTATTCGCGGAACAAAAGGTGTGATTCATATCGAAGAATATATTCAGGTAAAATCGGTTCAACAATAAAATTTCCCTCAAATTCTCCTTTCAAGTGGTTCTCGAATAGATGATTCGTTTAAGCGTTTTGGATCAATCTCCCATCCGCTCGGGAGGAACGGCAGTGGACGCCATCGGCGAAACCGTCGAGTTGGCGCAAGTTGCCGAACGACTGGGATATTACCGCTATTGGCTGGCGGAACATCATAGCCATAGCGCATTCGCCGGCACGTCGCCGGAAGTTCTGATCGGCCAAATCGCCGCAAAGACAAAAACGATTCGTGTGGGGTCAGGCGGGGTCATGCTCAGTCACTACAGCGCGCTCAAGGTGGCCGAATCGTTCCGGGTGCTGGAGACGCTCTACCCGGGCCGCATCGATTTGGGTTTGGGCCGCGCCCCAGGGGCTGACAGGCTCACGTCTGCTGCTTTGGCGCCTGAGCAGAGTGGTTTTCGCTACGATGATTTCCCGCAAAAAGTCTCTGACCTCCGGGGTTGGGTTGAGGGGTCGTTGCCGGAGGGCCACCACTTCGCGCGGATACGCGCCATGCCCACCGGAGAGACGGCTCCCGAAATGTGGCTCTTGGGAACCTCGGATCAGAGCGCGATCCTCGCCGCTCATTTCGGCTGTGCGTTTTCTTTCGCCCATTTCATCAACGCGTATGGCAGCGTCCAGGTCATGGATATGTACCGCAGGGATTTTCGACCGTCGGCCGAATGCAAAGCGCCCGTGGGAAGCGTTGCGGTTTTTGTGATTTGCGCGCCGAGCGAAGAAGAAGCGCTCTATCACGCGGCCAGCAGGCCTCTCGTCATGCTCAGAAGCCGCCGCGGCGAGGGAGATGGCGTGCCCACGCCAGAGGAGGCGCTCGCCTACCCGTGGACGAACATGGAGCGCGCCTTCGCCCAGGATATCGACAGCAGAACCATTGCAGGGGATCCGGAACAAGTGAAGGAAAGGCTCGAGACCCTGGCTTCCGAGCATCAGGTCGAAGAACTCGTCATCGTGAACGTGATCTACAGCTTCGAGGCCCGGGTGAAATCCTATGAACTCCTGGCGGAGGTTTTCGGGTTGAAAGGAAACCCGTAAGGTCTTGGACCTGAATAGATGGTACTGTTACGCTTCAGCGTCGCCTTGTGGTTTAAATTTTGTGTACCTAGAAGTAGCGATGTGTGTTGTTCCACCAATATTCTTAAGGAGTAATCCATGGCGCTTTCCGCAGTAATAACGACGAGCCGGGGTGAGATACGGCTCGATTTGCATGAAGACAAAACCCCCGTGACGGTGGCCAACTTCGTGAACCTCGCCAAGCGTGGTTTCTATGACGGCCTGATTTTTCACCGCGTGATCTCGGATTTCATGATCCAGGGCGGCTGTCCTTTGGGCTCGGGAACGGGTGGACCCGGCTACAAATTCGAAGACGAGTGTTCTCCCGATCTTCCCCACGACGGCCCGGGTGTTCTCTCGATGGCGAATGCGGGTCCCGGCACGAATGGTTCTCAGTTTTTCATCACGCACGTACCCACCGCCTGGCTCGACGGCAATCATACCGTTTTCGGGCGCGTGACTTCCGGGCAAGACGTGGTGGATGCGATCGAGCAGGGTGACGGTATCGAGAAAATCGAGATCGAGGGTGACGCCTCCGGGTTGTTCGACGCGCAAGAAGACAGGATTGCAGAGTGGAACAAGGCGCTGGACGGCTAGAGCGTTAGGCGTGTTTTCTGGCCTTTAGTTCCGCTTTGCGCAACCGGAAGATCTCAGGGGTAACTTCCAGGCATTCCCCTTCGCGCAAAAATTCAAGCGCTTCTTCCAGACTGAATCGCTTGGGTGGTATGAGTTGGGCTGATATGTCGGCATGGGCGGCCCGAATATTGGTGAGTTTTTTCTCTTTTGAAATGTTCACGAACATGTCTTGTTCGCGGCTGTTCTCGCCGATAATCATTCCCTCATAGACTTCTTCTGTCGGCGCGACGAACAGGGTTCCGCGTTCCTGAATGTTCTCTACCGCGTAAGATGTGGTTTTTCCGGCGCGGTCCGATATCAATGCGCCCGTCGACCTGCCTGGAAGCTCGCCTGCCCATTTCCCCCACCCCGCGAAAATATGAGTGAGAATACCCGTTCCCCGTGTTTGGGTGAGCAACTCATTGCGATAGCCGATGAGACCCCGACTGGGAATAAAAAATTCGAGTCGCGCGCGCCCCTTACCATGGTTGATCATTTTGGTCATTTTCCCTTTGCGCGCTCCCAGGCTTTGTGTGATGGTCCCGATAAACTCTTCTGGTATGTCCACCACCACGTTTTCCATAGGTTCTATGGTTTTGCCGTTTTCTTTACGCGTGATAACTTCGGGTCGACCGACAGTGATTTCATAATTCTCACGCCTGAGTTGTTCGATCAGCACTGCGAGTTGCAAAGAACCGCGTCCAGACACGCGCAAAGCATCCGAGGAGTCGGTTTCCTCGACTCTAATGGCTACATTATTTCTCGCTTCCCGCAGAAGTCGCTCTCGAATCTGACGCGAAGTGAGGTATTTCCCGCAACGGCCTGCCAGAGGAGTATCGTTGATCCTGAAATTCATGGCGATGGTGGGTTCGTCTACAGTAATGACGGGCAGTGCAACCGGGTTGTCCACATCCGAAATTGTGTCCCCGATTTCCACTTGCTCCAAGCCGGCCACGGCCACGATATCGCCTCCGCGGGCTTTTTCCATTTTGTAGCGGCTCAAACCTTGATAGCCGAATAAAGAACTGATCTCCCCTTCCTTCTTGTTCCCGTTTTGTCCCAAAACCATGGCTTTGCTTTTTGATTTGAGCACTCCATTCCAAATTCGGCCGATGGAGAGGCGACCCACGTAATTGTCGTATTCTAGCCGGGAGACGAGCATTTGAAGTGGTTTATCCGCGTCGTATGAAGGAGGAGGTATCGCTCCCTGAAGCGTATGAAACAAGGGCTCCATTGTGGAAGAAAGGGCGTCGGGCTCGAATCCGGCTTTGCCCTCTCGAGCGATTGCGTAGAGCACGGGAAATTCGAGCTGGGTTTCTCCGGCATCCAGATCGATGAAAAGATCGTAAATTTCATCGAGCACTTGCTCTGGTCTTGCGTCTGAGCGGTCTATTTTATTAATGACTACGACAAAGGGGAGTTCTCGTTCCAGGGCTTTGCCGACCACAAACCGCGTTTGCGGTAAAGGGCCTTCCGAAGCATCGACCAAAAGCATCACGCCATCCACCATGGAGAGAACGCGTTCCACCTCGCCGCCGAAATCCGCATGCCCCGGTGTATCCACGATGTTATAGCGGATTCCTTTGAAATCGATGGCGCAGTTTTTCGCCATGATGGTGATTCCCTTCTCCCGCTCGAGATCCATCGAATCAAGTACCCGTTCTGCCACTTCTTGTCCTTCGCGGAAGATGCCGCTTTGCCAGAGCATGGAATCCACCAGGGTGGTTTTGCCGTGATCGACATGGGCAATGATGGCGAGATTTCTCAGTTCGGTTCGTTCTATGATAGCCATTTCATCCTCACTACTATTACTGCAACATCGATGAACACGCCCAAAGCGCGGGGATAATGGAGGAATTGGATGATCATGACAAGAGGAGGAGCTTTAATATTATGGGATGCTGGAAATTTTCAAATAGGATAAGATAGTCGATGGATTCCTGAAATTCCTATACATACTTCAAATGGAGGAGGAGTTCGCCTTGAAATTTTCTTTTTTCATGATGCCGATTCACCATCCTTCTGAAAATCCATCGCTTGCCTATCAGCGCGACATCTCGCTCATCGAATATGCCGATGAGCTCGACTTCGATGAATTCTATATCGGTGAGCACCATTCCGGTGCTTGGGAGACGATGCCGGCGCCCGAGATGGCCCTCGCCATGGCGGCGGCCAAAGCGAAGCGAATCCGTTTGGGCACTTCCGTGATCAGCGTTCCTTTCCATCATCCGTTTCACCTGGCGGAACGGATGGCGTTTTTGGACCAACTCACCAGAGGACGCGTCATTTTCGGAGTGGGCCCGAGCAATCTTGTGAGCGACATCAAGCTGTTCGACATTCCACCCGGGGATCTTCGTCCGATGCTGAACGAATCGGTAGATATTATGGTCAAACTCCTGGAATCGCCCGAGCCTTTCGATTACGAGGGCAGGTTCTGGAAGTTGAGAAATGTTTGTCTCCAGGTGCGCTCCTACCAAAGGCCCAGAATGCCGCTTGCCATCGCATCGGCGGGAAGCCGTGGGGCAATCGATATGGCTGCTCGTTACGGGATGATTTTGCTCTCCTTCGGCGGCAAGAAAATTATGGACAACCTCTCTCTATCCGAGCAATGGCCTTATATGGAGGAATGTGCGCAAAAATATGGCGCGCAAATGTCGCGTAAGAACTGGAGAATCACAACGTATGTGCATCTCGCCGAAAGCCGCGAGAAAGCGTGGGCCGATATCGAAAAGTATGCCCTTCGAGACATGAACTACTTTATGGATATCGGGCTGAAACCTGCCTATGAGGCGTATCCTGATCAGCCGCGCTCTGAAATTACTCCGAAAACAGCCGCCGAGCAAAGATACTGGATAGTAGGCACTCCGGATGACGCGATCGAGGTGATAGAGAAAATACAGGAGGAATCAGGCGGCTTCGGCGGCCTTATGCTCACGACGCAAGAATGGGTGGGCGATCAGAAAATAAGGAATTCGCTCGAGTTGTTCGCACGATACGTGATACCGCACTTCAGGGGGCATACCGAGGATCTCCAAAACGAATGGCGAAGACTGCAAAAGGGTGTGGCGCAAGGCGAATTGCCCGAGCCTGGAGGAACTCCCTCATGGGAAACGCCCGGGTTGGAAGGACACAAGAGCAATTTGTTCACCTATCCGCCAAAGGAAGGCAATTTTCCGAAAGAGAACTGATGGGGAAACGTACGAGGTAATGGGGTCTCCTCTCTGCACAGTTGCAAAGACGCCATTTTTTCTTCTGTTGAATAGGGAAAAATTTAGAAGTATGAAGCCAAACAGGAGGCATTGAATATGGGCGTCACTTTTTACCATAAGGTTGAGGATGCCAATGATCCTCTGTTTATCATGGCGTTTTCCGGATGGAACGATGCGGCCGAGTCAGCAACGGCGGCTGCGCGTTATCTGGTTCAGCATTTTCAGGGAAAACGAGTGGCGCAAATTCATCCGGATGATTTTTTTCAATTTGCAGATCAAAGGCCTACGGTTAAGCTCAGTGAATCTGGTGAACGTCAAATTTCCTGGCCGCAGAACGAATTTTTCTATTGTCGAGCGCCGCGTCTTGCGCGGGATCTCATTGTCGGGATTGGTACCGAACCCCATTTAAGATGGAAGCATTTTGGTAGCGATGTGCTGCAGATAAGCAATCATTTTCGTGCGCGGATGATTGTGACGATGGGAGCGTTGCTTGCGGGAGACTTGCATACCCAGCCCAGTCGTTTAATGGCTATCGCCACCGATTCGTCATTGGTAGAACCCTCGGGCGTGGAGATAACGCGCTATGAAGGTCCTACGGGAATTGTAGGGGTCATCCATACACTCATGCAGGATGAGGGTTTTGCGGCAGTGAGCTTGTGGGCGAATGTGCCGCACTACATTGCATCTTTATCCAACCCGAAAGCAACTTGCGCTCTCTTGGACAAATTGAGCATTTTAGGTGGTTTTGACATCTCCTTGGAGGATTTTGATATCGCCATCAATCAATTTGATGGGCAGGTGGAGCGAATCATCTCCAGAGATCCTCGTATTGCCAAGTATGTGGAGGATATTCAAAAAGGCCAGATACCCGATGAGATCCCAGGTGTGGATTTTCAGGATACGTTCGAAGGAGACCCCGAGGAAGAGGAGGAGAAGTTGCCTCCCGGAGCCGAGGTGGCAGATGAGATAGAGCGTTTGCTCCGGAGAAAACCAGATGGGCCGGAGTCAGATTGATCGATTGGGGTCTGTTTCTTTGCAATCATGCAATTCAATCCATTTCCCAGAACATAAATCTTTCAGGAGCGGAGGTTTGTAATGTCGGAACGTTTTTATCAAGAGATGTTCGGTGGACCTGATGATGAGGGGGACCTCATCGGCGCCGATATGCCACGGGTGGATGGTCCACCCAAGGCGGATGGTTCTCCCGTATTCGCTGCAGACCATAAGCTGCTCAATCCGCTCTATGTAGTTCCAGTGACGGCTCCCATCCCTTGTGGAACGATAGAGGGAGTTTTTACTGAAGAGGCGGCTAATGTGCCGGGCGTCGCATGTGTCTTGACGGCAAAAGACATTCCAGGCCAGAAACTCTACGGCATGTTGATTCCCGATCAGCCGGCTTTGGTGGAAAAGCACATCTATTCACTTCAAGATGTTGTAGCCATTGTAGCTGCTGACACGTTGGAGCAGGCGGAGTTCGCGGCTGGAATGGTAAAAATCAAAACCAAAGCGCTTCCTGCTGTTTTTGAAACTCAAGATGCCTTGAAAGATGATGCACCTATTGTTCAGCCGAACCATCCGGTGGCCAAAGGTAACGTGCTCACCCACTTGAAAATTCGAAAAGGAGATATTGATAAGGGTTTCGCCGAGGCGGACGTTATTTTGGAGAATACCTACGAAACCCAGTTCATCGATCATGCTTATCTTGAACCTGATGCTGGTTATGTGGTTCCCAACCCCGATGGCTCCATCACCTGCATCGGACCCACTCAATGTCCGCATATGGTGAGACGTGTAATCGCTCCAGTGCTGGGATTGGGACAAAATGAAATTCAATTTATCTCGACTCCACCGGGTGGCGGTTTTGGCGGAAAAGAGGAAACTTCCATTGAAATCGCCATGCGAGCAGGCTTGGTCGCGCTTAAAACAGGTCGTCCAACCATCTACAACTACACGAGGGAAGAATCCCTGGGCGGGAAGGCGAAACGAGTGCCTGCGGTGATCCAACACAAAATCGGTGCAAAGAAAGATGGCAAAATCACCGCCATGCGCATCCAAATTTTTCTCAACAAAGGCCCGTACGCCGCGGTAGGACCTGGCATCATAAAAAAGCTCATCATCCATTCCTCCGGTGCTTATGAATGCGACAACATCTGGGCCGACGGCTATCTCGTGCTCACGAACAACATCAATACCTGCGCCATGCGAGGTTTGGGTGTTCCCCAGATGCATTTTGCGATTGAAAGCCAGATGGATGAGTTGGCGCTCTCGCTCGAAATGGACCCCTTCGAACTAAGGCGATTAAACGGCTATAAAATCGGTTCTTCGACTGCAACCCGCCAAGTGCTGGATCAGAGTGTGGGATACATGGATTGTCTCGACAAAGCCGAAAATGCACTTGGGCCACACCCAAGAGAAAACGCGAACGGCGATGGCTTATTGTACGGACGAGGCATGGCAGGGTTTTGGTATTCTACAGGTGCCGCATCGCCCTCGGATTCCTGCGGTGCCCAAATTCATGTCACCGATGATGGAAAAGTGCAAGTGGGAGTTGGAATCATCGAACTTGGGCAGGGTTCGCATACGGTGCTCGCCCAGATAGCGGCAGAAGCGATGGGCGTGCGGTTTGAGGATGTGCGCATCATGCAGGTGGATACGGATGCCGTTCCAGAGAGTGGATTTACAGCGGGCTCACGCTCTACCACGATTCCCGGCAATGCGATATGTGAGGCCATCGCAGAGGTTCGGGGAATCTTGGCCCCCGTAGCGGCGGAAATGCTTGAAGGACCGGCCGAAGATATAGCTTTCAAGAATGGGCGAGTGTTCATCAAAAGCGCGCCGGAGCGTTCAATCTCGTTTGGCGAAGTGGTTTCACAGGCGCTTTTGGTCGGCAAGCAGATTACAGGTCAAGGCTGGTTCAGCACTGGTCCCTTGACATTTAATCCCGAAACAGGAGAGGGCAAGCCGTTCATGGTGTATAGCTATGGCGTACAAGTGGCGGACATTGCGGTCGACCCGGATACAGGAGAAGTTTGGGTGAGTCGCATAGTCGCCGCCCATGATGTGGGACGGGCCATCAACCCTCAAGGTGTAGTCGGGCAGATACAAGGGGGTATCGAGATGGGCCTCGGACAAGCCCTGATCGAGGAAATTGACGTGCATGACGGTCGTGTGCTCACGCCGGATCTGGCTCGATATGAGATTCCTGTTTCAATGGATACGCCCGAGTTCACCACGATTATCGTAGAAGCGGCCAATGAGACTGGCCCCTATGGTGCCAAGGGCGTGGGAGAAAGTTCTCTGGTGCCCACATTAGCTGCGATTTCCAATGCCGTGCGCGATGCCGTCGGTCATCGGTTCACCAAGCTGCCCATCACGCCGGAGAGTGTCGCCATGGCCATTCACAAAGGAGGCGTTGCAGTATAGGGTATCCATAAAGGAAGTTTCGACAAACCGGGCGGACGCGATGCCCGGTTTTGTTTTGCACTCAGTGCGCATGAGTGACGTGATTTCGACCAAAAAAGAGGGGCGCATGATGCGGGCCTTCGTGATGGCGGCGGGGTATGGCAAAAGATTGGGAGCACTGGGAGAAGAAATTCCCAAACCTCTCTTGCCCCTGGGCGGAGTGCCGCTTATCGGGTTTGCGCTGGAGAAATTGGCGGCTGTCGGCGTCAGTGAGGTTGCGGTCAACTTGCACCATGGCGCGGAGAAAATTTGCTCCGCTTTGGGTGATTATGCGCATGGTGTCCATGTTCATTATTTTCATGAACACGAGATTTTGGGTACCGCTGGCGGAATAAAGAATGCGGAGGCGTTTTTGTGCGAGAAAAACGAGCCTTTTTTCGTCATAAACGCGGATGCTCCGTGTGGCGCGAATTTGAAAACGGCGTTGGACCATCATCAGAAAGGAGGTTTCCTCGCCACTCTCATTCTCAGGCGATCGCCCGAGGCCCAACAATACGGAGTGCTCGAATTCGATGAGGAGGGGCGTTTGCGAAAATTCCTGGGCGAAAGCGCTCCCGGAAGTCCACGGGGCGAGTCGAGCCAGGCGATGTTCACCGGATTGAGCGTCATGTCTCCTGAAATGTTGAGTCATATCCCTGCGGGAAAGGAGTCGGATATTTCAACACAGATTTATCCCAGTTTGATGGAGAGCGACGCTCGTATCGGAGCGATTTTGAGTGATTCCTATTGGATGGATGTAGGAACATCGACACGATATTTGCAGGCGAACATGGACGTCATGTCCGGCGAATTCGCGCCGGATTTCAATTGGCCCCCGTCGGAGTTATTGTTGATAGAAGGCCCCGCCATGAAGTGGGGAGAGGGCAGCATAGAGCCTCCTGTCTTGGTGGGTTCCGATGTTGTCATCCAAAAAAATGCGAAAGCGGGCCCCTTCACTGTAATCATGGCGGGTGCTACTCTTGGATACAATGCTGTAGCGCGAGAATCTATCGTCTTTCCGGGCGGAAAAATTGATGAGAATTCCATTTTGGAAAGATGTATCGTGGGACCGGAAGCGTTGGCGTCATATTGTGGCGGGGAAGTTAGAGAGATGGTTTTTCTCCGTGATAGAGAACATTCGGAAATATGTGACGCATAAATCAGTAATATCTTGCATCTTGTGAAGGAGTGGATGTTGAAAGAACCGACAACAAGAACATCATTGGCCGCAGGTCGGTCTCCCGTGTTCGCCACTGGAGGCTTGGTGGCGACCAGCCAACCCCTGGCCGCCGAAGTGGGTCTCCAAATACTGAGAGAAGGCGGAAACGCCATGGATGCGGCAATCGCTTCAGCCGCAGCTTTGAATGTTGTGGAGCCGCAATCCACTGGTGTTGGCGGGGATATGTTCATGCTCTATTGGGATGCCGATGCCAAGGAACTCCTGGGATTGAACGGTAGCGGAAAGAGTCCGGCCAAGGCGACGCTCTCGCGCTACCAGGAATTTTCTGTAATGCCGGAGACGGGAGTTTATTCTTCTACTCTCCCTGGCGCTGTGGATGGCTGGTTCGCCGCCCACGAGCGATGCGGGAGCGGCAAGAAAAACATGGCGGAGCTCTTAAAGCCGGCGATTCAATATGCAGAAAATGGGTTTCCATTGTCCCCTATCATTGGCCGTGCGTGGGCGAACCAGACGGAAAAGCTGAAAAAATGTGAATACTCGAGACGGTTCTACCTGCCTTCCGGTCGCGCACCAAGAGTTGGAGAAAGATTCCGAAATCCGAAGCTGGGAGAATCTCTGCGTGTGATAGCCGATGGTGGTCGTGAGGCTTTCTATGAAGGCCCGATAGCTGAGGAGATCGTTCGTTACACAAACGAAATCGGGGGATTGTTCGAACTTGAGGATTTTGCCGCCACGAAATGTGAATGGATTGAGCCGATCCGCGCAAACTACCGCGGCTATGAGCTTTGTGAAATACCACCCTCAGGGCAAGGCGTCACGGCGCTGGTATGCCTGAATCTCATCGACGCGTATCCTTTGGAAGAAATAAGTTACGGCTCCGCCGATCATCTCCACATTGTGATCGAGGCGATGAAATTCGCATTTGCGGATCGAGATCGCTATGTTGCGGATATGGCGAAGGCGGACGTCCCCCTAAAAGGGCTTCTCTCCTCGGAATATGCCGATGAGCGGCGAAAGCTCATCGATGAAGCGAAAGCAGGCAGTCCCGAGGCAGGAAGCCCTCAAGACTGGAACGACACGATATATCTCACCGTGGCGGATTCTCAGGGTAATATGTGTTCGTTCATTAACAGCTTATTTCATCATTTCGGCTCGGGCATCACCGGAGGTGAGACGGGTATTGTGCTCCAGAACAGAGGCAGTGGGTTTGTGCTGGAAGAAGGTCACCCGAACTGCATTGCGCCTGGGAAACGGCCCTTGCACACCATCATTCCCGGTTTTGTGATGAAAGATGAAGAGCCCTGGATGAGTTTTGGCGTCATGGGAGGCGACATGCAGCCGCAGGGCCACGTACAGGTGCTCTCGAATATGGTGGATTTTGGCATGGATATCCAAGAAGCGATCGAAGCGCCGCGTTTTCGTGTTTTGGGCGGTCGTGCGGTGGCGATAGAGAGCGGTGTGCCTGAAGGCGTGCTACAGGAGTTGGAATCGCGCGGCCACGATGTTCGCCGCGCCGGCGGGTATGAGGGTTTTGGCGGCGGGCAGGGAATCGTGCGGCTTGATGATGGCGTATTCATGGGTGGTTCCGATCATCGAAGAGATGGATGCGCAGCTGGTTTTTAGTCATTTTGGAACATCGTATTGTAGCGGGCTTGGCGGCGTCGAGGGGCATTTCGCCATGAAGCGTTTGCTGGTGTTGATTTTACTAATCGGCTCTTTTGGGGTTGTTCAACCTGCGAAAGCCTCGACCGATTGCCCTCTCAAGGGTCATCCAGTGGGCGATGGCCGCTGGATGCTCAGGCAATCCCCGCGATTAGATGCACGGGACGTTCGAATCCGGTTCGAAAATGGCGCGACCGCGCGGATGAAGGCAATTCGTCTACGTCATCGAGATTTTACAATCCGGCTCCACTGGCGCGACAAGTCGAAGTGGTCCTCACCCTTCGAATTTGGTGTTCTCGGTGACAAGCTGGGCGCCGCCATCATACTGAACGCCGGCTATTATGACGAAAAAGGACGCCCCCTTGGATATTTCCGCTCCGGCGGGAAAGTGTTCAACAGCCGCGTGTTGTATCGGGGACACAAGACCTTCCTGCACTATGGAGCGCTGTTCACGGTGGGACGGAAAACCGGGGTGCCGAATATCGTTTCCCGCGAGAAATTCAAGGATTCAGACGTCAAAGAAGCGTTCCAGGCGGGGCCGCTTCTCGTGGCGGATGGGAAGCCCGTTCGAGGACTGACCCGGTACCGGGAATATCTGCGCGCCACGAGGAGGACGGTCGTCGGCCTCGATGCGGAAGGCAGGCTCGTCGTTTTGGTGAGCGAGGCCGAGACGCGCGGCATCTCCTGGTGCGAGTTGCAGGAGTTTCTCGTTCTGCCCGAATCGAAAGGTGGCCTCGGCATCCGCGACGCCATGAACCTCGACGGCGGCTCGAGTTCGCAGTTGTGGGTGAGGGGCGAGGTTGGGATTCCGGGGCGTCCCGCGCCGACGTACATTATCATCGCTCCGAGGGCCTGATATCCCTTTAACCCAATATTTATCAACAAGATAACTTTCCGGAAATTTATCGGAAAACCACGTGAATTTACCGGAATTTATCGATATTTATCGAATTTTTCGGGAATTCGGAATCCGGTCGGGGCGATGTGCGCCGTAGCCGGCCGAGGGGGGAAGGACTTCGCTTCGCCGCGCGGAGCGGGAGGGATTCCGCTTCCGGGGGGTGAAAGCCCGCCCCGCCCGGGCGGATTCGCTTCATTCATTTTCTCCCCTCCTCTCGATTTTGGGAACAATCTCGTCCCGGGGGGGATTCTCGCCCATGCGCAGGAAAACCCGATGACGCGAATTGCGGGGAAATGCGCCTTCGCGGTTCGCTCCCCCCTGCGCGTCGATTTCGACCGACGAAGCGTGTCCATTGCGACCAGGGCGCGAGGAATGGACCGGCCAGGGCGCGAGGAATGGAAGAGCGATGGAGGAGCAGTCGCGCCTTTCCCGGGCGAAGAGGCGGAATCCCGGGGGCGCCCGAACCGCCCCTGCATTTTGAACGGCCATGTCGGAACGGCGGGGACGGCCCTGCACGGGGTTGTTGAAAAACCCCTCCTCGGCTGGAATGAACCACTGCCGTCCTTCCGGCGTCATTGCCGTTTCTGTTGCAGGCGGCGGTGTTCCTCCCTCTTCGGTCGGAACCCACTCCTTGGGATCGCCCCACGCATATATGCGCCCCTCCCCGTTCGTGGCCTGCGGGTCGCATATATGGGGCTGTTGAAAAAGTCCCCGGAAGCAGGGAATGGGTTTCCCGTAGGGGAGGACCTGCGTGTCCTCCCATCCCCTCGGCCCATCCCCTCGGGAGGGTCGCTTATATGTCTGACCCTGCACGCCCAATCACGCCTGCTCGCGCCCCGAACCCTCACCCTGAGTAGGCGCGTAAGCGCCGTATCGAAGGGCGAGGGTAGTCGAGCGCCTCGCGCAGGGGATCGCGTTTGACCCTCCCTCCCCGGCCGGGTCAAACCTTCGATACGCGGCTTCGCCGCTACTCGGGATGAGGCGGAGAGGACTTTTTCAACAGCCCCTGCAGCCTGTTGTAATGGCCGCCCGCGGGACGCCCCGCCGCGACACGGGTCCGGGGAATGGGCGGCGGGCCTTGTATAGATTACTGTTTTTTTGGTGCGAGTCCTCCTAGGATTCTTTCAAGATCATCAATCGTCTTGGTGCCAAAGCTGCGGGCTGGCCATTATCCAAAAGCTTGGTAGTTGCCGGTGCACTCGATGTCCGAGTAGGCGGTCGTATAGATATTGCGGTTGACAAACGAGCACCGCAGCTCTTCGTCAACAAATGTCTAGAATCCCAAACCATTGATAGCTATTGGTTAGTAACCCCCACGAATGCCCCTATGAAGCCGGCCTCTGTGCCTCCTGTAGTAGTGAACTCCTCGCCATGCGTTCCGGCCACGAGTCGCGGGTTTCCATCACCGTCGGACACGACGGAAAACTTTCCGCCCCAGGAGCCGGTTGAACTCTCGACGCTGATTCCGGGGTCTGTCGAAGTCACGGTTGTATTTCCTGTGAATCCACTGGTATCGAACCTGGTTTCGCCAAGGCTGAACACATACGGCGCCGCAACATCCGTGATTGGGCGTGATGACCCTCCCGGTGGCGTATGTATGCCGCTCAGGGATATCGAATGGACTCGCCCACTGATACGGCGCGCCCCGAAATCCGCCGTCAACTCCAGCTGGCCCTCGTATTCTCCGACTTCGTGCGATCCTGCGGTTACGTTGGGAAAGTCGGCGCCGTATACGGCGGCATACCCGCCCGTTGCGAACCCTTGGTAGGTCGCCGTGCCGAGAGATGGCAGCGTCGGGGCGCCGGCCAACTCCGGCCCGTCAACGTATGCACCGACATCGGTTACTTCTGCGTTTTCGTCGACAAGCATCCAATATCCGCCGGTCATCCAATCCGCCCACGATTCGTGAACCGACCGCACGACGTCTTCCGATAACTTGTCACGTACACTCCAGTG
Source organism: Nitrospinota bacterium (assembly GCA_028820795.1). Classification (GTDB taxonomy): domain Bacteria; phylum UBA8248; class UBA8248; order UBA8248; family UBA8248; genus Bin107. The sequence goes on along the minus strand of JAPPHK010000122.1, from coordinate 138 downwards.
GCGGCGTCCCGCCCAATATTCCGCCCACAATTCATCGCTCGCTACCCAATTTTCCGTCCATAGAATGCCATTGACCAAACCGGGGTATCTGGCCATGGTATTGATCAAAGCCTGAAACATGTTTGCTTGATTTTCCCG
>JAPPHK010000045.1 GCA_028820795.1 Nitrospinota bacterium | reverse complement strand
GGAGAGTTCTGAGGAGCGCGATCAAGCCACCGGCGCCGCCCACCCAAGTCACGCCGAGAAGCGATACGCTCGTCAAGGAAAGGCTCTCCCGGAAAGTCTCTCTCGAAAACGCCTTGAGGAAGACACGAAGCAGGATGATAGCCAGGACCAATGCCGGCAAAACGCCGCCCACCCAAAGGGCGAGCACGAACGCACAGGCATCCAGGGCTCCTTCCCATGCTCTCACGCGCCAACCGCAAAGGTTGATCAGAGTCTGAAATTCCCACCCCGCGCGAAAAACAAGCAGAAGCACCACACAGAGAAATACGACGGAGGAGGTGAAAAACAAGACGGCGAGAATGGGCGCCGCAAGCACCAAGGCGCTTATGAGGCGAGTCAAAACCTAGTTTCTCCGGGTCGTGAACTGCTCCTCGGTGAGACCGAATTTCCGCACCCGGGACTGATAAGCGAGAATGGCGTCTTCGAGTTCGCGTTCTCCGAACTCCGGCCATTTGATATCGGTGAAATACAGTTCCGCATACGCCGCTTGCCAGAGCAGATAGTTCGAGAGCCTCAGTTCGCCACTGGTTCGGACCAGCAGGTCAAGTTTGGGTAAATCCGCCGTATACAGATGACGTTCGACGTCACTCTCATCGATTTCCTCGGGCTGAAGAATACCCTTTTGCACTTCTTTGGAGATGGCCCTTGCCGCGTCGGTGATTTCCCGCCTCGCGCCGTAACTGAGCGCGAGGGTCAGAACCATTCCGTCTTGAGCAGCCGTCTGCTCCTTTACACGCTGAACAATTTCCTGCGCAAACAAGGGCAAATCCTCTTCGTGCCCGATCGTGTTGAAACGGATACCCTCCCTGAGCATCCTCTGAAGTTCACGCTCTAGGTAATCGGCCAGTATGTCCATGAGTGCATCGACTTCGTCTTTTGGTCTGTTCCAGTTTTCCAGAGAGAAGCTGTAGAGAGTAAGGGCCTTGATACCAATGCGGCGCGCATGCGCTACTACCCTGTCGACCGACTTCACGCCCTCTCGGTGACCGGCGACCCGAGGAAGAAACCGTTTCTGGGCCCATCGGCCGTTGCCATCCATGATAATGCCGATATGACGGGGGAGCCGCTCAAGATCGATGCGTGGGTCGATGCGAGATTCCATACGCGCTCCGTTGAAAAACTAGACTTCCAGAATCTCTTTCTCTTTGGTTGAAAGCAAATCTTCCAAATTAGAGACGAACTGATCCGTCAGCTTCTGGACATCTCCCTGTCCTTTCCTGAGGTCGTCCTCGGTGATTTCTTTGCTTTTCTCGAGATTTTTCATGTCATCGTTGCCGTCTCGGCGAATGTTGCGAAGTGCGACTTTATGCTCTTCGGTCATCTTCTTGAGCAGCCTAACCATCTCTTTGCGGCGTTCCTCCGTAAGCGCCGGCACCGGCACACGAATTATCTTGCCGTCATTAGATGGGTTCAAGCCCAACTCCGCTGATTGAATCGCCTTTTCGATGTCGCCCAACGAGTTGATATCGTAAGGCTGAACAATGATGAGTTGTGGTTCGGGCACATTCAGGGTTGCTAATTGATTCAGCGATGTGGCGGTTCCATAGTAGTCGACCATCACGCCACTGATAAGATTCGTGGAAGCGCGACCGGTTCGCACACGGGCGATTTCGGATTTATATGACTCCAACGTAGATTGCATTCTAATTCTTAAAGCGGCGAGAACCTCATCCATCGACCGTCTCCCCCTGCTGAAAGCCCAAAATTATCTTTTTTACTCCCTACACCCAAACTATCACGCGGAATCCGGGCGAGCACGACCCGTTCTCAATCAGGCCTCGGCGGCCTTAACCAAAGTCCCCACCTGCTCTCCCTCAACGACACGGCGTATGTTACCGGGCTTGAGCAGGTTAAAGACAATAATGGGCAAATTGTTATCCATACACAAGCTCACGGCGGTGGTGTCCATGACGGCGAGTTGGCGATTGAGTACCTCGATATATGTCAACTGAGCAATGAACTCGGCCGTATCGTCCTGATGGGGATCGGCGGAGAAAACGCCATCCACGTTCGTGGCTTTCAGAATGCATTCGGCCCCCACCTCTATGGCTCTGAGACTGGCGGTGGTATCCGTCGTGAAGTAGGGATTCCCGGTGCCGCCGGCGAAAATGACGACCCGGCCTTTTTCCATGTGGCGTATTGCACGCCTTCTGATGTAGGGTTCGCACAATTCGGCCATGTGGATCGCGCTTTGGACCCGTGTGGCGAGATCCGCCTTTTCAAGAGCGTGTTGAAGGGCAAGAGCGTTAATGACCGTGCCGAGCATGCCCATGTAGTCGGCATTGGTGCGTTCCATGCCGGCGGCGGCGGCGGCGGCCCCCCGGAAGATATTCCCTCCGCCCACGACGATGGTGACTTCAACTCCCATCAGGTGGATTTCTTTGATTTCCTGGGCTATGTCGTCAACGACGTTATGGTCGATCCCGTACTTGAGACCTCCTCCCAGGGCTTCTCCCGAGAGTTTTAAAAGGATCCTCTTGAATCGCAGGTCGCCGCGCATGGACATCCCCAGAAAATTCAAGCCAATGACAACGGGCGGTGCGAATGATGCGTCAGAAGGGCTTATCCTTCATTCGACGCGGAAAGCTCGCCGAGTTGGAAGCGAGCCCAGGAAGAAACCCGGATTTCCTCGCCCAACTCGTCGCTTCTGTCTTGGAGATACGCCTGTACCGTCTTGTCGGTATCCTTGACGAACGGCTGATCCAGCAGACAAATCTCTTTTTTGTATTTGTTGATGCGTCCTTCGACGATTTTCTCCAGGATGTTCGCGGGCTTTCCTGAATCTTTCTGCTGGGCGAGAAGAATCTCGCGCTCGCCTTGAAGTACCACTTCCGGGATTTGATCCTCAGAGAGGAACTGGGGGCTGCTCGCCGCGATGTGCATCGCCAGATCACGCGCAGTATTGCCGAATGCCGCAGCTGCCGCCTTTTCGGACGTTTCACATCTCAAGTCGAGCAAGACGCCGATTCGCCCACCTGGATGAATGTAGGAAGCCACCTTGCCCGACTCCCCCTCGCCCAGCGAAAGGTGCTCTCCCCGCGCAATGACGATGTTTTCGCCCAACTTGGCGATAGCCTCCGTAGTCACTTCTTTCAACGCCTCGGCGAGATTGTCCCTTCCATTTTCCTTTACGTGGTCCGCGACAGTTCCGAGAAGCGCCTGAAAATCTTCCGTTCGCGCCACGAAATCGGTCTCGCAATTCACCTCTACGATGACGCCCATGAGTCCGTCTTCTTCAAGAGAAGCGTATATCTGACCCTCGCTCGCCACACGACCTGCTTTTTTGGCGGCGCTGGAAAGGCCTTTTTCCCGCAAATAACGCACCGCCTCTTCAAAATTGCCCTCGTTTTCTTTTAGGGCTTCCTTACAATCCATGATGCCCGCACCTGTGCGGGTTCTCAATTCCTTGACCATCTGAGCGGTTACTTCCATGCCCTGAATCTCTCCCCATGAATTCCGGCTGTCGATAAAAAAATAACGATTATTCTTGCGCTTTCGTTTCCGATTCGCTTGCCGTAGCTGCCGCCATCATCTCGGCTGCTACCGCGTCGCCCGAGGCGACGACGGCTTCGACGTCCTCGGCCCCCGTCTCTTTGCGCAGAGTAACGCCTTCGGCGACAGCTTCCGCCACCCGCGACACAAAGAAACGAATCGAGCGGAGGGCATCGTCATTTCCCGGCAAGATGTAATCCACCCCGTCGGGGTCGCAATTCGTGTCCACCACGGCGATGACGGGAATACCCAGTTTCTTGGCTTCTCGAATAGCGTTGTACTCATGACCCGTATCGATGACGAACATGGCTTGGGGCAGTTTATCCATATGCTTGATGCCGCCCAGAAATTTCTCGAGCCGCGCCATGTCCTTCTCGCGCCTGACGCCCTCTTTTTTCGCCAGAAGTTCGAAGGTGCCGTCATTCTTCATCGCCTCCAGGTCGAGCAGGCGCGCAATGGAGTTTTTGATCGTCGAGAAATTCGTGAGCGTCCCGCCAAGCCAGCGCTGGGTGACGTAGGGCATACCCACGTTCCGTGCCTCTTCCATTACGATTTCCTGGGCCTGTTGTTTGGTTCCCACAAAAAGCACCTTTCCGCCCTTCGCGGCGATATCGCGAATCACCTCCCGGGCCGCGTTGAACAACTTGAGTGTTTTTTGAAGGTCGATGATGTAAATCCCGTTTCGCGCGCCGAAAATATAAGGGCGCATCTTGGGATTCCAGCGGATGGTCTGGTGCCCAAAATGGGCTCCGGCTTCGAGCAACTCTCGCAATGTTATCGGGTTCACGACAAACTCCTTTTGCCCCGCCTTTCATCGAGGGGGGCCCTGCCAGCCTCCTGGCGGATGAGGCCGAATTTTCAAGCATTTGATTTTATTTGTGTAATTCGCCGATCGACTCCGCCGCCACGGCGTCCGCCACCGTTCGGCGCATGGAATGTCTCACAAGAACCCGGACGATTCAAGTCACCGAAACAACAACTTCACGTCTTGTAATCCGCGTTGAAACGCACGTATTCCGCACTCAAATCCGTCGTCCAGAACACGGCCTCCGCATTACCGACTCCCAGACCCAGTTCAAGGCTATATTCGGGCCGTTTGAGCAAGGGAGCCAGGGCATCGGCCCAGCCCGAGACGGGAACGCCATCGCGCATTACTTCCACGTTCTCGAATCTCAGCGACATCTTCTCGGGCGCCACGTCTGCACCGCTATAACCTGCCGCCGCGAACATCCGTCCCCAGTTGGGCATCTCGCCATGAATGGCCGTCTTCACCAGCAGGCTCTCAGAAACCGATTTCGCGGCCAGATGCGCCTGCTCCTCGCTGGCCGCACCGGTTATCTTCACTTCCACTACCTTGTTCACCCCCTCGCCGTCACGAACGATGGCCAGGGCCAGTTCCTTGCACACCCGAAAAAGCCCCGCCTCGAACAGCGCCAGCGCTTCCATCGATTCGAGCGCCACGCCGGACGCGCCCGTGGCGGCCAAGATCACCGTGTCGTTCGTCGAGGTATCGCCGTCAATCGTCACGCAGTTGAATGTTTTCCGAACAACAGTTCGAAGAATTCTCTGGAGGTCGGCTTGCGCAACCACCGAATCTGTGGAGATGTAGGCGAGCATGGTCGCCATGTCGGGGGCGATCATGCCGGCCCCCTTGGTGATGCCGCCGATATGGTAGGGACCCTCGGGCCCATTCACCCGTACGGCGTACTCCTTGGGCCGCGTGTCGGTCGTCATGATGCCCACCGCCGCCTCGTGGCCGCCCTCCACCGAAAGGCCGGTCACCAGGCTGGCGATTTGCGCCTTCATGAGCTCCACCGGGAGCGGAGCGCCGATGAGTCCGGTGGAGGACATGGCGACCTGCGCTTCCGGGCAGTCGAGCGCGTCCGCCACTTCGCCGCAAAGGCTCACGGCGTCCCGATAGCCCTGCTCGCCCGTACAGGCGTTCGCGTTGCCGCTGTTGACGAGGAACGCCCGCAATGGCGATTTTCCGACCCGCTCCCTGCATAGTGTGACTGGAGCGGCGCACATCTTGTTCCGGGTATAGACTCCCGCGGCTGTTGCCGGAGGGTCGAAGACGAGCAACACCATATCCGGATTGCCCGAAGGCTTTATGCCCGCCGTCACCGAAGCGGCACGGACTCCTTGCGCCGCGCAAACGCCGCCGTCAATCGCCTGTATGAATTCTTGTTCACTCACATCCAGAACCCCGGTTGAAGGAGACCTTGCGTCTCGGGAAGCCCTAACATTAGATTCATGTTCTGAACCGCCGCCCCCGACGCGCCTTTTACCAAATTATCTATCGCCACGACAATGATGAAGCGCGAGGTCCGTTTATCGTGCGTCAGGCCGATGTCAACGTAGTTCGAGCCAGACACCTGCGTTACGTTTGGAAACGCGTCCTCTGGCATCAAGCGGATGAACGGCTCGTCCGCATAGGCGTCGCGCAAAGCCGCCCGAACCTCCGAGGCGCTGGCGGCGCCCTCGCCTTCAGCGTAAATTGTCGAGAGAATGCCTCGAGTCATAGGCGCCAAGTGCGGGGTAAAGGATACCTGCACAGCTTCCCCTAAGGCGACGGACAACTCTTGCTCTATCTCGGGCGTATGGCGATGAGTTCCCACGCCATAGGCCTTGAAGCCCTCGTTCACCTCGCTGAACTGAATGCTCAGGTCTGCCTTTCTGCCAGCTCCTGAAACGCCAGATTTCGCATCCACGATGATGGAATCCGGCTTGATGAGCCTCGCCCTCAACAGCGGAGCCAGGGCCAGAATCGCTCCCGTGGGGTAACAACCCGGGTTCGCGACGAGGCGCGCCCTTTTGATGTCCTTCCGATAGAGTTCGGGTATTCCGTAGACGGCGTCCGCTATCCTTTCCGGCGAAGTATGCTTCGTTTTGTACCATGCTTCATAAACGGCGAAATCCCTGAGGCGGTAATCCGCGGAAAAATCCACTACCCTGTGGCCGGCATCCAGCAGACAGGGCACGGTGTTCATCGCTACACGGTGGGGCAGGCAGCAGAATACGATGTCGGCCCCCTCGCAGACTGCGAGTTCGTACTTCACGAGCGTCCCGTCATGGACCGAAGAGAGAGCGGGAAACACCTCATCCACCCCCTTGCCGGCATAGGTTTCGGACGTGAGGGCCATCACCTCTACTCCCTCGTGGGACCCGAGAAGTCTCAACAATTCAAAACCCGTATATCCCGTGGCTCCCACCACGGCGATTTTAGGCATTTCTCCATCCTCCAGAATCCTCGCTCACTCGCATCAAACCCTCATCAGAGCAAACATCCACCGAAACTCATTTTTTCGCACAAAAAAAGGGGCCGGCAAAGCCAGCCCCCGAATCGACCACCGCAGTGGTTAGCGCTTGGAGAACTGGAAACTCTTGCGCGCGCCTTTCAAGCCGTATTTTTTACGCTCTTTGACGCGGGAATCACGTGTGATGAGACCCGCTTTCTTCAGAATCGTTCGAAATGCAGGGTCCACACTCAACAGGGCTTTTGAAATGCCGTGGCGAAGGGCGCCCGCCTGACCGGTGAGTCCCCCGCCCTTCACGGTAGCCCGCACGTCATAGCTGCCCCACGTCTCGGTCAATTCGAAGGGCTGCTTGATCACCATGAGCGAAGTGTCACGAAGGAAATACTCGTCCGCCGGCGTGTTGTTCACCAGAATTCTCCCGTCCCCCGGTTCTATCCAGACGCGCGCGACGGCCGTTTTGCGTTTTCCCGTTGCGTAATGCTTCGGTATCGTAGCCATGTCGATTTCAGAAACCTCTTGGAGTTCAGTCCAACTGAATCGCTTCGGGGCGTTGCGCCTCATGTGGATGCTTATCGCCCGCATACACTTTGAGTTTTTGCAGCAAGGCGCGCCCCAGCTTGTTTTTGGGCAACATGCCCCGTACGGCGTGTTCTATCACGCGCTCGGGATGCGTTTCCAGCATACGCCCCGCGTTCACTTCTTTGAGATGACCCGGGTAGCCGGAGTGGCGGTAATACTTTTTATCCGAAAGTTTGCGGCCCGTGAGTACGACACGCTCCGCGTTGATGACGACCACATACTCGCCATTGTCGACATGAGGAGTCCAATTCGGCTTGTGTTTCCCCCGCAGCAGCGTCGCCACGTGCGTGCAAAGACGCCCCAGGGTCTGATCCTTCGCATCCACAAGCACCCATCCGCGCTGGGCGTTGGCTTGTTCTTTCGTGAGGCTGACAGACTTCTGATACATTCTCATCGTTTCTCTTCTCTTCTTCGACTCAAATATTATCTTCTCAGGAGAAGACGAAGCTGTATATAAACCCCAGATGGCCGGGCCATGTCAACCACTTCGGGCGGAATTTTCAGAGATGACGTCACATTATCGTTCTGATTGTTCTATATTAACTTAACGGCTCCAAACGATTTGAATCGAAATCTTCGCAAATGGTAGAACCCATCAAAGTTTGAACAATAGGGCGTTTTGCCCGAAATCCGCAAAAGCGTTGCGCGTATCCACAATACAATTCGCATGGGCATGGATGCACTCCTTATCCAGCGATTTATGGTTTACGAGCACAACCACGCAGTCGTACCCACGCAGCGATTCGGCGTTGACGGGCTGTGAAAACGCCTTTATCCGAGGAGCATCGATGTCCGGCACGTGGGGGTCCGAGTAAAGAACGCTTGCTCCATGGCGCTCCAGCAGGGTCCAGACATCCAGGGCGGGACTTCCCCGGATGTCGGTCACGTCCGCCTTATACGTCACCCCTGCCAGCAGTATCCTCGCACCTTTGATGGTTTTGCCCATCTTGTTCAGTGCCTTGGACGTGAGATCCACGACGAACCGCGGCATCGAGTTGTTCACTTCATCCGCCAGTTCGATTAAATTCGCCTCGAATCCCGCCTGCCGCGCCTTCCATGACAAATAAATGGGGTCCACGGGAAGGCAATGTCCGCCGAGACCTGGTCCGGGATAAAAGGGCATAAAGCCGAAAGGCTTCGTTTTCGCCGCCTCGATCACCTCCCAGACGTCCAAACCGAGGGTGTGGCAAATCTTCGTCATCTCGTTCACCAGGGCGATGTTGACGCTGCGAAAGGTGTTTTCGAGCAACTTCACCATCTCCGCGACCTTGGCCGAGGCGACCCGCACGATTTGCACGACGGCGTTCTCATACAAGGCGCAGGCGCAATCGGCGCAATTTTGCGTCACGCCGCCCACGACTTTCGGTATGTTTCTCGTTGTGTATCGCTCGTTTCCGGGATCCACACGCTCGGGAGAAAAGGCGAGATAGAAATCCTCACCCACTTGCCAGCCTCCCTCGGACAAAACGGGCAGAACGATTTCCTCGGTCGCTCCCGGATAGGTCGTGCTCTCAAGCACGTAGAGCTGTCCCCTTCGCCGATGTCGCCTGATGCTCTCGAAAGCCGATTGCACGAAAGACAAATCCGGGTCTCCCGTTTTGCCCAACGGCGTGGGAACGCAAATGCTGACGGTATCCACTTCCGCAAGCACTCGCGGATCGCAAGCGAACTCGAGCCGATTCGTCCCCAGCCCCTCAACCAGGCATTGGGCGGAAACATCCAGGATGTGGCTCTTTCCTTCTTTAAGGTCGCGCACGCGGCAATTGTCTGAATCCAGCCCCACGACCCGGTAGCCCGCGCGCACGAATTCCAGCGCGAGCGGGAGCCCTACGTACCCCAAACCCATCACGCATGCGCGAATCCGTTTTTGCCTGATTTTCTCGGCGAGTTGCACGGGACCCTCCATAACAGAAAAATGAGGGTCCTCTGAGAACGATTCTAGTATAGAATAAGAACAAGTATTTTCGCACATCGTTTGATTCATTCAATGGCCATCACGGCGGTTACACAACGGGAGATTCGAGCATGAAATGGTTGACTGGACTGGCCGCGGGCCTGCTCCTCTGGGCGGGTACAGCTCTTGCGGCGGAGAAATGGAACATGCCGACGGCGTACGGAGACGCCAACTACCACACGCAAAACGCCAGGCTGTTCGCCAAGGCGGTGGGCGTTTGCACCGGAGGGAAACTCGAGATCGTGGTGCATGGAGGCGGTTCCCTCATCAAGGGCGGCGAGATCAAGCGCGCCGTACAGAGCGGGAAAGCTCCCATCGGCGAGCGGCTGCTGAGCGCGCACCAGAACGAAAACCCCGTCTTCGGGTTCGACTCCGTCCCGCTGCTGGCCACGTCCTTCGAGGCGTCCGAGAGGCTCTGGCGAGCGGCGAAGGGCCGGCTGACGAAGATTCTCGACGCGCAGAACCTCGTACTGCTCTATTCCGTCCCCTGGCCGCCGCAGGGCATGTACTTCAAACGCGCGATCGGCGGCGTCGCCGACATGCGGGGAATCAAGTTCCGCGCCTATAACGCAGCGACGGCGCGTTTCGCTGCTCTCGCCGGAATGCCCTCGGTGCACATTGAACTCGTGGAACTCGACCGGGCGCTTGCGAGCGGCAGGGTGGAGGCCTTCATCACTTCGAGCGCGACCGGTTATTACCACAAGCTCTGGAAACTCATGAGCCATTTCTACGATTTGCGCGCCTGGCTGCCGCGCAATTACGTATTCGCAGGCAAACGCGCCCTCGAAGCGCTCGACGCACACGCCCAGAACTGCCTGCGCTCCTCGGCGCTGCTGGCCGAAGCGGCGGGAACGACGCGGGCGCGCGAGTTGACCGGCTTTTATCTCGAACAACTCGCCGCAAACGGCATGAGCGTGCAGGCGCCGGGTAAGCGGCTCGCAGCCGACCTAGCCAGAATCGGAGAAATCATGTCCGCCGAATGGGCCAAGGCGGCAGGCGCCGAGGGCGCCGCGATCATCAAGGCCTTCAGGGGGAAGTAAGGATTCGGGAACTCCCTACGGTGGGATGATTTGGGCTTCAATATGAATTTTGAAGCAGCATTGACTTTTCCTCCATTCCTCCTATGATTATATAGTGGAGGAATAAATGATGCCACTCAATATAAAAGACGACGACACCCACGCACTGGCGAAAAGGCTCGCAAGCCTGACCGGCGAATCCATGGCCAAGGCCGTAAAACGCGCCATACAGGAGAAACTGGCCCAGGTGGAGAAAATGCAGGGCGGGCCCCCGCTTGCCGATGAACTGGACCGCATCGCCCTTTATTGCGCCGGGTTGCCGAGAAAAGACGAGCGAAGCGGTGATGAGATTATCGGGTATGACGAAAGCGGCTTGCCCACGTGATTGTCATCGACACATCTGCGCTCATCGCCATTATGAGCGATGAACCCGAAAGACGCGCCTTCAATAAACTGATTGAAAAAGCGGCGGTCACCTGCATCAGCGCCGCGAACCTGCTTGAAACCCGCATTATTTTGTCCGCCCGTTTCGCTGACAGCGCAATCTTGGCATTGGACGCTTATTTCCAGAAGAGCGGCACGACCGTCATGGAAGTATCGCCTCGAATCGCCGACATTGCTTTCGACGCCTACAGGCGCTTCGGGAAGGGAACGGGCCACGGCGCCGCCCTGAACTATGGCGACTGCTTTTCCTACGCCTTGGCCAAATATCTGGATGCGCCGCTCTTGTTCAAGGGCAATGATTTCTCTCAGACGGACATCATATCGGCCATGGCCGAAGCGGAGAGAAAAGAGAAATCGTGAGTGATTTACACTCAGGCAACGTAGTCTGAAAAATCTTTCGTGATGTTCCCGCACAGGAAAGTGTGTGAGTCGACCCCATCATATGTTCATCGCGCGGACGAGGGGCGCGCCCTCGTGCAGGTCGATAACGTTCAAGGCCGCAAAATCCTGCTCCAGCCGAAAAAAGCTCTCGAGCGGAGCGCCCAGCGCATCGCACAGGATTACCCGGTTTACCGCCGCATGCGCGCAGACGATGACGTTCTTCTCTTTTTCCCGGGAGCAGATTTCGTGAAAAGCGGGAAGAACGCGCGCGGCGAGCTCCGCCACGCATTCCCCGCCGCCCGGCGGCCTGGAAAAGACGAAATTCCTGTAATGCTCGTCCAAACGCTCTGGTTCCTTATCGCTGAGGCTCGCATGCGTCTCCCCTTCCCAATCGCCCAGGTGAAGCTCTGAAATATCGGGAACGATTACGGGCTTGAGGCCCAACCCCATCGCTTCGGATAGAATCTCCGCCGTCTTCACGGAGCGGACGAGCGAGCTGGCGAAAAGGGCGGTTTCGCTTTCCATCAGCCAACTCCGGACGCGCACCGCCGCTTCACGGACCTGCGCCTCGCCCTCGGCGAGAAGCGGCGCATCGGTGCTGCCGTAGAAAAACCCCTCTTTCGAGCCCTCCGCCGCGCCGTGTCTGAGCAGAAGAACGCGCGTTGTGGTTTCGGCCTTGCGGGGCATGGAAACCGTGGAGTCGGCCCGCCTTTGAGTCACGCTCTTTCTCCAGGATGAAAGTCGGGTTCAAGAGGCTCGCTACGTAAACTCCGACCGTTTTGATTCAAATATCATTTCGTTGCCAGCGAGATATCGCGAACGCCTGCTTCGGAGATAAGACCCATCACCTTGATCACATAGCCGTAATCGAGGCGCTTGTCCGCCTTGATCGTAAGAGAGGGCTTGAACTTCCCGCTTTCGACGCCCGCCTTTAACCGGCTTTCCAAATCATCGATCAGCACCGTCTTTCCGTTCAGCGAGATTCGTTTCTCCACGCCGACTTCGATGAGAAACGATTTTTTCTCCAAGATCTCGGCGCTCGATTTCGCTTCGGGAAGTTCGATGTCGAGCCTGCGGGTGAAATCCACGAAAGAGGTCGAAACCATGAAAAAGATGAGGAGTAAAAAAACGACGTCTATGAGCGAGGTGAGCTGGAGGCTGTAGTCTTCCTCCGATTCACGCTGAAAACGCATCACATATCCTCGCGCTGCGGACTCACGCTCTCCAAGCCACGCGCCTCGTCGCGGAGAGAAACTTCGGGTTTCTCTCCGGATTCACCGGATTGCGCCGCAAGGCTCTGCAAAAGGGCCAGAGCGATTGATTCCATCTCGAACAGGAGGCGGCCGCTGCGCGAGCGGAAAAAATGGTACGCCGCAAGAGCGGGAATGCCTATCAAAAGGCCTGCCGCCGTCGTCAAAAGCGCCTCGGATATCCCCTCCGCCACTAGATTCGGGTTTCCCGTCCCGGCGCGGCTGATGACGTCGAAGGCGCGAATCATACCGACGACGGTGCCGAACAGGCCCAGCATGGGCGCGAGGTTCGCGATGACGCCCAAACCGCGGAGGTTGCGCGACAAGACGGTCGATTCGTGCTGGCCCGCGCCGACCATGGCGCGCTCCATCTCGCCGAGCCCCAGCCTCCGCCTCGCCAGGCCCGCCTGTAGCACACGCGCGAGAGGAGAGTCGAACCGCTCGCAGACTTGAGCGGCTCCCTCGAAATCACCGCTCCGCCAATATCTTTCCGAAGCACTTACGAGTGCGTCGGGCAGGACTTTCTTTCGCCTCAAAGAAATGAAGCGTTCGAGCGTCACCATGAGCGCGACGACCGAGCAAAGTCCCAGGGGAATCATCGTGTAACCCCCTTTTTTCAATAGCTCCCACCCCTTGGTCGTAAAGCCCCATTCGGATAAGCTCGGCGCCGCGAAAACCTTTGCTACGGCGAGCAACACGAAAACACCCGCCAGACTCATGGCGAGGACCCACCTGCCGCCTCTAGAATCTCCAGGTTCACGAAACACCGGGGAACGCTCCTATGACCCGCGCCGGGTCGGTTTCCATCGCGATGTGCGCATCGAACACGTCCGCGCAAATGGGAATCAAATCCTGCGCGAGTTCAGAGAGCGGCGGAGAATCCCCCAGAAGCAGTTCCAGGGAAGTCGTACGTCCGCCTACCTCGCCGCAGGGGTGCAACATCTCGAAATATCTCAGATCAGGCGACGCGTTGAACGAAACCCCGTGCATCGTCACCCAGCGTCTCGCGCCCACGCCTAAGGCGAGAATTTTCTCGTCACCCACCCAAAGACCCGGGTTCCCCGGCCTTCTTTCGGCATGTAACCCTCTCTTCTCCAGATAGCGCCGAAAAACCTCCTCAAGACGCCTGCAGTGGAGGTGAACGTCGCGCTCCCACTGGCGAAGATCGCATATGGCGTAGAGCATCAACTGGCCAGGGCCATGAAATGTAACCTCGCCGCCCCGGTTGATCCGCACGAGAGGAACCTCCGCACCGTCGACGGGCGAGCGCCTGAGAAGCACGTTCGCCTCGCTCCCCCCCTTTCCAAGCGTCATGACCGGATCGTGCTCCAATAAGAGAAAAACGTCTTCTCCGAGACGACCCTCGGCGCGCTCTGTCCACAGGCGTTTTTGCAGGTCCCAGGCTTCGTGGAACGGCAGCCGCCCCAGGAAAGCGGCCCTGATGGATGGTTTATTCAAAATGAACTGTCCCCGCGCCCACCAAATCGCCGAGTTCTTCGGTCAACTCCGCCGTCGGCGCCACCACGAATTCCTCGCCCGCCTCGATTCGCACTTCCCGCTCGGGGAACTTGAGCGTGAATATCACGGCGCAGTTGCCCGGATGCCTGTTCAGCACTTCGCGGATGGATTGCAGGCGATTCGGCGTACGGCATTCAGGCTCCAAATCGACCAGAACCCTGCTCGCGCGGTTCACCTCCACTTCGGAGAGAGGTTCGATACCGCGCACCACCACCTGAACTCCATCGTCCGAGACCTCGGCCACACCTTCAATGAGAACGGGCTCTTCGCTCTCGAGGAGTTCATGACAACTTTCGAACACATCTGGAAACAGCGTCATCTCAGCCGTGCCGACCTGATCTTCCATGACGAAATTCGCCATGCGCCGGCCTGCCCGCGTCGTGCGCAGCCGCGAGGAGCGGATGAGGCCCGCCATCTTGAGCTTGCGCGCGCTCGTAACTTCGGCGAGGCGCAACGTGTCGATGTTGGCGAAGCGCTCGATAACCTCCTTGTGATCATCGAGCGGGTGCCCTGAAACGTAAAAGCCGAGCACCTCGCGCTCGTTCACCAGACGTTCGCCGTCCTCCCACTCGGGAACCTCGGGCAGGTGAAGCGCGCTTCTGGCGGCTTCATCCCCACCGAAGAGAGAACCCTGTCCGACGGCGACGCTTTTTTGTTCGCGAATCGCAGCCTCGAGCACGATGTCCAAAGACGCCGTCGCCTGTGCGCGCCCCACCCCCAGAGAATCAAAAGCCGCCGCTTTGATGAGGCTCTCCAGCGCCCGACGGTTCAAGTGCCGATGCTCCACACGCCTGCAGAAATCGCCCAGGTCCCTGAACGGACCCTCATCGTTCCGACTGACCAAAACGGCGTCCACCAGACCCTCGCCCACGTTCTTCACGGCGGCCAGACCGAAGCGGATAGACTCCCGCTCGACCGTGAAATCCTTCTGGCTCGCGTTCACGTCCGGCGGGAGCACGGGAATCTTCATGCTCCGGCACTCGGCGATGTCGTTGATGACCTTATCGGCGTTCTCCCTGTCGCACGTGAGAAGCGCCGACATGAACTCGTGCGGATGATGCGTTTTCATGTAGGCCGTGCGGTAGGCAATGAGGGCGTAGGCCGCGCTGTGGCTCTTGTTGAAGCCATAGCCCGCGAACTTGTCTATCTGATCCCACAGGGACTGCACTTTTTTTCTGTCGTGGCCGCGCGCGACTGCCCCGTCGACGAAGTCGGCTTGCTGTTCCGCCATGAGTTTCTGGCTCTTCTTGCCCATCGCCTTGCGCAATACGTCCGCACGTCCCAGGGAGAAACCCGCGAGCGCGTTCGAGATTTGCATGACCTGTTCCTGATACACCATGACGCCGTAGGTGCCCTCGAGGATGGACTCGAGTTCATCAAAGAAATAATCGATCTTCTCGCGTCCGTGCTTTCTGTTGATGAACGCATCCACCATGCCGCTCTCCAGCGGGCCGGGCCGGTAGAGCGCGACCATGGCGATTAGATCCTCGAAGGTCGTAGGGATGAGCTTTCTGAGATACTCGCGGATGCCGCGGCTTTCGAGCTGGAAAATGCCGGTCGTTTTTCCCTCGGCGAGCAGTCGGTAGGTCGCCTCATCATCGAGGGTCAGTGTCTCCAGATCCAGCTCCCCGCCTCCGTCGCGCACGAGGTTCACGGCGCGCTCAAGCACCGTGAGCGTCTTGAGACCCAGAAAATCCATCTTGAGGAGGCCGAGTTCCTCGATGTCCTTCATGTCGAACTGGGTCATCATCTCGCCGCCCGAGGCTTTATAGAGCGGCACGAAGTCGGTGAGTTTAGAAGGCGCAATGACCACGCCGGCCGCATGCGTTCCCGCATGGCGGATGTTGCCCTCGAGCTTTCTGGCCGTGCCCATCAATTCGCTCACCTTCGGGTCGCGCGCCACGGTGTCGCGCAGGCGCGGCTCTTTTTTCATCGCGTCGTCGAGGGTGATCTTGAGTTCGTTGGGCACCAGCTTGGCGATGCGGTCCACCTCGCCGTAGGGCATGTCCATCACGCGGCCCACGTCGCGCAGGACGCCCTTCGCCAGCATGCTCCCGAAGGTGATGATCTGGCACACGTTCTCGCGTCCGTATTTCTCCTGCACGTAGCGTATGACCTCATCGCGCCGGTCCATGCAGAAGTCGATGTCCACGTCGGGCGGGCTGATGCGCTCCGGGTTCAGGAAGCGCTCGAAGAGCAGGGAGTACTTGAGCGGATCGATGCCCGTAATGCCCAGCGCATAAGCGGCCAGGCTGCCCGCCGCCGAGCCCCGGCCCGGGCCCACGGGAATCCCCTGCTCCTTTGCGTAGCGGATAAAATCGGAAACGATGAGGAAATAGCCCTCGTAATTCTGGCTGTTGACGACTTCAAGCTCCATCTTGAGCCGCTCGCGGTAGCGCGCCGCCTCGGCGCCCTCGATCCCGAACTGCGCGAGCCTGCCCGCGAGCCCCTCCTCCGCCGTGCGCCTCAGGTATTCCTTCTTGTCGGCCCCGTCGGGGGTCTCGAAATCCGGGTAGTGGGCCGCGCCGAAGGTGAAATCGAAATCGCATTGCTCGGCGATGGCGAGCGTATTGGCGAGGGCTTCGGGTACTTCGCCGAAGAGCGCCTCCATCTCCTCTGCGGTTTTGAGGTAGAACTCCTCGCTCTTTATCGTCATGCGGTTGGGGTCGTTCAGGGTCTTGCCCGTCTGGATGCAGATGAGCACCTCCTGGGCGCCGTGATCCCCCTTGTCCAGATAATGCACGTCGTTGGTGGCGACGAGGGGCAGGTCCATCTCCTTCGAGAGGGAGATGACTCTCGGGATGACCTGCTTGTCCTCCTCCATGCCGTGGTCCTGGAGTTCAAGGTAGTAGCGCCCCGGGAAGAGGTCCCTATAAAATCCGGCCGCCTCGCGCGCAGCCTCCTCGCGGCCGTGCAGGAGGTGGTCGTTCACCTCTCCTCGGAGGCAGGCGGACGTGCAGATGAGGCCCTCGGCGTGCTGCGCGAGGAGTTCGCGGTCGATTCTGGGGAAATAATACATTCCCTCGGTGAAGCCCCGTGTCACCAGTTCGCACAGGTTGTTGTAGCCCGTCTGGTTCCGGGCGAGCAGCAGCATGTGGTAGGAGCGCCCCCCGCCGTTCGTGGTTCCCTTGTCGAACCGGCTCCCGGGAGCGACATACACCTCGCAACCGATGATGGGCTTGACGCCCGCACTTTTCGCAGCCTCGTAGAACTTCACCGCGCCGAACATGTTCCCGTGGTCGGTGAGCGCCACGGCAGGCTGTCCGAGTTCGGCGGCGCGCTGCACCAGATCGCCGATTCGCGTGGTGCCGTCGAGCAGACTGTACTGGGAGTGTAGATGCAGGTGAACGAATTCAGACGGCATGTCAATTCCTCGGGGGCGGTTTTTGATACGGGCGTGCTATTGCTGCGTATGACGTTCCGTGTAGCCGGTGCGGCCGTGGAGTCGGCGCAGTACTTTCAGTTTACCTCCTCGGGCCCGCCGCCGTCATCTTTTTAATTCACAAGGCGCAAACGCGTTTGAGGCGGATTAGCCGCCATATCCGAAAACCTGGCTGATGAACCTGCCGGGCATCATGGCGAACCCGCCCGCGATGAGGGCGCCTATCATCGTGCCCGTCATGAACGCCGCGTGCGTGCGCACATTTCCCCGCCGTATCGAGACCACCGCGACGATCATGCAGAACATCGTCCAGACCGTCAGCAGGTGAATCCAGCTGAACGCGCCGTCGTTCAGTTCGCGTATCCAAAAGGAGGAGACCGTGACGTAGCTCATCACGACCATCCAGCACCAGCCGATGACGCGGTGCCTGGGCGTTCCCTTCGTCGATGCCAGATTGACGGCGCCGAGCCCTATCGCCAGCACCGCCAGAATGAAATGCGTCCAGATGAGCAAGGTCTCGACTCCCTGCGCCTAGTTGTTGAAGTCCTTGAACACCACGACGTCCTGAACGAACTTTCCCCTGTAGCTCAGGTCTTCGTGCATGTTGGTGTTCAGCGTGACCCTGATTTCGAGATTCCCCTTCGGGAGTTTGTCCATGAAATAAGAAGCGGAATACAGCCTCGTGAGCTTCTTGCCGTTCAGGTACAGGTGCGCGTGGCCCTCGTTGATCTTCGATGTCTTGTTCACTTCTTCGGGCGCGAAGCGGAAGTGCTTGAGATCCAAAAACAGGTTGAGCGCCCCCTTGGTGTGGGCGTCTTTTTCCAGGCGTATCTTCACGCTCGGCGGGTTCTTGTAGGCGGCGGGAATAATTTTCACGGAATGCTTCATCCCGGCGCGGCCCTTCTTCATCCCTTCCTCGCCGGACTTGTGCATCTGATGCCCATGCCCCATCTTGCCGTGGCCGCTTTGCGCGATGTGCAGGTGGGGATAGTTCGCCTCATGGGCATGGGAGTTCGAGCCAGCGAGAAGCGAAGCCAGGAAAAACAGCGGCGCCACGACGAGCGTTGTTTTCAAGATGCGATACATTTCATTCGACTCCTTTGAAAAATTTCAGACGAGGCGACGGTCATTATTCAGGAAAGAACAGGCGGCTATATCGTAACTTGCTGATTCTGAAAGCACTAAAATAAAATCGGCGGTCCCATCGTTCTTGCTTGCTTTTTCATCTCGGACATCTAAGATTCTGCCTGGCGTACCTGTTCTGCAACTCGATGAAAACCGGAAAAAATGCGCAAATTTCTTCTCCTGATTATTATCGTCTTTTTGGCGGGATGTAAAACTTCGTCCGAAATGCTTTCAACCGCCGGCTATTTCGATACGGGCGGCAGTACAACCTACCAGGACAAGGACTGGAACATTGCGTTTTACGACAACTGCGGCCTCCCGGAATCCTCTTCCGCTCGATGGGTGACGGAAGGAGGCGAGACGTTCCTGCGCTTTACACTGAAAAACAAGCAAGTAGGAGGATGCGATTCCGACGGTTTTCAAAGACACGGCGCGCCATACTGGGAACGCGCTGAAATAAAGCAGGCGAGCACTTTGAAGAAAGATACAGACTATACGCTGACCTTTAAGGTTCGGTTCGTTAAGGGATTTATCTACGATAGAGAAGACTTTGTTCAATTGCATCAAAGCGTCAAGGGTTGCAGACTCGGCCCTCCCATGATGTTCAAATTTACTGGCGGACAACTAATAGGCAGTACTTGGCGGGTACCTTTGAAAAAGAAGGTCCGCATCAACGAAGTTATAGGTAAATGGATAGACGCAAAACTGGAGGTCAATTTCTCAGAATCGTATTTCAACTTCTATTTGAATTACGAAATAATCATGGAAGAATCAGATTTTCTTGTCGATTCATGCGGTGAGCCGCATTTCAAATTCGGAATTTACAGACCCGGCGACGAAGAAGCGGCCGGCGAGAGAATCTCCATCGTAGATTTCGACAAAATCTGGTTGGTGGAGAAAAAGAAAAAGTGATTTTTTGTTAACCTATTGAATTTATTGCTTCCTCACTCCCACTCAATCGTGCCCGGCGGCTTGGAGGATACGTCGTAGACCACGCGGTTCACGCCGCGCACCTCGTTGATAATGCGCGATGAGGCCTCGGCCAGCAAATCCCCGGGAAGCCTGGCCCAGTCCGCCGTCATCCCGTCCTGGCTGGTGACGGCCCGGAGCGCGAGAGCGTTCTCATACGTTCGCGCATCCCCCATCACGCCCACGGTGTTGACGGGCAACAACACGGCGAACGCCTGCCAGACCTTGTAGTAGCAATCGTGCTTGTGAAGCGTTTCGATGAATATGGCGTCTGCTTCCTGAAGGGTTTTCACTCGTTTTTCCGTCACCTCGCCCAGGACGCGCACGGCGAGGCCGGGACCGGGGAACGGATGCCGCCAGAGCATCTCACGGGGCAGTCCCAACTCCTCACCCGCCTCGCGCACCTCGTCCTTGAACAATTCCCGCAGTGGCTCGATGAGCGTGAGCCGCATCCATTTAGGCAGCCCGCCCACGTTGTGGTGGCTTTTTATCGTCGCCGAAGGCCCCTTGAAGGAGACACTCTCGATGACGTCGGGGTAAAGCGTCCCCTGAGCCAGGAACTTCACGTCGCCCAGCTTTCTCGCCACTCGCTCGAACACGCGGATGAATATCTCGCCGATTCTCTTTCTCTTGGCTTCGGGGT
>JAPPHK010000016.1 GCA_028820795.1 Nitrospinota bacterium | reverse complement strand
CCGTCAAGTCGGGCGGCGCGAGGGTGTAACAACGCGCGCCTTGGGGGGACGGCCATCAGCGCCGTAACTCCGTCTGCGCTTCATCGCATAAGAATGAGGCGTGAGAGAAAGTGCCCGACGCATGAAACAACTCATTCTGACAAGTATCGATTCCATCCCGGAAGAACGACGGGTGGAGCATCTGGGTCCCTGGTCACTCTCGGAGTCTCAGTTATTCGGATGGGAGTGGAAGAAATTCGGAATCGAGCCCCCTCTCCAAAGCGAGGAAGTTCACTTCGTCTCCAGGAGATTGGAGAAGGTTTGTGAATTTTATCTTTCCTGGCTGAGCATCCGCCAAAATGAAAGGCACGAGCGTTCTTATTCGAATCGCTACTGGCGCATTTTATTGATGCCCTGGCTCGTCAATTTGGTCATGTGCGCATTCGAGAGGTTTTTGCGCGTAAGAGATCGAGTGAGAAGCGGCGTTCCTTATTTGGTGTATCTTGCACCGCGCGATGAGACTCTTTTTTCCATCACGACGCCTCATTTCAGCCAGATGATGATCGATGACCCACTAAACCGGTTGATCTTCAGCAGGTTCATCCGTGCATTTCGGCCCCAATCCTGGGTGATGCGAGAGGGTACGCCGGCACCGGAAGATTCATATTTTTTCTCAAACCCCACCCGGGACGCGTCTAAAACGGAAAACTACGCCGTTTACAAAAAAGTGCAAAGAAAAATGGAAGTGTACCGCTGGGCAAGCATCCTCTCCTCAAACTTGGGATACGTGCAGTTTCATAAAGTGCATGGCCTGAGTCCACTGGATGCTATTTGTATTTCCTTGCGCATCGCGCTTCGAAGCAGAAGACGCTGGAGGGAGGCCGCAAGATCGTTTCAAGAAACGCCCGAAACTGAAAATGCGCCCCTCACGAGGAAAGACGTGGTTGGAGAACTCCAATCGCTTCAGAACATCGCCTCCAAGGAAGCCGGAATTTTCCTGAGCGTTCTGGATGAACTGGTTTCGGAAACGATGCCGAAGATATTCACGGACCATTATCTGGAAAACGAGAAAAAAGCGCTTTTGAAGGTGAAGGCGACGGCACCCTGGACGGATACCATCGCTTATGGCCATCTGGGCAATGACGATCCGTCGAACTTTTTCGTGGCCGCTCTTCTCGAAAAACGCTCCTTGAGGTTGGTCGTCAATCAGCACGGGGGAAACTACGGCATCGTCGAATCGGCGCCCTGGCATCAGCTCTCAGAGTTTGAGACGGCCGATCGGTTCATATCATGGGGTTGGAAGCGCCAATCCGACTATCGGATAAGCGCCGTGCCGGCGTCCTCTCCTTTTCTGACCAAGATGAAGCGGAGCAAAAAGCGAGATTCCTCCATCATTTTGGTTAGTTCCGAACTTCCCCTCTATCTCAAATGGTTGGCGGCGGATTGCCTTTCCGAAGACATCGTGCACTACATGCGGGAGAAGTCGAGTTTCATTGAACACTTAGGCGACGGGCCCAGTTCCGCATTGTGGTACAGGCCGTATATGCGCAGGAGAAACAATCTCTATGATCAGGCGTACATCGAAAGGCGATTTTCAGACGTAAGAATCCTTCGCGGGAAACTGGCGCGATACATGCCGAGCAGGCTCTCGCCTGAGTTGGCGGGATGCGGCGTTTGCGTTCTCGATCGACCGGGAACGACGGCGGCCTTCATGATTGCTGCTGGCATCCCGACCCTTTTTTTTGGCCATCAAAGCGCCTGGCGTGTTTCGAATCATGCGAAACCCTACTTTAACAAACTTGCAGGCGTGAGGGTCCATCATTCATCCGGTGAGAGCGCGGCGAAACACTTGAACGCCATCTGGCCCGATGTGGATTCGTGGTGGGAGGATGGCCGTACGCGGAAAGTCGTCACCGAGTTTGCGCATCGCTATTACAGGACTAGCAAGAACTGGCGCGCTGAGTGGGTGGAGATTTTCTCATCCCCCAACTCGAAATTGTGGCGAACCGATAAGATGGATGCGGTCTGATGGCCAGGATAACCCTGACGAACGATCTGTTCGAAGACTTCGAAATCGAAGATGGGCGGCTTGTGGGTGTCTATGGTCCCTCCCTTCCCAAAGACGTAGGTCTCGACGACGAAGCCCTCAGAGAACGCATACGGAACCCGATCGGCACTCCTCCTCTTCGGAAGATCTCCAAAGGCGCGGAGAAGGTGTTGATCGTCACCGACGACAATACGCGCCATACCCCTTTGCATCGTGTGATTCCTCTCATTACAGAGGAGCTTGGCGAGGGGGGCGTTAGCGATTCTTCGGTCCGCATCCTGATTGGTTTAGGCACACACCGCGCCATGAGCGATGAGGAGATACAACACAAGTTCGGCGACGAACTGGTCACGCGATTCGAGATTCTAAACCACGAATGGAAAAACCCCGCCAAGCTGACTTCCTTGGGAATGAGCGAGTTGGGCTTCGAAGTGCTGATAAACAGGGAAATCGTGGGAGCGGATCTGCTCATATCCGTAGGTAGCATCATACCCCATGCGACGGCGGGGTTTTCCGGCGGGGCGAAGAGTGTGATGCCAGGCATTTGCGGCGAATCTACGATTGAGGCAACCCATTGGGCCGCTCTGGGCTATGAGACGAGTGAAATTATCGGCAATTTCGACAACAAGGTGAGAGAAGCGTTCGTTCGAGTCGCACGCCGGGCTGGGCTGCGCTTCATCGTCAACACGATCATGATAGATGAGGAAAGAATCTATGACACTGTAGCCGGTGACGTAGAGTCGGCCCACGAGGCGGGCTGCACATGGTGTCTAGAGATATACGGCGTACCGGTCGCCGCGAGGGCGGATGTCGTCGTCGCGGAGGCTTATCCCTCCGATATCGATTTGCGCCAAGCCATCAAGGCAGTATGTGCGGCGGACGTCGTCTGCCGAGACGACGGCGTGATCATCCTGGCCGCGGATTGTCGCGAAGGTATCTCTCCGCAATTCCCCAATTTTGAGCGATATGGATTCAATAACCCAGATACCCTTTATCGCATGGTCGAGGCGGGAGAATTTCAAGAAAGGCTACTCGCCTATACGCTGGTCGCTATCGGCAGAATCATCTCCAAGCGTGTGACGGGGGTATTGGTTTCTCCTCATATCGCTCGCAAAGAGGCAGAGAGGATGGGATTCGACTGGGCTGAGTCGTTAAGTACGGCGGTCAATCAAGCTTTGGTGACAAGGGGACCTGATTCGAATGTAATCGTACTTCGACAGGCAGGACAAACCATGCCCGTGATTTCACGCATGAATGCGGGAGGGAAGGTGAGTTGATCATTGCCGTCATACCGGCGAAGCGGCATTCGAATCGCCTGGCGGATAAAAATTTGCTGGAAATCGACGGAATCTCTTTGGTAGCGCATGCGATTCGGTACGCTCGAAGATTCAAGAGCGTGGACGAGATATTCGTATCCACCGATTCGGAGGAAGTTGCACGAATCGCCGGGCGAAACGGCGCAAGGGTTCATTTTCGAGGTCCTGAACTGGGCGGCGAAGCGCCTCTGGTTGAAGTCTACCGGGACGTCGCAAAGAAATTGGGACGCGAGAAAATTTCTTTCCTCGTCGGAGTCCAACCTGATCATCCAAACAGAAAAAGCGACCTGGACACCCTCATAGGATATGTCAGAGACAACCGGATCGACGATTTGCGCACGGCGGACCGCCACGGCAAGCAAAACGGGGCGCTTCGCATCATGAGTAAGAGGGCCTTGATGACGACCCCTCCTTTCTGCACTTCGATCGCTCGGGATGATTGCATCAACATACACTCTTCATTCGACTTCGCCATGGCGGCGCACGAGATGAGTCCGTATTCGAAGGAAATCGTCGTCGGTGACAAGATGATAGGAACCGGTAATCCCACCTTCGTGATTGCCGAAGCCGCCTGCAACCACATGTGTGATGTAGGCATGGCCAAGGAGATACTCGACCTCGCCGCCGAAGCCGGGGCGGATGCGGTCAAGTTCCAGACCTACAAGGCGGAACGACTGACGCGCAAAGGGGCGATGACCTATTGGCGAGGGAAACAGATTCCGCAAATCGAGTATTACCGCAAACTCGACCGCTTTGGCGCTCCAGAGTATGAATCTCTATTCGCACATGGCCGCGAGAAGGGTGTCATTACGTTTTCCACGCCGTTCGACATTCAAAGCGCCGAAATGCTGAATGGTTTGGGCGCGCCGCTTTTCAAAATCGCCTCCTGTGATCTTCCCGACAGCCGGTTACTCAAGCGTGTGGCCGGATTCGGTAAGCCTGTTATTCTTTCGACCGGCGGTTCGACAGTCGAGGAGATCGAGTGCGCGGTCACCACATTTTTCGCTGCGGGAAACCACCAGCTCATCCTCATGGCTTGCATGTTGAGTTATCCGGTCAAGAACGAAGATGCGAACCTTCTGCGTATCCACTCTTTGAAGGCAAAATTTCCCGGCCTCATCGTCGGTCTGTCCGACCACACGGAGCCCGATGAACACATGGTCATCCCTTCACTGGGTGTGGTGCTGGGCGCGAAGGTCATCGAGAAACACTTCACCTTGGATCGCAATATGAGCGGTTCGGGGCATTTCTTTTCGATGAACCCGGAAGATTTGAAAAAAATGGTGCGAAACGTTCGTCTTGTCGAAAGCGTTTTGGGCGATGGCGCGCTCGGAGTCGCCGAGGCGGAAAACGCCGCGCGGAGCAATGCGAGACGCAGCATCGTCGCCGAGCGGGAAATCCAGCGCGGAGAGATTATCGAATCCTCGATGCTGGGGATGAAGCGTCCCGCCGACGGACTTCCGGGCTGGATGATGGATGAGTTGCTCGGCAAACGAGCAAAAACGAAAATCCAGGCGGATCAAGCTCTCGCGATGGACATGGTGGAGTGATCGTGGAGACGGGATTCATGCCATTCGGGTTGATGCGTCATGCCTAAGGTCACAGTGTACATTCCCACCCACAATTATGGCCGTTTTCTCGATGCCGCGATCCAAAGCGTATTGAAACAGACCATGGATGATTGGGAACTGATCATCATCGACGACGGCTCGACGGACAACACTTCGGAAATGCTCGCGCCCTTCAGAACGCATCCCAAGATTCGCATTCTCGAACAAGAAAACAGGGGTCTTGGATTCACGAACAACATCGCCTTGCGCATCGCCAGGGGAGAATACTTCATGCGGCTGGATGCGGATGATTTCCTGGATGAAAACATCCTCTTGGTTCTCTCCCATGTTTTGGATACGAAACTCGAAGTTGGTCTGGTGTATCCGGATTATTATCAAGTAAACGAGGATGGAGAAATCACCGAAATCGTTCGTCGCCAGAAAGTCGGAGAAGGGGACGATTTGCTGGATCTGCCTGCACATGGCGCGTGCACCCTGATTCGCAAGCATGTTTTACTGGACATAGGTGGTTATTTCGAGGAGTTCGAGCGCCAGGACGGCTACGGCATGTGGCTGAAATTCATAGAGCGGCATAATCCATATAATGTGAACCTGCCCCTGTTCTATTATCGGCGTCACGGAGATAGCTTGTCGAAATCGCGGGGTCTGATTCTGGAGACGCGCCGCAAAATTAAAAGGCGGGTTGTAGAGGAGATGGGTCTCTCTCGAAAACCGAAAGTGTTGGCGCTTGTGCCTGTCGTCTCGAGTGCGGGATTCGAGTTCGGCAATCCATTTACGCGGTTCATGGGAAAGCCCCTGCTGGAGCGAACCCTGGAGCAAATCATGGACGCATACTCCATCGACAAGATAGTCGTATCCTCGGACGATAAAGACGTATTGACCCGTGTGGAGCGTTTCGAAGGGGTAGACGGCCTCTTCAGGCCCCAAACGCTGGCGAGACGGACCGCCAGGATGGAGGATGCGACGCACCAAGTTTTGAAGACGCTGGAGGAGCGGGGCTATTTCCCCGACGCCGTTTGCGTATGCTGCATCAACACCCCTTTTCGCAGGGGTGTTCACATCGACAAGGCCGTAGACACCATGACGATTTTCAATGTCGATTCCGTGATATCCATCACCGAGGATGTTTCGTTTTTCTACCATCACGGAAAAAACGGACTCTCCCCCGTCAACGGTTCTCCCCAGAGATTTCTGCGCCTCGAAAGAAAGGAGTTGTTCAAGGAAAACGGTGCGATTTACCTGACCCGTGCGGACACGGTTCTGGGCGGAAAATTTCTGGGAGACAGTATAGGGCACATCATGATGCTCCCGGAAGAAAGCGTAAGAATCAATTCCGAGTATGAATTCTGGCTTGCGGAGAAAATTGCCGCCGAGTGGATGCAGAAGGCTCCGTATGCTAAACTCGTTGATCTTAAAAAAACCTTAAAGGCCACTCCACGAGTTACTGTTAACCTGCCACGAGGCAAAGGTTCCGGAATTATCGACCCGGCCCGCGAACGAAAGACGATGAACAGCAAACCGTAGCCCAGAGACGAATCGAGAAATCCTCCTGATGCATCTGGGGTTTTTGGTCTGCTGCAATCGTTTGTTTTCGGGCAATTTCCGGCTTAATCGAAGAAGCCGTATGTGGAACGATAAGCAAAGGGACATCCTCGTCATTGCACGGGATTACAAGGATTTCCTGTTCTTGTATCTGGTTATCCTCATTTTGGCGACGATTTTCGAGAGCGTCGGTCTGGGGCTTTTGATGCCCATCTTCCAGACGATTCAGGGCATCGAAACGAACCACGTCCTCACGGCGTACGCCGAATGGGGATTCGGAGTCGTGGGCCTGGAATTTTCACTCATCAATCTCATCGCGTTGTCCACGCTCGCGATGCTTGTCAAGTATGCTCTGGTTGCGCTTTCCATGCGCTTCGCGCGGGTGCTGAGTGCGAGAATCGCATGCGATATGAGAGAAAAAATTTTTCGAAGTCTCGTGAAACTCCCGCTCTTGTTTTTCTACCGGAAAAAAATCGGCGATCTCCTCGCCGTTCAATTCACATCCTCGAATAATTGCGGATTTTTATTCGAACACGTGATGCTCATCATGAACGCCGTTTTTTTCTGTGCCTTGTACTTGGTTCTGAATTTGATGGTTTCTTTTTCGCTGAGTGTGCTGGTCCTCGGCCTCTCGTCGATTTCCTGGTTTTTTCTTCTCCCCTGGTTTCGAAAGGCCTATGCGCAAGGAGAGAAAGAATCACAGGGTGTGGAGAACGTCACATCCTATCTTCACGATGTTTTTTCGGGAATCAAGACGTTGAAAGTGTTCGGAAACATTGAGCACCACATCGAAAACTACACGATGCGTGCGAGCGAATATCGCCGGGTGTCGATCCAGATCATGGACAACAGGATCGTCGCGTCTTTCTTTTACGAGCCATTGATATTCTTGATGATGGTTTTCTGCCTGGTTGTTTCGGTCGAATTCCTCGAAATTCCCTTTTTCACCCTCACGGTGTTTTTAGCGATTTTTTTGCAAGTTCTCCCCAAGCTCAAGCTGATAGGCAACTATTGGCTGATCGTGAGCGAATACGCCCCACACTTGGCGAGGGTCCGCGAATACTCTGAAGGCAAAGGCCTGGAATGCTTGCCGCAAGGAGCCGCCTCTGTTGGTTCCCTGCAAAAAGGTGTCAGATTCGAAAATGTGTCTTTTGCCTATCCGGGCGCGCAGGGCTATGCGCTATGCGGGATAGACGCATCGATCGAAAAGGATGCGACGACGGCGCTCGTGGGTTCCTCGGGAAGCGGGAAGACGACTTTCGTCGATTTGTTCTTGCGCCTTCACGATCCGTCGCTAGGCGTCATTTACGTCGATGACGTGGATTTGAGAAATTTTTCTCCATTCAAGTGGCGTAGCCGGATCGGAGTAGTGGAGCAGGACCCCTATCTCTTTAACGACACGGTTGAAAACAACATCCGTTACGGAAACTTGAGCGCAGATGAGACACAGGTACGAAAGGCGGCGGAAGTCGCCTATGCCCATGAATTCATCTCCCGGTTGCCCGAGGGATACGAAACGATCATCGGAAACCGGGGGTTCAAATTGTCCGGAGGCCAGAAACAGCGTCTGGCCCTCGCAAGAGCCCTGGTTCGCTCTCCCCGAATATTGGTTCTGGACGAGGCGACGAGTTCGCTCGATAGCGGGTTCGAGCGCCTTATCCAGGAGGCTGTGAGGAGTCTGGGTGGACGCATGACCATCCTGCTCGTCGCTCATCGTCTTTCCACGATTCGAGATGCGGACAAGATTCTGGTTCTGGAGAGCGGGAGAATCGTCGAGGCGGGAGACCACCGCACTCTCATGCGGATGGAAGGTCAATACAGGAAATTTGTGGAATTACAGTCATAGTGTGGCCTCACGAAATTCCCCGGGTGCAAAGTCTCTCAAAGAGTTCGAGGGCCGTCTCCACCAGACGGGAGTTATGGGTTTCGTATAGCAGGCAAATAACGGCTCGATAAGAATATGTGTGGAATTTGCGGGATTACTTCGACCAGGCTCTCGCCGCTCTCGTTGGAGGAGAGCGTTGCGCGGATGTGTGATGCGATGACGCATCGCGGCCCAGACGATGTGGAACTTTGGCGTTGCGGCGAAACCTGTATCGGAGTGAGGCGTCTGAGTGTCATCGACCCGAGCTTTGCGGGGAGACAACCCATGATCACCGAAGATGGGCGAATCTGCGTTGCATTGAACGGGGAAATCTACAATTTCAGACGATTGAGACAGCATTTGAATGGCCGCGGCCATGTCTTCAGATCGCTTTCCGATACGGAAGTGCTTCTGCGACTTTACGAGGAAGAGGGGGAGGATTGCGCCCGTCACTTGAGGGGCATGTTCGCATTCGCAATCCTAGATACCCGTCGGCGAGTTTTGCTTTTGACGCGAGACCGGCTCGGCATCAAACCCTTGTACTACGCGCCGATTGCGGGTGGATGGGTTTTCGCCTCGGAACTGGGGGCGCTGGTGAGAAGCGGCGTTATCCTCCCTGAACTCGACCTGAATTCTCTGGACCTCAGCTTGTCCCTGGGTTTTGTTCCCGGGCCACGCACACTGTTGAAAGGCGTGAGGGCACTGCCTCCCGGACACCGGATGCGCATCACCGAAAAGGGAACCTCCATCGAGCGCTGGTGGGAGATGCCGGCGTCCGGAACGACGAGATGCGCCGAAAAGGAAATCGTTCCCCGGCTGCGCTGCTTGCTGGAGGAAAGCGTGGATATCCACCAGATAAGCGATGTTCCCGTCGGGGCTTTTTTGAGCGGCGGGCTGGATTCTTCGGCGATTGTGGGATTGATGTCGCGTCAGTCGGACAAACCCGTAAGAACCTATTCGGTCGGTTTCGATGACGCTCCGGAAGGGTACGACGAGAGGAAATTTGCGAGAACGGCGGCGCAATCTTTCTCTACGCGCCACCAGGAATTCGTGTTCAAAGGCTCGAAGGTAGCAAGGGAACTCCCCCGCATAGTGCGGCATCTGGACCAGCCAGGCATCGATGGAATCAACACCTATCTCGTTTCTCAGGCGGCGAAGGAAGACGGTGTCACCGTTGCCTTGTCCGGCCTTGGGGCGGATGAGTTATTCGGCGGCTATGACTCATTTCGACTTATCCCCCGTTGGTGGCGATTGTCGGCCATGTGGGGAAGATTGCCTTTGACGGCGAGGAAAATCCTCGCGGAGCCCGTCTCGCTGATGCTCCGCTTCAGCCCGGACATGTCTTCGGAGCGCATCCAGAAGCTCGGCAGGCTGAAATGGGTGGATTCGGCGATTGGATTGTATGGCCTGGCGCGCCTTTTGCTATGGCCCGAGGAGAAGAGGGTTTTGTATTCCCCGCAGTTGCAGGCCTGTTTCCACGAGCGCAAGGCGGATGAGGGTTTGTTCGCTATGCTCGTCTCGTTGGTTCGCGTCGGAGAGAGGCCCTGGAGCATGCTGAGTAGACTCGAAATGCAAGTGTATCTGGGGTGGAGAACCTTGCGGGATACCGACGTGATGAGCATGGCCCATTCCCTCGAAGTACGGGTGCCGTTCGTCGATCACCACGTCGTGGAATTCGTTTGCGGACTGCCGCCCGGGTGGGAGAAGAAGTGGGGGCATCCGAAGAAGTTACTTGAGGCGTCGCTTCGTGACGTCATTCCCCCGGAGATTTCTGCCAGGAGAAAACAGGGCTTCGCCCTACCGATGTCGAAGTGGATGAAAGAGGATTTGCGCGAAATTCTCGAGGATGCGCTGAGTAAAGACTCGCTTCGCAGAAGAGGGATTTTCTCACCCGAAGAGGTGCACAGGCAGTACGCCCGTTTCAAGGAAGGAAATTCCGCCTACCCACTTGTTTGGTTTCTGGCGGTTTTGGAGCTCTGGTTTCGGGAGATTCTGGACGCCCATCGTCCGGCGGGCTCGGGAATGATTGGTCGAGTTCGCGCCAGGAAAAGGCGTTCGAAGTGATAAGTGTTTTGATGACGTCCTACAACGCTCAGGAATACATTGCGGACGCCGTCAGGAGCATACTTGCGCAGACGGCGTCTGATTTCGAGTGCCTCATCATAGACGATGGTTCCACGGACGAAACTGTTCGCATCGTCAAGCAATTTCACGATCCCAGAATTCGATTGATAGAAGCGGGAAGAATCGGACTCGCGAGAGCGCTTAACATCGGGGTGCGCGAAAGCAAAGGTGAATTTATCGCCCGTCATGACGCCGACGATTTGTCTCATCCCAGAAGATTCGAGATTCAAATTGCGGCGCTGCAGCATTTTCCCGATTACTCTGCCGTCGTTTCTCCCCTGTTTGCCTTTTATGCAGAAGACATTCCACTTTGGCCCGCATTCGAATTGGAGCAAAAATCGCCCCCGTTAAAGGATCTTCGGAGGGATCTCATGCTTTTTAATCCCGTGGTCCACACTTCGTTGTTCATCAAAAACGAGGCGATGCGAAAAATTCGAGGCTACGACGAGAGCCGCCCCAGCCAACTCGATTGGGACCTGTACGTGAGATTGTATGAAAACGGGATGAAACTCGGGGCACTGAAGATTCCCGTGGCGGCGAAAAGAATTCATGATAGACAGTTTTTCGAACGAGGAGGCGCCAGACTCCGCTATGTAGTCAACGGTGTAGTCCTGCAAAACAAGGCGATTCGCTTGTTGGGAGGCAGTCTTACGCATCGGGTGCTTTTGCCGTTTTGTTTTTTATATCGCATGTTGCCGCACAAGGTGCGCATGTGGGTGAAGCAAGGCTATTTTTCCAAACAACCGGGCGCCCGAAAATAGTTTTCCGTGTTCTCGAACCGCACGTCGTCGAACGCGTCTCCTCATCGACTCACCAACGCGGTCATTCGTCTGCACGCGTTTTATTTTCTCATCCCGTGGGAGCGCGTTCCCTATTTCCCTGGTCAATTCGTGGGGCCGTATAAAGTCTACGTGCTCCTTTTCGTTTTGTTGTGCGCCGCATGGATGGTAGAGGTCGTTCGTTTCGGGGAGAGTAAACCCACATTTTGGTGCGCCGTCGTTATCCTTTGGTTCTGGATGACATTCACGGTGGGGATCGTCCATGGCTACATGCAGGATGACCCCATCAAAACGTCCGTGTCCCTCTACCGGATCCTGGCGGAAGCCGTACCCTACGCCGATGGAATGCTCGTATGGCATCTGATTCGAAACAACCGCTGGAGGAGAGAGGAGTTTGAAGGCGCGCTCGGGAGTGTTTTCTGGGTTGCCCTGGCGATGGGTGTCGAGAGCATACTGTTCTATTATTTTCGCATTCCCAATCCGTATTCGCTCAATCATGAGGGTCGTATTTTTATCGGCATGTTTGCCCGGCACCACATCGTCGCCAGCAGGCTCGGGCTGATACTGGCAGGCGTCGCCTTCTATCTCTACTGGAGAAAAGGCGGCTGGTTATATCTGTTCGCGTCGCTTGCCGGGATTCTCCTGGTGTTTTCTACATGGCGACGAGTTCCGATATTCGCGCTGTTTCTGGGCGCATTCCTATTGTTCCTATATTTCTTCAAATTTAGAAGACGCCCATGCAGCAAGGGGATTGTGAAGTCTTATTTGGTTTATTGTCTTACCGTATTGATTTTCCTCTCGTGCATCGGCCTTTCGGTGATGGTGGGGACAAGGGTGCGAGCAGAATTCGTCGAAGCATCGAACCTATCGATGAGTATAAAAGAGAGGCTTTTTCAATACGCGCGAGCGGCGGACGTGCTGATTTCACGCCCTTTCATGGGAGGCGGTCCGAGGCAGGGATTCTTCTATGGATACTCCAAAGATACGCCGTCCAGGGTGTCTGCATATTTTTATGGCGACATCACCCGGTATGAATCGGGGATTCGGGGGTGGTCGACATCGGATTTGTTTCAGGAAAACCCGAGAAAGAACTCGCCCGTCTCTCTCCACAGCCTGCCCATGAATTTTATCGTGGATTTGGGAGTGTTGGGACTCGTTTTAGTGATGACCATGCTGAGAACGGGCATGATGTATTTTTACAGAATCATGCGATTGCCGCCTCATCAAGATTCGCTTGGTATCGTGATGCCTTTCGCTGTCATCTTCTCCACCGTAGCTGCTTTATTCGTTGCTGTTTCCACAACGGCTCACTTTTATCCCTATTGGCTGTTCGCCATCCTGCTCTGTTTTGTCCAATTTCTTTATGGTGAAGTTTTGACGGGTCCTACTCGGGGTTTTCCGAGTGCGAGGGTTTCGCCGTGAGACAATACGCCGTGACGGCCCAGAAAAGAACGGAAATTTTGGGAGACGAGAATATGTTCTCGGCTCCGGCCTGAAAACATACGCCGATGCATGCGGCCCACCCCCATGCTTCGGGTGAGCGTATCGAAAGCCTCATCGTTTTCCTCAGATGTGCAAATACCTCTATGAGACCCCCGACAATGAGGCAAAGGAAAAGAATACCTCCGGGAAAACCCGTTTCGACGAAGGCTTTGAGATAAGAGGAATGGGCCGAAAGCGGCGGGAGATAATTAGCCGCGGCGTTGGTGCGCTCCTCTTCTCGGTCCCGGGACTTGCCAGCTCTCTCGGGCTCGTCATGCGTTACTCGCCAGGGCGGCGTACTCAGTCCCTCGTTATCTATGTATTCCCTCTCGCTTTTCTGAAACGCCTGGGGGAAGAGACCGTTTCCATGTCCAGTCAGAGGGCGATCTGCGAGCATTTTTCCGCCGACGCGGTAGATATAGATTCTGGGGAACAGCGATAAGTCCAGGAAGTCTTCGTCATTGGCGGCGACGGCGCCTATCGCCAAAATCAGGAACGCGGCCAGAAAGTGCCGGAGGAGACGGCCGCCGGTGCGGGAGATGCGGCCGGAAGTCATGTTCGTGGGGATTGGCTTCGTGAAAAACAAAACCACCGAGCAGCAGACGCCGAAGCCGAATACTCCTCCGTAACTGCCCGTCAGCGCCAAAACGATGAGATGCATGGCGATGATGGCGAGCGCAGCAGGACGCGAGAACATGCGGAAAAGATATGGGTAGAGCGCGGCCCACAGAACCAGATAGGCGGCCAGAAAATTCGGATGCCCTATCGGGCCGGGCCGGGAGTCAAAGAACGTCCGGGTGAATGGCGAGTACAGCAAATCGGCTCTGAAAGCGTAGCGCGGTCCCCAGATCTTCCAGGAGAGTTGGTAGGCCAGATTCTGGAATAAGACCGCCGCCAACATGATGAAGCCGCCGTAGAGGATCGCTTTCAGCATGCGGTTGCGGGAAAGGTCGTCGGCGCAAATGGCCTGAAAAACGAGAAAGGTGATGAAATAGGCGATCGTTTCGGCGAGGCCCCAGAATTGTTGTTCTGGAGGTGCGCCACTCAGCCAAGCAGCGACGAGGCTCCACGCGATGCAGGCGAGCCAGATATAGCAGAAAATCGGTTGGCTCTTGGGACGAGCGTGTTTACTGTTTCTCAGGACGTGCCACGCGAAGCCCAAAGCCAATGCCAGCAGCGCCAATTTGTCGTATGAGATACTTCTTCGCGTATCGCCGAAAGCGACCTCGATGTTGACGATTGGATTCAGGAACAAGAACAGCGCGCCTGCGGTTCCGAGGTTGTATAGACTCGTCCATGTGATCGCGGCAGCGCCGATGGCCATGGCGCCATATGCCAGGAACGAAGCATTCATCACGATAATTTGGCCTCCAGGAAGCAGAAACATTCCTGAAAATGACAGAAAATCTCACGCCTTCGTGATCGATTAATACGTAAGCGCAAAAAAACCTCTTTGCTTCGCTTGTGGGTTGACAATCCCGGTTTTTCCTCACACTATTTCTATCGGCATACAGTTCATGCGCGTAGGTTCAAGGGCTGCTCGTAGAGAAGAAGGCGGCTAACTCCAAGCCGGAATTCGCGTGAAGCCATGTCGTATTTTCTGCCTGTGCAGTGGTATATGAATTCAGTTTCGATAATATGTTCGTATTATTTTCGTTATATGTTCGAATATACGGGATTTCGGATTGAATGTAAAGCGAAAAAGTGCGATCGCTAGTTTTCTGGGTTCGCTTGCGTCCCATAGATTTCCATGTGTTCTGAAAAAGGCTTGAGTCTCTTATGGAAGGCCGAGTTACTTTGGAATCCATTTCCGGCTGCGAGAAATTTTCCGCCCTTGAGAGCGGACGGGTCTTGAGCCGACGACAATATCTATGCAAACGCGTGTTGGATTTGGGGTTCAGCATCACGGTTCTGTTCTTGTTCGCCCCGTTAGGGCTCCTCATCGCCATCATAATCAAGCTCGTGAGCGAGGGGCCGATATTCTATTCCCAGGTCCGCGTCACTCAGGGGGGGAGATTGTTCACGCTCTATAAATTCAGGACCATGCGCGTGGATACCGATCAGCCGCTGGGCACCATGTCTACGAAAGAAAACGACCCGAGAATCTATTCGTTCGGGCGTTTCCTGCGCCGGTGTCATCTCGATGAGTTTCCCCAACTCTGGAACGTCATCAAGGGGGATATGAGCATCGTTGGTCCGAGGGCGGAGTACATCAAGACGCTGGAGATAGCCAAGAAGCACTACCCCGAATTCGCGTATCGCGAACTCGTACCGGCTGGAATTACGGGGTGGGCGCAGATTCGCCAAGGCCACGTCGACCAGATAGAAGACTACAGAATCAAGCTGGAGCACGATTTATACTACATACTGAACTACTCGTTCTGGATGGATTTGCAAGTGGTATTTCTGACGATGCTCACTCTCTTGCGTATGCGAAGGAGTGGCGTCTAGGTCGTGGTCGCATCTGGCGAGAAGCCTCATTTACCATCCGCCTGACTGCCCAGATTCGCTTTCTTTCTTCCCGATTCTTTTTCAGTTGCGTCCATATGCTCATAGATTTCCAGGATTTTTTTCGTCACGATTCTATCGGAAAACTCTGTTTCGACAATTCTCCGCCCCGCCTCGCCCATACTTCGCCTCATGTCAGAATTCCGAGCCAGCTTCCCGATAGCGTCGGCCAGGCTCCTTGCGTCACGGGGCAAGACGCTCAGGCCGTTTATCCCGTCTGTTAGAATCGCCCGGCAGCCGGGAATTTCGGTTGCCACCAGTGGGCGGGCGCATGCCGCGGCTTCCAGCAGGCTTCTCGGGAGCCCCTCATTGTAATACGTCGGCAAAACCGCGATGTGACAGCCTCTCCAAACCTCGGCCATGTCTTCCCTGTAGCCCCACCATTCGACTCCGGCCTCTCGTCTCCACCGAGCAAGCGTGGATTCGGGAATGGACGTTGGATTCTTGGGGTCGGGGTTTCCCACCAGCACCATGCGAATTTTAGCGCCTTCTTTTTTCAGCAGGGCCGCTGCCTCTACGAATTCATGCACCCCTTTTTCCGCGAGCATCCGAGAGGCGAGCACCGCTTGTGGCGCGCCCGGAGGCTCCGGGGTGGGATGAAAGGAGCGAACGTCGACGCCAGAGCCGCGTACGACGCTCAGGCGCGATTCATCAAAGAGCACCTGCTGAAGGACTATCTGCTTATCATCATCGTTCTGCACGATTACGCGCGTGTTCTTCGCCCGGTGAATACGCCGAAGCGAGAACAGGACAATTTTGCTCAGGATCCTCAGTGTCAGCGAACCTCTTGAAAAAAGAGAGCCCATGCCCAAAAACGAGTTCACGACGAAAGGCGTTTTGGAGAAACGCGCGGCAATTGAGCCATGAAGTAGATTTCTCACGCCGAAGTGGTGGGCGGTGTGAGGTCTGTGCTTCTGGTAAGCGCGAATGAGCTTGATGAGGGCTTGAAATTCCCTTGGGAAGCTGATCCCTCCCTTGGTTTCATTCTCCAAGGCGAGACATTCAAAACCTTCCGCGCGAATCCGCTCCATGTATTTCCCGCCGATTCTCACGCATACGACAACGCGGTATCCCGCATCGCGCGCCGCCAGCGCGAGCGCGCGCCGGTGGCTCAAGAAGTATTTGTCTTCTAAATCCAACAAAAATAAGGTGTTGGTCATTTCATCGCCCTTGTTCATCCAGCCAGGATTGAAACATCAACACGCCCCAAAGACCGAATTGCCAGTCCCTTGCGCCACATGAGTGCTGCTCCCACATTACGCGAATCGAATTTGCGTGAAAAAATCCCTCTTCCCTGAGTCGCGATTCTCTCAATAAATCTTCCGCCCAGTCTT
Organism: Nitrospinota bacterium; assembly: GCA_028820795.1. Classification (GTDB taxonomy): domain Bacteria; phylum UBA8248; class UBA8248; order UBA8248; family UBA8248; genus Bin107. The sequence continues at coordinate 3,571 of JAPPHK010000016.1, read as the reverse complement.
TAAGAGGTCCCCTCAGCCATTCGCCGATAGGGACGGCGAACCCCATTTTCGGCCTTTGAATCAGCGAGGCGGGAACGTAGCGGGACAACAACCGCCTTAAAATCCATTTTCCCTCGCCACCCCGCAGCTTCAACCTCAGCGGGAGACTCCAGACGAACTCCACGACCCGGTGGTCCAGGTAGGGCGCTCTCACCTCGAGGCTCACTCCCATGCCCGCCCTGTCCACCTTCACGAGGATATCATCGGGCAGGTATTCCACCATGTCGCGGTACATCATCCTCTCCGCGGAATGAAGAACTCTCGGGACGGGTTTTGGGGCGCATACACTCTCCGAGTCCCGTTGCGCATGAAGGCAAACCGAAGCATCGCCTTGCGCCCTCAGGCGCTCATACGCCTCATCGAGATTCGCTGCGCCCAGGAGATTCGACAGCTTGAGTATCTTCTCTCCGGCAATCTCAATCCGGTAGCTCTTGGATAGCAGGGGAGAAATTTTTTCATAATACCGTGCCAGCGCAATGTGCCGCGTTGTCAATCCCTTCGCGATTTGCGTTATCACTTGTCCCGGCAGCCTATGAGCCCACTTCAAGACCCGGGGCGCCCAGAGATAGCGGTTGTAGCCGCCGAATAGCTCATCGCCCCCATCGCCTGAGAGAGCGACCGTGACGTGCTTTTTCGTGAGGGTGCACAACAGGTGCGTGGGAATTTGGGATGGATCCGCGAACGGCTCGTCATAGAGGAAAGGGAGGCGCGGGATGACCTCGAGCGCTTCTTTTGGACCTGCGTAGAGTTCGATGTGCTCGGTTTGGAGGTGGCGGGCTATTTCGCGCGCATGGCGTGCCTCGTCATAGCCTTTCTCGTGAAAACCGATGGAAAACGTCCGAACGGGAGCGTGGCTCTCCACCTTCATCAATGCCGCCACGGTCGATGAATCGACTCCGCCTGAGAGAAATGCGCCGAGCGGCGCATCGGAGCGAAGCATCCGGCGAACGGAGCGTTTCAGCACCTCTTCTAGTTGGTCGAGCACCTCATCGTCGGCGAGAGTTCCTCTATCTGCGGTTGTATGACTCACAACATCTTCAGCGAACCAATACGCGCATGGCTCTGGCAGATGCCCGGGCGCTTCCCAAGCGCATAGGCTCAATATGGAGGCGGGCGGCAGTTTGTGGATTCCCCGGTAGATGGAATTGGGAGCGGGCACGCAGCCCAGTTTCATGTATTCGGCCAAAGCGTCGGCGTTGATATCGCCTTCCCAGTCTGGATGCGCGCGGAGAGTTTTGAGTTCCGAGCCGAAAAGAAAGGACTTTCCGCACCAGCCGTAATAGAGGGGTTTTTCGCCCATGCGGTCGCGCGCGAGATGCAGCGTTTTTTCCGAACGATCCCAAAGGGCGAATGCGAACATACCGACGAATCGCTCGATGGCCGCCTCAAGTCCCCATGTTTCCAGCGCTGCGAGGAGGACTTCGGTATCCGAGCGTCCCTTGAAACGCACGCCCTCGTGAATCAACTCATCGCGCAGCTCGATGAAATTATAGATTTCTCCGTTGTAGGAGAGAACGTATCGCTCTCCGTGCGAGATCATCGGCTGGCGGCCGCCAGTGCTCAAATCGATGACGGCGAGCCTCCTGTGTCCCAGAGCGACGCCCGCCGCCTCGTCTACCCAGCTTCCACCATCGTCGGGACCCCTGTGGCGCAGGCTCTCCGCCATCCTCGAAACGATACCCCGGGGGTCATCCGTCTCTTGATGCGTGTAGAGAAAACCCGCAACGCCGCACATGATGTCCGCTCAGCTTCAATGATTGAATCGGAACACGCTCTGGTTTCCACCCTCAGATCTTGCGCAGCGCGAGACTGAAGGTCTCGGCCCCCTGCTCGCGCGCCAGGAGACAGAAAATCCAAAGCCAAAGCCGCCACAAAACGTGCAGCGGCGCAAAGAAGCTGAAATACTCACTGTAATAGTAGGCTCTTTTCCGAATGACTGCGAAGCCTTGCCCACGGGCCATTTCTTCGAATTCGGACAAAGTGCAGCGATGGTAGCGGCCCCGAAAACCGGATTTATCCGCGAGTTCGGGATAGAGAAGCCTCAAAAGATTTCGCTTGAGCCTCTCGGGGATGAGAAGATTTACCCGCGCGTAGACGGCGTTTCTCGATGGCGTGAAGAGGAGTGCGACGCCGTTCTTTTTCAATATGCTCGCCAGGCCCGCGAAAGCTGATTGCGTGTCTATGACGTGCTCGAGCATCGCCTGGCAGATCACAACGTCTACGTCTTCGAATCCCCGGTATTCGGTAATGTCAGCGCAAATAATCGCATCGTAGGAACCGCGCGGGGCGCACATCAATTCTGAATGGTCGATGTCGAGACCGATGACCCGAAGGCCCCGATTCATCTTTTCCTCCTTGGAGTGAAGCGGATGTTTCCCGCCGCCGACTTCATAGACAAGCGCACCATCGGGAATGTGGGGCGGCGCGAATTTTTTTCGGAAATGCTTGTACCCATCCACGCGGAATGTTTCGGGCAGCATCTCGTCGAAACGTCTGGAGAGGTATTTGTTGAAGTCGATGAATATTCCCGGCAGGCCACGCATGAGTTGAGGAGTCCCTGTCTCGTTGAATGCGGCGGGTGGATACGATGCCCACCCGAACAGGGTCCTCATGACCGTCCATTATGTCAGACGAGCGGGGTTGGGGGGAAGGGCCAGTTCCGAAAAAAGGAATCGACTCTTTACGGCTTGATAATTGTTTTAGAAATTGGTTTCAGACAAGACAATTGGTGTTTTCAGGGTATCGTAATGTGTCGCTTTACGCTGAACGAATGATTTGGGTATTTTGCGCTATGAAGATTCGCAGCGTGGTTCACAAAGGGCTTCGCCGATTCATCGAGGATGATAACACGGCTGGTCTCCAACCAGCGGTCGTGCCGAAGTTGTGGCGCATCCTTTCATTCCTGCAAGACTTGGATCGGGAGGAAGAACTACGAACCGTTCCGGCTTGGAGGGCGCATCAACTTGCCGGCGATCGTAAAGGTGTTCGGAGTCTGTCGGTTACAAAAAACTGGCGGCTCACTTTCCGGATCGGGCAAACAGAGATGGAAATCGTCGAGTTGAATTTTGAGGATTACCACTAGGAGGCGATCATGAGTGCGACGGGTGGCATACGGATGAAGAACCCGGCTCATCCGGGCGGGTTCGTGAAGAGCGATATCATCGAACCGCTTGGATTGTCGGTAACCGAAGCGGCGCGGGTTTTGGGGGTCACGCGCCCCGCGCTGTCCGCGCTGCTCAACGAGCGCGCGGATTTCTCGCCTATGATGGCGCTCAGAGTCGAGAAGGCGTTCGGTGTCTCGATGGACACGCTGATGCGAATGCAGAACAGCTACGATATCGCCCAGACCCGCAAGCGCGAAAGCGAAATCGATCTCGCTCCGTATAAAGGACGGGTCGCCTGAGGCAATCTTGTATCTCGTCGGTTATGTGGCGGGTTTTCTCGGGCATTTCGTCGTGAGCACAAAATATTGTCGGGGGGGGTGGCGCAACCCCCCCACGGGTTGTTTAACGGTGGGAATTGATAACCACAA
>JAPPHK010000119.1 GCA_028820795.1 Nitrospinota bacterium | reverse complement strand
GAATACTTCGCGCGCTTCCACACGGACACGGTGGTTCACTCGCAGACGGCGCTCGCGTTCTCCTTACAGGAGATGGGCGCATCGCGCATGATGTTCGCGAGCGACGCCCCCTGGGTGCCCGTGAAGCGCCACGCCGACATGATGGGCGCGCTCGATATTTCGGCGGAAGACGCGGAGAGAATCTGGAGCGGTACGGCGAGAGAGTTCTTCGGTCTGTAGCGTGCCCGCCTCAGGCGTCGCTTCTGAGCAGCATGCGCTTCACGTCGTATTCGAGCACCACCTCGCCGTTCTGGTTGAGCACCCTCTGGTGCGTGGAGACGACGCCGCGGTCGGGCCTGCTCCTGGAGGGACGCACATCCGTCGTCTCGACTTCCACCGTGAGCGTGTCGCCCACGTAGACCGGCGCTCGCGCCACGAGGCCGTCCACGCCCAGAAGCGCGATCGCGTAGTCATGCAGGACGCCCGTCTGGACGATAAGGGTATCCGCGACCCCGCAGGTGAAAAGGGCCGGCGCCATGCGCCTCTCGTGACCTTTTTCCCGCAAGAATTCCATGTCGAGGAACAGGCTTTCCGTATAGCCCACGAGGTTGACGTAGTTCACCACGTCGGTCTCGGTGATGGTCCTGCCCCGTGTGGTGAACTTGCTCCCCACTTCCCATTTTTCGAACGCAACGCCTTCGCTCATGAAACTGAAACCTCCTGAATAATCGTATGATTCCGCAGGAGGGCGATTCTACAGGCGGGGGCGGGAATCTTCAAAGTTCGCGGGGGGTTCGGTAGCGTCTCATTTTGAAAACAGGAACATCACAAAGATTGGAAATAAACCGGCGGGTTCCGGCCTCAGCCTCCGGTGCGCTCGATGACCACCTTTTGCCCTTCGATGAGCGCCTTGAGCGCAGACATGTTCTCTTCTCTGCTATTCCTGATCTCTTCCATATTCTCTTCATGGCGGCGGGTGCTCTCGCGCTCCCTGTATTCCGTGCCGCGTTGCATCTGCCGGATTCCGTAGAATATCAACCCGAGGCCAATATATTGCCCAATGAGGCTGTATGTCTCATACGATGTCATGTCTTTCCCACCGCGCCGCAGCGCCGTTTTGGGCTATCTTTTTGCATCGCCCGGCCTTTTCCGTCCACCGGGGTTCTCAGCCGCTCTGCTTTCCCCCGCTGACGGAATACCAAAGTCTCATAAGGACTCATAGGGCGTCAAATCTATTCTTGAACGATCGATTTAATTGTCCTCACGAGAAGAAATGCCCCTGCTCCCGAAAGGAGTTTTTCGACGACCGCGTGTTGTGAGGCCTTTGATTCAAGAATGGCCGCATCTATACTGACCTGCATGAATTGACCGAATACATGCCCTCGTCCGACGCGTCCAATTAAAACCGTCTAACAATGACCGGAGCATATACATCGTCATGACGCGCATCGTGTGCTGGAACATCGCGAAGAGAAAACAGCCCTGGACGGAACTGCTGGAAATGGACTTGGACGTCGCCTTGCTGCAGGAGGCGGATGCGCCGCCTTCCGATCTGCTTCGTCCTGTCGAAACCGGGCCTCAAGACTACTGGGAGCCGTGGGAGGAGGGACTCTACGACAGGGTGGCGATGATCGTTAAGCTCTCGGAACGCGTCGGGGTCGAATGGTTCTGGCGTGTTTTTCCAATCAGCGTAGCGGAGCGCGATGAAATTCCGGTCAGCGGCATCGGCACCATCGCCGCCGCCAGTGTGATTCCGACTGAGGGTGAGCCGTTCATTGCGGTGTCGATGTATGCGCGCTGGCTCAAGCCCCATGTCACGACCGATTCAAAATGGGGAGTAGGCTACCCGGACGCATCCGCTCACCGAATCATCTCGGACTTGTCCGCTTTCATCGGCGCTATTGACCCCTCGACGCACCGCATTCTGGCGGCCGGCGACCTCAACACGATATACGGCGCAACGGACGACAATCGGCTGGCGCTACCGGCGCGGGACCGGACAATTTTCGAGCGCATGGACGCGCTGGGCCTGGAATTCATCGGGCCGCAGTTTCCGGACGGCAGGCTAGCGAAGCCCACACCGCAAGGGTTGCCTGAAGATACAAAAAACGTTCCGACCTACTACACGACGAGGCAAACTCCCGAGACCGCCCAGAATCAGCTCGATTACGTTTTTGCTTCGCGGGGATTCCACGAGAGCGTGACCGTCCGCGCTATGAACGACGTCGATGAGTGGGGTTCGAGCGATCACTGCCGAATTTGGATAGAAGTCGGCCCGTAGCGGGCTATCAGGAGAGGAGGAGGGCGCTTCGGTATCAATTGCGACAATCCTAGAAATATCAGTACCTTAGCTGGGATGGAACCCTGCGTCGTCGAAAGGTATAATAGGCGAGTCGTCGGTTACGTCTTTTCCGGTCGGATGGGAGAAGCCAGAGGGGGATGAGCAGATGAAGCGTTTGGGACTCTCCATCGCGTTAAGTATTTTGGCGGTCGTGTTTCTTGCCAATACGGTGTCAGCGGATGATCGTCGCGGAAGACGCCACGGAATCAAGCGGCATCACAAATACAAATCGCAACGGCACTACAAGGCGCGTCAGCATCGCAAATGGCGTCGCCGTCACCGTCGTCCCCGCACTATCGTTCGCCATCACTACTGGTACGGCCCGAGCGTCGTCGCGCCCGTCTGGTACGGCTATCCGGTCTGGACCGGCCCGCGCGTCATCTATCGGTCCTACCCGCGCGAGCGTTACGTCTATCATCGCTCCGACGATGATTGCGCGGTCTATTACACGAACAACGACAACGAGGTTCTCGGCTCGGTGATCGGCGCGATCGGCGGCGGCGTCATCGGCCATCAGGTCGGCAAGGGGAGCGGGCAGGCGCTCGCCACCTTCGCGGGCGTGTTGCTCGGCAGCGTCGTCGGCGGGCAGATTGGACGCGACCTCGATGAAGCGGAGCGGCTCAGGCTCGCCAGCGCCACCCAGTACGCGCTCGAAAACCAGCGCTCCGGTACGCGCACCGTGTGGGACAACCCCGACAGGCGGGTGTGCGGCGTCGTCGTTCCCAGGCCGGCCTTCAAGAACGAACTCGACCAGTACTGCCGGGAGTTCCAGCAGACCGTTGTCATTAATGGCGAGAAGAAAAGCGCCTACGGCACCGCCTGCAGACAGCCCGACGGGCAGTGGAAGATCGTCAACTAGCAGCCGACGCCTTTGGTGTTGTTGAAAAGCCCCTTCTAGATCGGTCGGAATCGATCACCGCCGTCATCCCGGCTTTCGCCGTAATGACGAACAAAACCGCACCACCCGTAGGGGCGGCCCCACGTGGCCGCTCTTATCGGATATGCCCATCCCCGTGTTGCGCTTCGCGGGGACAGGCACGGGGGCCTGTCCCTACGGCCCCTTCTCCCCGGTCGGTTCCATACGCCGAATCACGAATTCAGGTTTTTTTCAGCTAACGCCTCAAGCCTGGTCCATCACGATGACCGCGCGGCCCGTTACGGCCGCTACTTCCAGGCGTTCGTGGACCTTTTCCACCTCTTCGACGTTGAACGCGTAGGTTTCCGTCACCACGGGCCATACGTCGCCCCGCGCCACGAGGTCGAGCGATTCCTTGATCTCCTGTTTCGAACAGTAGCGGCTGCCCATGAGTTCGAGTTCTTTCGTCACCATATTGCGCGCCGCAGCCTGGAACGGCTGCCCCGTGCCGCCCAGGGTCACGAGGCGCCCGCCGATTCCCAGGGACTGAACGCCCGCTTCCATCGTGGAGGCGGAAGAGACGAAATCGACGACCACGTCCACGCCCTTGCCGTTTGTCAGGTCCATGAGCGCGCCGGCGATATCGACTTGTGAGGCGTCGACGGCCTCGTCCGCGCCCACGTCGCGGCACTTGCCGAGCTTGTTCGCCGCCACGTCCACGGCGATGACCCGGGCGTGCGCCCACTTCGCCATCATCACCATGTGGATGCCCACGCCGCCGCCCGCGCCGATGACGGCCACGTTCTCGAGCGGGGCGATGCGCGCGCGCCTCGTTACTTTATACGGGGTGGCTATCGCGTCGCAGATGACGGAGACTTCCGCCGCGTCCTTCTCATAATCCAGCCCGGCGGGGATTTTGATGAAATTCCGCGCGGGCAGCTTGATGTATTCCGCATAAGCGCCCTGCACCTGGCGGCCGATGTAGCCCGTGAAGTTCTCGCACAGCGTCTCGCGGTTGATGAGGCACCACTTGCATCTCCCGCAGGTGACGTAGAAATGGGCGGTCACCGCGTCGCCCTCCTGAAGCCCCTCCACGCCTTCGCCCAGGGCGGTGATGATGGCGGTGATCTCGTGCCCGATGATGAGCGGATAGTTCACCCCGGGTACCCGTCCCATGCGGGCGTGGTGGATGGTCAGCCCGGCGCCGCAGGCCATTACCTTCGCGACCGCCTCCCCCGGTCCGGGCACGGGGTCTGGATATTCTTCCTCGACAAAGGGTTTTCCCGGTTCTCTCAGCACCATCGCCTTCAAGGGGCGTCCTCCTCAAATAATGGAATGGGATTTCAGCCCCGCGATTACACCACACGGGAGAGCGCCTAGGCAACGAGGAGCGGATGGCGTAACCTCGTATGGCAGCGTCCGAAAGAAAGGCGAGAGACCATGAACGAACCCCCCGTAGCTGAAGAGAGAACATTCGACGCGCAGCGCGCGGCCCGGACGACGCTGCTGGTCGGCGCGTTGCTCCTCATTTTCACCGCGTCCGCCATGTACACGAACCAGCCGGGCAGGGTGGGCTACGGCTGGGCGACGCTGGGAGCGGGGGCGGCCTTGTGCGTCTTCGGCTTGGCGACCCTGTGGGGGGTCGCGTGGTGCAGTTATCTCTCGGTGCTGGTGCTGGGTGTTTTCGATTTCATCTGGATGGTGCGGGTGCTGGAGGGTTTCGACGTCGGCCTCGCCATTTGGATAGCGATATGCTTTTTCTCCATCCGCGAGATCTGGCCGGGCGTCGACGAGAAATTCCCCTGGGTGAAGCGCAACCCCTAGCAAGTGTCCGATTCGCGCGGCCAGCAGCTGTTCCGTATTACAGCCTTTGCATCACGTAGCGGACGCACTCGAAATGGCGGGGCGCATCGGCAGGCTTAAAACCAGGCGCGTTCAGAGCCCATAGCGGCACGACGCTCTCATGCAGTGAGCCGTGGCTTCTCAAGCGAACCTCGCGCTCGGCCTCTTCCATCACGCCGAACACGGTCACAGAATCCGCCAGCACCATCACGTCGCCAACGCGCTCAATACAGATATCTTGATATTATAAAGGAAATTAATATGTCTTTTATATTAGTTATAACCATTTGTAATAATTATGGTTATATATTAAATTCATATAATTTCCTTCATAAATATAAAAAGGCATTGACAATTCAATTCAAGGAAGGTATTTTAGAGCTGTGATTGTGGCTGATATTTCGAGGCATTTTCCTTGGTAATTAGGAGAAAATGAAATGGCATTACCCATTAGGACTACGATTGAGGATGTTCATGGAATTACACAATACTTGGCAACAAAACCTACGGGTGCTTCTTTGTCAGAAGCTAAGTCAGTTATAGATTCTAAAAAACTTGATGGTCGCAAAATTTCCGCATACAAGATTTGGGGTTTGATAAATGATGATAATGGTAGAATGAAGTTGATGGAACAGGGACGTGAATTTATCAACAACCCATCATTTGTGTTGAAGAAAGTGATAAGAGGAATACCACCGTATAATTCAACAATCGAAAGAGCCGTCCATAGGGCAAATTATGTTATGAGCACTTCGGATATTGCTGCTCATTGGCATGAACACTTCAAAGATCAGGTTTCCGATAAAGAGAAGATACTTAAAGATCAAGTAGTTTGCTTTTTCCATATCGTTCAAGGTGCTGAATTAGGTTCAATGGTAATTGGTCGCAAAGGTACGCAGACAAGAATACAATTCAATGAGGAGGCTATAAAGGATTTTGTTGGCAACAGTATTGGTTCTAACGAAAATTTTGGTTCAATTCAATCAGAAAGCTATGCAGATTTAATGGAAGATCGAGAAAATGATGAAACTCTTGATGTTACAGGCAAAATGAACAGCCAAGATGAGCCTGAATTAGAAAAACAAAATGAAATTGAAGAAAAGGAAAAGAACAAGCGTGTCTTCATTACTCACGGGTCAAACACAAAAATCTTAGAGGAAATTAAAGAAATTGTCAGCTATGGCCAAAGGGAACCCATCGTTGCTCAGGAGCATGAAACAGCATCAATACCTGTACCAGAAAAAGTTTTAGAAGATATGAGAACATGTGGAGCAGGGATAATCCATGTGGCACGTGAAGAAAACTTATATGACAAGGAAGGAAATTTGGTTCCGAGACTTAATGGGAATGTCTTGATTGAAATTGGAGCTGCCATGGCATTGTATGGACGTAATCTGATTTTATTAGTTGAAAAGGGCATAGAGTTGCCTTCGAATTTGCAAGGTTTATACGAATGCCGGTATGTAGGAGATTCGTTGGATCACGACGCAACGATGAAATTGCTAAAAGCTTTTAATGAATTTTGATTCTGGTATTTCTCAAACTACGACTAAATCCCCGACCGGGTGTCGGACAGGCACGGAAGCCTGTTCCAACAGATGTCAATCCCTCACTCTTCGGTCGGCAATCGCTCCTGCATTGGTTGGAATCAACCCATAAGGATCACAAACGGAGCTTTTTCAACAACCCCATCACGTAGCGGACGCACTCGAAATGGCGCGGTGGGTCGCCCGGCTTAAAACCAGGCGCGTTCAAGGCCCAAAGGGGCACCTTGCTCTCGTGCAGCGATCCATGGCTTCTCAAGTGAACTTCGCGCTCGGCTTCTTCCATCACGCCGAATACTGTCACGGAATCCGCCAGCACTATGATGTCGCCCACCCGCTCTTCTAACAGCTGAAAGCGCGCGGCGGCCTCTTGGCGCGTCAGCGCGTCTTCTATACCAGTGTGCGCTTTCAGGATGGCGACGGCATCGGCGAGAGTTTCCCTGTTATCCAGATGAACGTAGGCCGCGCCGCCCTGGTTCCCGTGGTGGACGACGTAGCGGTCCTTGATGATGGGAACGGCTTCCGCGCCGACGCCCTCGTGTCTCAGCATGACGCCCGGGTCCAGCGCCCGCGTCTTGTCGCGCATCCCGTGGTCTGCGGTGATGAAGACTGCCCCGTCATCGTGGACGCTCATCCAGCTGTCTATCAGCAGTCCGATTTCGGCATCGAGCGCGGCGTGGTGCGCCTGGGCTTCCGCGTGTTCGGGGCCGTATTTGTGCTGTAAGTAATCCGTGGTGGTGACGTAGAGGAGGTCCGGTTTTTCCTCTTCCAATACCGCGCGCGCCGCCATAAGCAGCCATAGGTTCACGGCCCCGCTGTAGATCTCCTCTTTGGGACCTGCGATTCGGGTGAGCCACTCCGGCGGGTCTTCCGCGGTGACGACCGTCTCCGCCCCTTTGCCGATCATGTCGCAGAGTTTCTGCTTGGACGCCAGGACGGCGGTCTTCCGTCCCGCCGCGCGGCCCGTCTCCATGAGCGTGGGCGCCAGGACGAAATCCCCCGATTCCATATAGACCTCTTCGCCCGTCTCTGCGTTCAGGAAGTAGTTGGCCGTGATCCCGTGCGCGGCGGGAGGCGCGCCGCAGATCATCGAGACGTTGTTCACGTTGGTGACGGAGGGCATCTGGCACGAAACGGTGAAACGCGCGCCCTCGCGCTCGATGCCGTCCAGGTTCGGCGTGGATGATGCCTCGAAATAGGCAGGGTCGCCGCCGTCGATCAGGATGATGAGGGCGCGCATTCTGGATTCGCAGCCGGGATTTCAGCCCAAGCGCCTTAAAGCCTTGGCGCCGATGTCTTTTCTAAAATACGCGTCTTCCCAGTAGATCAGGTCGCATGCCTCATAGGCGCGCGCGATGGCCGCGCGGACCTCCAGCCCGCGCGCGGTGACTCCAAGAACGCGGCCGCCGGCGGTCACGACGGAACCTTCGTCGTTCACGCACGTTCCGGCATGAAAGACGTGAACGCCGGGCAGGGCGTCGGCTTCCTCGGTTCCGTGGATCGCATCGCCCATCCGGTAATCGTCCGGGTAGCCGCCCGCCGCCATGACGACGCAGACCGCGGCGTCTTTGGAGTAGAGGATGGTCGTCTCGTGCAGCCGCCCCTCGACGCACGCCATGAGGACGGGCAGCAAGTCCCCCTCCATGCGGATGAGCAGAGGCTGACATTCAGGGTCGCCGAAGCGGCAGTTGAACTCCAGGACTTTCAGCTCATCGCCCTGCACCATGAGGCCCGCGTAGAGAACGCCCCGGTAGGGGGTGCCGCGCCTGGCCATGGCGCGGATGGCGGGCTTGATGACGGTTTCGAGCGCGCGTTCCTCTAACGCGCCCGAGAGCACGGGCGCAGGCGAATACGCGCCCATGCCGCCCGTGTTGGGGCCGGTGTCGCCCTCGCCGATGGCCTTGTGATCTTGCGCCGATGCCATGGGGAGCGCGGTTTCCCCGTCTGCGAACGCGAGAAAACTCGCCTCCTCGCCTTCCAGGAACTCCTCCACCACGCATTTGTCGCCCGCCTCGCCGAAGGCTCTTTGCTCCATGATTTGCGATATGGCCGCATGCGCGCTCGAGGCGTCTGCGCAAAGCAGCACACCCTTGCCCGCGGCGAGGCCGTCGGCCTTCACCGCCCACGCGCCGCCGCGCTCCGTTACGAAATCCCTAGCCGCTTGCGCGTCCTCGAAAACGCCGTAGGCAGCGGTGGGGATTCCCGCCTCGTCCATCAGGGTCTTGGAAAACGCCTTGCTCGCCTCGATGCGGGCGGCTTGGGCGGATGGGCCAAACGCCGGGATTCCGAGCGCTTCTAGTTCATCCACCAGCCCCAGAGCGAGAGGGGCTTCGGGGCCGACGACCACGAGGCCCGGTTTCTCTTCTTCCGCAAGCGTTAAGAGGCCCGCGATGTCCTCGGCGCCGACGGCTACGTTCCGCCCGGCTTGGGCCGTGCCCGCGTTTCCGGGCGCGCAGACGACTTCCTCCACGTCCGGGCTTTGGCTGAGCTTCCATGCCAGGGCGTGCTCGCGCCCGCCCCCGCCGACAATGATGACCTTCATCGGATGTTCCCTTGGATAATGATGATGCCCACAACCTAAGGCGGCGCGAAAAAGGTGTCAAACGATTCCGTTCGCATCAGCCCATGTCGCCCAGTGCGTGCTGCACGATGGTGAGGAGCGAGACGGGCGCGGTGTCTGCGCGCAGGATTCTGGGGCCCAGGGATACCGGCAGGAAGCCGCCCTCCATCGCCCGCCCCGCTTCTTCGTCCGTGAGGTCGCCTTCCGGGCCCGTGAGGATAGCGACGCGAAGCGGGGCGTCTGCGCTAACGCTGCTCACACGCGATAGCGCCTCTTTGACCGAAAGCGCATCATCTCCCAGGTAGCCCACGATCTTGAGGTCGTAGTCCTCCGTATCGGCGAGAAAGTCGTCCAGTCCGCCTAATGGATGCGCCGTGGGCGGCGGCACACGGTCGCACTGCTTGGCGGCTTCCAGGACGATGCGCCGCCACCGTTTGTGGCGTTCTGCTCTTCTTCGCTCCTGAATCCTGACCTCGCAGCGCTCGAGCGCGAGCGGATGGAAGGCGTCGGCGCCCAGTTCGCAGCCTTTCTGGAGGACCCACTCGAACCGCTCCCCCTTGAGCAGGGGGATTCCCAAGGCGGTCGACAGGGGAGAGAGTGGCCTCCCCGGCAGGCGCTCGATGATTCGGCCGACGCACTCTCCCGCGGATATTTCCGTCAGCTCCACCCTGTATTCGCGTCCATCTTCCGTTGCGGCGCGGCAGATTGCGCCCGTCCCCATCTTGAGGACGCGGTGGATGTGCGCGGATTCCTCCGCTCCCAGGACGACTTGTTCGCCCTGAACCGCCTCAGGAGGAATGTAGAAAAGCCGGAGTCCGTCGCGCGTCATGGCTTCACCACCTCCACGCTCGCCCATTCCTCGAAGCGGTTCGTTCCCTCGACCGTGAAACCGACCTCTTGGTAGATGCGGGCGAGGGTATCCGCCCCCTCGTAACCGATACCTGAGAGAACGGCCCGGCCGCCGGGAGCGAGCGCCCTGAGAACCTGCGGCGCGAGTTCGCAAAGAGCGTCCAGAAAGATGTTCGCCGCGATGAAATCGACCCGGCCCCACCATGCTTCAAGCGTAGCCTGCGTGAGCGTCGTGCCCAGCGCCGTCATGCGAGCTCTCACTCCGTTTCGCTCCGCCAGGGCGGTGGTCTCTTGGGTGGCCGCAGGATCCAAGTCGAACGCCGTTACACGCCTTGCGCCATAAAGCAAAGCCGCGACGCCCAGGATGCCCGAACCGCAGCCTAAGTCCACCATGCGCTCGGGAAGAGCTAGAGTGCAATGGCGTTCGATCGCGAGGAGGGCCAGGCGGGTGGAGGGGTGTCTGCCCGTGCCGAAGGCGAGGCCGGGCTCCAGCATCAGTTCGATGCGCCCCGGTGGCGTTTCGCTCTCATCCCAGGGCGGCCGCACCCAGAGCCTCTCGCCGTAGGCTTCGCCCTTGAAATGACCGCGCGACCGGGCGACCCAGTCCTGATCCTCGATGTTCCTGAGGGTGATGGCGCTCTTCTCGACGCCCATGGTTGCGAGCAGCGCCTCTATCGCGCGGAGTTTCCTGGTTGCGCCGTCTTCAAGAGCGATGTGCGTGATGAGCAGCGAAGCGCCCCGTAAGCCGTCTCGCTCCTCAACGGCGGTAGCGCCCGCCTCCAGTATCCGGGCGGCGGCGTCCTCGGCCAGACCCTCACGAACCTCGATGATGAGTTCGAGCCATTTTTTCTCCACGGGTTCTCGCGAATTACTCCGGCAGGCGAACCACGGCCGAGCCCGCCGTCGCCAGCTCACCCTCCTGGTTCGTTCCTGTGATCTCGACCTTCACGGTGCGCTCGGCCTCGTTCTTCTCGACCACCTCGCCCTTGTGCCAGATAGTGTCGCCGTAGATCATGGGGCGGCGCACCTGGACGTAGAGATTTTTGAGGAACGCATCGTCCCCCATCCAGTTCGTGATGAAGGGGCTCACCCAGGCGAAGCGCATGACGCCGTTGTCGAACGGCCCCGGCATCCCGCGCCCCGAGGCGAGGTTGAAGTCCTCGTGCTGCTGGGAGTTTTTCACCTGGATGCCGATCTGGGGGATCAGGACCGCGTTGTGCGGCGCTTTCTTGAGGTCGAGATAGCCGCGCCTGCCCGCCTTGTAGGAGGGCCCGTTGCCCGCGTTCCAGGCCACCATGTCGCCGATGGTGAGGGGGCCGCGAAGCATGGGCGGAAGCTCATCTCCGACCGATACATCCGCGAAGCGGAGCTTCTCGCCGCCGCGCCTTTCTTCCGCCGCGTAGGCGTTTTCGATTTCAGCGAATTCCGCCTCGTCGTACTTCTTGACGGGCCGCTCGTAGAGGAGCGTGTTTCCCTCCTGGAGGGTGCGGATCATCGTGCCGATGCCCCTGGCGACGACCTCGTCCGCCTCGTTCCAGTAGGTGCACTCGGAGATGATGAAGATGAGCTCCCGGCCCGCCTTGTTCGTCTTGACGAACGAATCCTTCTGGACCGACTCCGCCCGCAGCTTTGTTCCCTGGGAGACGGGTTTTTCCCACTCGAATTCCACGCCCCCGATGAGGGAGGAGAGCGGAACCTCCATGGGCGCGCCGTGGAGGATCGGGTAGAGGACCGACACCAGGAACGCGGGCGGCGCCATGATGTTCCCGTGGGATGTGCCGGATGCGTATTCGGCGTCCATCCAGAGCGGGTTGTCGTCGTCGATGCCGTATGCGAAGTGGCGGATGGCGTCCGCGCTCGCCTCGTTGTTCCACGCCTCGCGCTCGCGCACGGGCCGGCCGTTCAGTTCCTTCGTTTTTTCGATGAACTCATCGATGCGCGCTTGATTCGACAATGTAGGTTGCTCCCGTATCTGCTGTTGGTGGATATGTCGGATGGCCTTGTTATCAGGATGAGTTATGTAGCAGGAAATTCCGGGCGCAACAAGGCGGCGCGGCGGCACTCATTTGAGCAGGGATTTCATTTTCTCCTGAAATGCCCGCGCCTTGGGGTGGTTGGCGGGCGAGGAGATGCGCTGAAACTCGTCGAGGATTTCGCGCTGGCGCTCGCCCAGCTTGGTGGGCGTCTCCACGATCACGCGGACCCGCATGTCGCCCGTATTCCGCCCGCCCGCCGGCGACAGCCCCTCTCCCTTCAGGCGGAATTCCCGGCCCGACTGGGTTCCCGCAGGGATTTTGATTTTTTGGGCGCCCTTGAGCGTCGGAACGAGGGCTTCATGGCCGAGGGCGGCCTGGGAGAAGCTCACCGGCAGATCGAGCACGACGTCGTTGCCCTCCCTGCGGAACACGGGATGGGGATTCGCGCGCACCGTGACGATGAGGTCTCCCGCCTCGCCCGCGCGCGCGTCCTCATCGCCCTTGCCCTTGATCCTGATTTGCGCGCCCTCTTTGATCGCGGCGGGAACCGCCACCCTCAGGTTCTCCCGCCTGTTCGTGACGCCCCCTCCCGCGCAGTCCCGGCAAGTCTCGCCCGCGTGTTCACCGCTCCCGTCACAAGCCGAACAGGGAATCCATAACTCCGCGAGGCCCTGCCTGTAGCGAACCTCGCCCGCGCCCTTGCAAGCGGGGCAGGCGCTCCTCCGCGCGCCCGCCTCAGAGCCGCGCCCCCCGCATGAGGCGCAGCGAACGCGGCGCGAGACGGCGACATCTTTTTCAGAGTCTCGCGTCAATTCCTCGAGCGTCACTTCGACCTGGGCGTGAAGGTCCAGAGACGCGACTTTGTCCTCATCCGCAGGTTCCCGTGCGTTCTTGAAGATATGGGAGAAGATGTCCTCCCACAATTCTTCGTATTCGCCTCTTTGGCGCGCCGATTTCCGCCCGCGAGGGGTTGCGCGGGTGGCGGAGCGTTTCGGGTTTTGGAGGGTTTCGTGGGCGATGACGATCTCCTTGAAGCGCTTTTCCGCTTCGGGGTCGCCGGGGTTTCTGTCCGGGTGGAACTCCAGGGCCAGCTTCTTGTAGGCGCTTTTGAGCTGAGACGGCGAGGGGTTTTTGTCCAGTCCCAGAATCTTGAGGGCGTCGGCGACGTTCAAAGGATCATGACCTCCGCCGGGGGTGGGATGAAAGCGCGGTTTTGCCTATCGCTTTCCCGAGGAGAGGAATTTCGACACCGAATCCGCCGTCCATTCCACGAGCGATACGGCGCGATCGTAGCGCATCCGCTTGGGGCCGATGATGCCGATGCTGCCCAGCGGGCGGTCGTCCATGTAGTAGCGTTGGGCGACGACGCTGCAGTCCTTCATCTCCTCGAAATCGTTCTCAGAACCGATGAGGATGGTGATGTCCGAGGATTCGAGGCACTTGTCCAGCAGGCGTACGAGCTTCTCCCGCTCCTCGAACGTGCGGTAGAGGGACTGGAGCTTATCGGCGTTGGTGGCGAAATCGGGCTGCGAGAACACGCGCGAGGCCCCTTCCACGAAGACGGATTCCTGCGCGTCTTCGCTCTCCGAGAGCGCCTCTTTGCTGAGTTCCAGAGCCTGCCGGTAGAGGGTGTCGAGGCTGTCCCGCGCGTGGGTCATCTTCTGGACGATCTTCTCGCGCACCTCTCTCAGGGAGAGGCCGCTGAACTCCTCGTTCAGCATGTTCGATATCCGGTTCAACTCCTCCTGGTTGACGGGGGTCTCCATGGGGATGACGCGGTTTTGCACCACACCGCTCATGGAGACGATGACGGCCAGGGTTTTTTCTTCCGACATCTTCACGAAGTTGATGTGCTTGAAGTGGAGTTGCTCGCCTGCGGGCAGGAGCACGAGCCCCGCCGTGTTGGTGAGTTCGGAGAGCACGCGCGTGGCCTGGGAAAGCACTTGTTCGATTTGGGCGGCCTGCGCGGAAGCGCCCAGGCGCATGGATTCCTGCTCCTCGCTCGTGAGGGTGTGCGAGTCCATCAGGTCGTCGACGAAAAAGCGGTACCCCAGGTCGGTGGGGAGCCTGCCGGAGGAGATGTGGGGCTTGGTGAGAAAGCCCGCGTCGGCCAGGTCGCTCATGATGTTGCGGATGGTGGCGGGGCTCAGGGCGAGGTCCGTATGTTTCGAGAGCGTGCGGCTCCCCACGGGTTCGCCCGTATCCACGAAAATGTTGACGATGGCGCGCAGGATTTCCCGGTTTCTCTGGGCAAGTTCCAGGGCGTCCATTTCGCGAGTCTCCCGGTGCGGCGTCTTTCGCGCTGAATTTTGGTGTGGCACTCAGGCTCTTTGAGTGCTAATTTGTGCAAGATATGGGGGGATTTTCCCCCTGTCAAGCGGGCGGCGCCGGGGCCAGGTAGTGGTTTTCAGAGCCGGAAACGCAAAACTCCGGGGTCCGGCTCCTGGCTGGGGCGAAAGCCGCCGATTTTCCAAGGGATTCCGATGCCGAACGCATGGAAGAGAGCCTTTCGAGTCATACGGAGACGATGGTTCGGGCGGCGGACGCCGCCGCGCTCAGGATCTGTCCATGAAGCCGGGGATTCGGCGCGCTCGCGCATCGCCCAGTCGCGCCGGGCGAACCAGAAATTCCAGTACTGCACGATTGGCGCGACGTTCGTTTTGATAGTGATATTGAGTTTTCTCTCCTACCGGATCTACGCCGATACCAAGGCCGAGACCGAGGAGAGGTCCAACCGCCGCCAGCTCCTTCTCGTGGAACAGGCCGGTGATCGGGTCGCTTCGTTCCTCGAGGCGCTCACGGCGTCATTGCGCTACAGCGCGGGGTTTCTGCGCACCATCGAACCCGATCATCCAGGGCGTATGGCGGTGATGATGGGACTCTACGAGAGACTGGGCGGAAGGTTTCGCGTAAGCGAACTGGGCTACATACAGGGGGGCCACGCTCCGAGCGACGTGATCCCCGGAGGGTACCTCGAAAAACTTGAGAACTGCTCCTCCTCACGGAGCGCCTGCATTCTCGTGATTCGCGATCAAGCCCAAAGGGTCACCTCCTTGTTCGCGGCGGCTCCCGTGGCGTTAAAAAGGGATGGAACAGACGGGGGAGAAGCGCAGCGAAAGCGCGACTGGCTCTACGCGCGAATTTCCATGGCGGATCTGGTGCGCGCCTTCGTCGAGCCCGTTCAATCGGGAGGACGGGAACGGGCATGGTTCGTTGATGGCGAGGGAAGGATCATCCTCCCTCCGGGCGTCCCCGGGCTGGAGGGGGTTCATCTCTCCACCCTGGCGCGCGAATTGGGGGATGAGAGACTGGGAGTACTGGCCGGGCGCATGATGAAAGAAAAGGATGGTTTCGACTGGCACCTCAACCTTCGACCCGGGAAGAAAGAAAAACGCATGCGTTATCTAACGGCGTTCAGCAACTTTTCGGTCGGGCAAGAGAAATGGACTTTCGCCCTTACGGCGCCCTCCACCGAGTTCGTCGGCTTGATTGGACGCTTGTTCCGAAGGGGGCTGCTCCTGACGGCTTTCGGGTTCGTCGCCCTGATTCTGGCCGCTCTGCTGATACTCGATCGCGAGCGCAGGCGCATACGGGCCGAGGACAGAATCCACTGGTCCGAGCAGGTGCTGGAGAGCAACAGGCGGCTTCAGGCGCTGTTCGACGGCATTACGGACGCCATCGGCATTCTGGACAAGGATTTCCGTATCCGGATGCTCAATCGCTCGATGGGCAGACTCTTCTCACGTGAAGTATCCGAATTGCTGGATCAGAAATGGGAGGTTTCGCCGCTTACCGCCGTGCCGGAGCCTTTCGTCGAGCGGTCCCTCGTGGACGATACGTTCGCGACCGGAGAACCGGGATTTTTCGAAAAATCGGTTTCATGGGAAGATGGGCGCCGGATGGATATGGAATACTATGCCTATCCGATTCTCGACGCCTCGGGAGCGACGCTCCAGGTGATTTTGTATTTGAAGGACGTGACCGAGCGAAAGGCGCTCGAAAAAGAGGTTCTCCAGAGCGAGCGGCTCTCGATTGTCGGCAAGATGAGCGAGCAGGTGGCGCATTCCATACGCAATCCGCTATCAGCCATCAATCTGAGCGCGGAACTGCTCGGCGATGAGTTGTCGCAATTCAGGGAGGCGGACACCTCCGAAGCCTGGACGCTGCTCAAATCCGTGAGGGCGGAGGTGGATATCCTCAGGCAGGTGACCGCCGATTATCTCAAATTCGTGCGAATGCCCAGCCTGGAGAGAACGCATGTAGACTGCAACGAGATGATTGAGGATTTGCTGGACCTGCACGCGGAAGTGGCGGTGAGCAGAAAAATCCGCATCGAAACGCAATTCGAAAGGGACATCCCCGAGGTCATCCTGGACGAAACGCAAATGCGCGTCGCGATTCAAAACCTCATCCTGAACGGATTCGACGCGATGCCGGACGGCGGTCGTCTGCGGGTGAAGACGGAACTGGAAAACCGGCATCTCGCCATCCGGATATCGGACAGCGGAAAGGGCATCAGCCTCGAGGAGCAGGCCTCCTTGTTCACTCCGTTTTTCACGACCAAAGCGGACGGAACCGGCCTTGGCCTCGTCTTGAGCCGCCAAATCATAACGGAGCACAACGGGAGCATCCATTTCGAGAGCGAGGAGGGGACGGGCGCCACCTTCATCGTCGAACTGCCGCTCCCGGTTGCCCAGGAGGCGAAAGCATGAGCGACCACGCCGGAGCGCGCGTGTTGGTGGTGGACGATAAGCGCGGCAGCCGCGAGGCTCTCCAGAAGATGATCGCCAAGGAGGGGTTCGACGTCGCCATGGCGCACGACGCGGAAACCGCCGCGGAGATGTTCGGTGAAGAGCCCGCAAATCTGGTGATCACAGATCTCAGAATGCCCGGGATGGACGGCATCGGTTTGTTGAAGGAGGTGAAGCGCTTAAGCCCCGACACGGAAGTGATCCTGATATCCGGCGCCGGCAGCATCGAGTCGGCCGTCGAGGCGATGCGCGAGGGAGCGTATGATTTTTTGACTAAACCCCTGGAGCGGGTGGTCGTCCTCAAGGCGATAGACAAGGCGCTCGAAAAACAGGCCCTCATGCGTGAGAACGCGGATTTAAGGGCGCAGCTCCAGAGCCTGAGAGACACCTCGGGCATGATAGGGGACCACTCCTCGATTCGCCGGGTGAAGGACTTGGTTCGCCAGGTCGCGCCCACTTCCGCCACGGTCCTGGTCCTGGGCGAGAGCGGAACGGGCAAGGAACTGGTGGCGAACGCACTCCACGAGGGGAGCGAGAGGGCGGGCAAGGCGATGGTGAAGGTGAACTGCGCAGCACTTCCCGAGAACCTCCTCGAGAGCGAACTGTTCGGCTACGAACGCGGGGCGTTCACGGGGGCGGTGGGCAGAAAGGAAGGCCGTTTCCGGATCGCGCACGAGGGCACGCTGTTTCTCGATGAAATCGGGGATATGCCCCTCGTTTTGCAGCCGAAGATTCTTCGCGTCCTGCAGGAGGGCGAGTTCGAGCGCGTCGGGGGAACGGAGACGTTGAAGGTGGACGCGCGCATCGTTGCCTCCACCAACGCGGACTTGCAAACCGCCGTGGCCGAAAAAATGTTTCGCGAGGATCTCTACTACCGCCTGAACGTGATCACCATCCACATGCCCGCCCTGAGGGACAGGCGAAGCGATATCCCCCTGCTCGCCGAGCATTTCCTCCAGCGCTTCGCCGCGAAGAACAACCGGCCGGTTCTAGCGTTTTCGCGCGAGGCGCTCGATGCGATGGCGAACTACGATTGGCCGGGAAACGTGCGTGAACTCGAAAACATGGTGGAGCGCGCCGTGGTGCTGAGCCGGGGGGAGATTCTCTCGGTGGACGATCTCCCTGTCCAGATCGCCCGGGGCGAGCCCACGAACGGGGGGCGGTCCGTGGCGTCGGGCTCACCGCTAATCAACCTCGAAGTCGGCACCCCGCTCGCGGAAGTCGAGCGCCGGGTCATTCTGGAGACTCTCCGGCATACGGGCGGCGATAAGAGCGCCGCCGCACGCCTCCTGGGAATCGCCACGCGCACCATTTACCGGAAACTGGACGGAAGCTGATCGCTCGCGCACCGCTCGTTTCATGAGCGGGTTGTGGTAAGGTGTTGCGCGAGAATCTGCGGGAGAGTTGCCGATGCGGGGTCGTTTCATCACGTTCGAGGGTGTGGAGGGTTGCGGCAAGTCGACCCAGATGGCGCTCTTGCGGGCGTGGATGGAAGAAGCGGGCCTGCCCGTACTCGCCACGCGCGAGCCCGGCGGCACGAAGGTGGGTGAGGGTATCCGCGAACTGCTCCTCGCTCCGCGCGATGAGGGACTGGATGCCGCCACGGAACTCCTGCTATATGAGGCGGACAGGGCGCAGCACGTGAGCGAGGTGATCCGGCCGGCCCTGGAGGCGGGCACCCACGTTCTTTGCGACCGGTTTTACGATTCCACCACGGCGTACCAGGCGTTCGGGCGGGGGCTGGACGAGGAGATGGTGCTGGAGCTCAACCGCATGGCGGGCGGAGGGCTCGTTCCCGACTTGACGCTGCTGTTCTCGGTATCGCTCGAAGAAGGTCTCGACCGCGCGCGAGGCGAAAGCGCGGGCGACAGGCTCGAAGGCGAGAGCCTGGCGTTTCACCGTCGGGTGCAGGCGGGCTTCGAGGCGCTGGCGGAGCGCGAGCCCGGGCGTTTTCGCGCCCTGGGCGAGGGCGCGATTGAGCAGGTGCACGAAGAGGTGGTGGCCATCGTGAAGGAAAGGTTCGAATGGGCTGGGAATCCATCCGCGGCCAGGACGCGGCCCTAGACCTGCTGCGAAGGGACTTGTCCTCCGGGCAGGTGGCGGGCGCTTATCTGTTTTACGGCCCCGACGGGGTCGGCAAGGCGAGCGCGGCGCGTCTGTTCGCCCGGGCCCTGCAGTGCGCGGGCGATGCGCCGCCGTGCGGGAGTTGTGCGGCGTGCGAGAAAGTGCTGGCGAACGTGCACCCCGACATCGTCTCGGTTCGCCCGGCCGCGGGGTCTCGCTCCATCAAGGCGGAGGAGATCAGGGAGGAGGTGATCCGGCGCGCCCATCAGCGTCCCAACGAGGGGATGCGGCAGGTCTTCATCATCGAGGATGCGCATCTCCTCACGCGGGTGAGCCAGAACGTCCTGCTCAAGACGCTGGAGGAGCCGAACGCCGCCACGATCCTGATCCTGGTGACGCCGAACCTTCACACCCTGCTGCCGACGATCGTCTCGCGTTGCCGCAGGGTCAGGTTCCAGGCTCTGGCGCGGGCGGATATGGCTGCCATTCTCGAGGAGCAATCAGGTGCCGACGGGGCGGACGTGGAGAAGCTCGTCTCCCTCAGCATGGGAAGGCTGGGCGTCGCCATGTCTGCAGACGTCGAGGCCCTCTCCGAGCGCAGGGACGAGGCGGTGCGTTTCCTGGAGGAGTTGAGCGCGCCGGCGGGCCGGGCGGACGAGGTGACCCTCATCACGCTCGCCTCCGGGCGGGCGGGCAGCGGGGCTTCGGGCAGAAATGAAACGATTCTCTTTTTGGAAATGCTTCGCGGGCTGCTTCGCGATATACTCATCACCCAGGAAGCGCCCGAGACGATAGAATTGTGGCACACGGACATTCGCGCGGCGTTGGCCGCCATGGGAGAGCGCTGGGGGAGCGCAGGCTTGACCCGTGCCCTCGAGAGGGTGGGGGAGGCCATGCGTGACGTGGACGGCGGGAATACCAACCCGTCCCTGACGCTCGAGACTTTGGTATATTCCCTGCGGGAGACGGTTCCCGCCGGGGTTTGAGGTGATCGAATGAATGAAACAACCAATGGCGGCGTCGCCGTCGAGACGCCGCCCGAGACGCGCAAACTCGGCGTGGTCGGGGTCAAGACGCGCTTCGGCGCACGACCGGTGCACCACACCTACGGGGAGTTGCGCCTCCGGGTCGGCATGAAGGTCATGGTCAAGAGCAAGGACGGGGATACGGAGTTCGGCGAGATATCCGAGAATCCCCGGGTCATGGATCCGCGCTATTATCCCGACCCTCTCCCGGAAGTGTTGCGGGTGGCTACCGAGGATGACGAGAAAAAGGTGGCCCGCACAGAGACGAACGAGAAGAACGCCTATGATTTTTGCAGGATGAAGATATCCGAACTCAAACTGCCCATGCGCCTCATCGAGGTTCGCTACAT
>JAPPHK010000080.1 GCA_028820795.1 Nitrospinota bacterium | reverse complement strand
GCGGCACCGAGAGAAGGGAAGAACAAAGCAAGCGGCAGCACGAAGAAACCATGGCCGCTCTGGACACCCGACACCGTGAAGTCATGGGAGATATGGAAGCCCGTCACCGCGAAAGCATGAGAGCTCTGGAAGCCCTGATCGAAAGAACGTCGAAGTGAGTGGAGAGAAAACCCGGCGCTCCGCCTGATTTCCCTCGTCATTTTCTATAAAGTCGCGACCCTGCGTACCGATCGGTTCGATATTTACCCTCACTGATCGACAAGTCTTGCGTCTCGGGACAGATTAAGAACCCTCGCCCGTGGCGCAGCGAAAGCCGATCTTGTTGTTCGTGTAATGGGGCGGGCGGTGGTAGCGGTTGTGCGCCGTGGCCCAGTCGACCGGGCTGCCCCAGGAGGCGCCGCGAACGACTCTGGTCTTCCCCTTCGCCGGGCCGTGCGGGTCGCGCTCGGCCATTTTTCGGTAGGCTCTCGAACCATAGCGGTCGGCCACCCACTCCCAGACGTTGCCCGACATGTCGAGCGCGCCGAACGGGCTCGCGCCCCTCGAGAAGCGGCCCACGGGGGCGACGCCGGGGAATCCGTCCTTTCCCCCCTTCAGGTTGGCTCTCATCGCGTCGCGCGACTTGCCCCAGGGATAACGCCTCCCGTCCGCACCGCGCGCCGCGCGCTCCCACTGCGCCTCGGTGGGCAGACGCCTGCCCGCCCACTGACAGTAGGCTTCCGCGTCGGGCCAGCTCACGTGGGAGACGGGCTGCGCCGGCATGGCCTTCCAGCCCGATTTCGGGCCTTCGGGCCGGCGCCAGTCTGCGCCCTTCGTCTTTCGCCAGCCGCCCTTCCCTTTCCTTAAGGAAGCGTCCCAGGTCCAGGACCACTTCCGCTTCTCGGCCGTCGTCTTGTATCCGGTTTGAGCGACGAAGCGCGCGAAGCGCTCCGCCGTCGCTTCCGTCTCGTCGATCCAGAAACCCGAAACGAAAATTTTCCGGGGCGGACGCTCGTCCTTGTCGCCTGATTTGCTGCCCATCACGAACCGCCCCGAGGGAACGTGCACCAGCACCGCGCCGTCGAAACCGGATATCTTTTTGCGAACTTTCTGTGCTTGCGCGGCAGAGGCGGTGACGCCCAGGAAACAGATGAGGAGCAGACAAACGAGGGATCTTGTGGAGAACATGCGCGTACTCACCTCCTTGTCCCGGGCGATGACGGGCGGATAATGAACGTCCCGGAAAAGCGAATCGCTAGTCCCTCAGCGGATCTCTGGGGTCGTCCACGAACGTCGTGCCCGCCGCTTCCTTGTTGGGCATTCCGCCGTAGGTGAATATCAACTCCGCAGGTTCGTCCGTGCTCGGATTCTCCTGTCCGTGAATGCACCCGCAGGGGAAATAGACGAAGTGGCCGACGGGAATTTCCTTTCTTTCGATCTCCCCGCCTTCTTTCCAGTAGATATTGATGGGGCCTTTCACCACGTAGATCGTGGTGTCGCAGTTCTTGTGGTAGTGCAGCGCGTTGCGGCCTCTCGGGGGGATGATGGTTCTCCCCATCGTAATGGTATCCGTCCCCGTCGTCTCGCGGTTCACGCCCCAGCGGATGTCGTAGGGCGGCTCATAGGCCTTGTCCTCGTCGACGTCCAGGGAATTCACGACTTGCGGTATCGGCAGATCCGCCATGAGATAACCTCCAGAATGTGAATGAAAAGCAGAAAATTCTTGTTCTGTCCTGCGCCCTACCCCTCGGGCGGAGCGCTCCAGGACACGATGTCTTTCTCTCTCAAATCCTCGAGTTCGCCATCTTCCATGCCCAGGAGACCGCCCAGAACCTCTCTCGTGTGCTCGCCCAGATAAGGCGCCCGCGTATACTTCATCTCCGCGCCCGGCAGCCTGATGGGCGGCCCCAGGACTTTCATGTTGCCTGCTGCGGGGTGCTCCATCTCGACTATCATGTCCCGTGCGAGAATCTGGGGGTCTTTCATCGCCTGCGCCACGGTGTTCACAGGCGCGAAGGGAACATGGCCCTGGAGCAGGCCGGTCCACTCCGCGTTCGTCTTTTCCTGAAACTTCCTTTCGAGAATGTCCAGCAAAGCTTCGCGGTTCTCGAAACGGTCCTGCGCCAGCTCGAAGCGCGGGTCCTCGGCGAGTGCCGGCATCCCCATGCGCTCGACGAGGATGGGGAAGAAGCTCTGTTTGAGGCAAAGCACGCTCACCCATCCGTCTTTGGTCTCGAAATTCTGCGCGGGCACCATCGAGGGATGCGCGCTCCGGGAGAATTTTTGCGGCACATAGCCGCAGTTGAGCGCCCAGGTGGCCATGTACGCAAGCTGCACCAGGGCGCCGTCCATGAGCGCCACGTCGACGTCCCTGCCCTTTCCGGTGCGGTTCGCCTCCCACAGCGCAGCCAGCAGGCCCACGAGCGATATGAAGCCGCCCGAGAAATCGACGAAGCTCACGCCCGCCTTGGTGGGGGGGCCGTCGGGCTCTCCCGTCAGGTCCATGATGCCCGCGTAGGCCTGCATGAGGTAGTCATAGGCCGGCTCGGGCGCTCTGGGTCCCGTCATCCCGTAGCCCGAGAGAAAACAGCACACGATCTTCTCGTTGTAGGGACCCAGGTGCTTATACGTTATTTCGAGCTTCTCGGGCGCATTGCCCCGGCAATTCGCATAGAGCGCGTCCGCCTTGCGCACGAGCCTGCGCAAAATCGCCTTGCCCTCGGGCGTGCGAATCCTCAGCGCGACGCTCTTCTTGTTGCGGTTGAAGGACTGAAAATAATAGCTGTCGTTATTGGGAAGGGAGTACGGGGGGACGGGCCGCGCGGAATCGCCGCCCATGGCGTGATCCTCAATCTTGATGACCTCGGCCCCCATATCCCCCAACAACTGCGAGGCCAGCGGCCCCGCGCCGAACTGCTCCACCGCCAGGATTCGCAGCCCCTCCAGCGGAAGTCGACCGTCCATCTATCAAACCCTTTCCGGAATTCCCGCCCCGGGACTCGCCTCGGCACACGGAGCAAGTCTATTTCACGAGGCCTGGGATTCGACTGAATCTCAAGCAATATCAACGCTTTTCCGCTTTGTATCATCCATCTGCAAACACGAGCGCACATGAGATTATTACAAAACATCGCGAAAGTATATTTGCGGTTTCTCTCTCGTCGCGTATTTGCTAGAATCAGTGTGCACTGGTTCGATTCCAATTCACCCGAAAGGCTAAGTCTTTCATCATTTTTGGGAATATATTTATCTATGGTCACCAAAATATCGATTCAAAACCTGAGAAAAATCTATGACACGCCCGAAAGGCGGGTGCACGCCCTGGAAGGCGTGAACCTCAACATCGAGGACGGCGAGTTCATCTGCCTCGTGGGGCTCTCGGGCTGCGGGAAGACGACGCTGCTCAACATGCTCGCCGGTTTCGTCGAGATCACCGCGGGCACGATCACCATGGACGGCAGGCCGCTCACCCAGGATTTCGACAAGGGCGTCGTATTCCAGGAGTACGCTCTGTTCCCGTGGCGCACGGCGCGGCAGAACGTGGAATACGGTCTCGAAATCAGAAATGTGCCCGAGGAGGAGCGCACGAGAATCGCACAAGATTACCTGCGTCTCGTCCGCCTCGAGGAGTTTGCGGATTTCTTTCCCCACAACCTCTCTGGCGGCATGCGCCAGCGGGTGGCGGTGGCGAGAGCCATGGCGTTCGACCCGCAAATCCTCCTGATGGACGAGCCCTTCGGCGCGCTCGACGCCCAGACGCGCGAGGAGTTGCAGGAGCTCACCGTCGACGTATGGCAGAAGACGAAAAAGACGATTCTCTACGTCACGCACAATCTGAGCGAAGCCGTTTATCTCGGGAACCGGATCGTGGTTTTCGTTCCGAATCCGGGGAGAATCCGCGAGATCGTGAGGGTGGACCTCCCCAGACCCAGGGACGATCTCGCGCCCGAGTTCATCAAACTACAACGACACGTGAACGATTTGATTCGCGATTTCTAGAGAGGAATTTTCCATGCAGACAACCGAGGCAGCATCTGTTCCTCCATCGTTGGACGAGAAGAAAAAAGAGGTAAGGTCACCGATTTGGGTGAAGCTGAGGCCTATCTACCCGTTCATCGTCATCCTCGCCATCTGGCAGGTCGCCGCCATGCAGGCCCAGGGCAACCAGGGGAGACTCTTCCCGACTGTCGACGCCATCATGTTCAGAGCCTGGGAGTTGGTGACGGACCCCTTGTTCCGGGCGCTGGCGGAGAACCCGAATCTCGATCTAATGGGTTATTTCTGGAAACTCCTCGAGAGCCCGATTCTCCTGCATACGCTCAACACCGCGTGGCGCCTCCCGTTCTCGTTCTTCATCGCGGCGGTCGTCGGCACCATCGTGGGTATTCTGATGGGCCGCTTCGCCTTCTGGGAATCGTTCTTCGTCCCGCTTCTCTCCGTGTTGCTGCCGATTCCGGCCATCGCGTGGACCCCCATCGTCGTCATCTGGTCGGGCATCGGGGACCAGACGGTCATCGTCATCACGGCCTTCGCTTCGTTCCTGCCCATCGCCATGGCGGTCTGGACGGGGGTGAAAACCGTGAACCCGGTATGGATACGCGCGGCCCAGTCGATGAACGCGGACAAGATGACGATCTTCCGCACCGTCGTCCTGCCCGGCTCGCTGCCGATGATCCTGAGCGGCATGCGCATCGGCCTGGCGCGGGCCTGGCGCGCGGGCGTGGGCGCCGAGGCGTTCGCGGGCATCCGCTGGGGGCTTTCGGCCGGCATCTTCGACGCGCAGGAATACCTCGACATCGCGTTCATGATGGTGGCGCTCGGTATCCTCGGGCTTTTCGGCTTCGTGCTCGAGAAGGTGCTCTTCCAGCCCATCGAAAGCCGCACCGTCATCCGCTGGGGCATGATGGAAGCGATGGGCGCGCAGGACAAGAAGGTGTAATCAGAACAGATACAAATACTTACCGGCCGGGCGCGTCTCTCGTCGCGCCCGGTTTTTTGCGTCTTGGAGGGATGACCCCTGCGCCCCGCGTCGTCTACCCGCAGGCGCGGTAGGGACAGGCCTCCGTGCCTGTCCAATATCGGGGTGAATATGAACGACGGGCGGGCACGGTCGTCGTTGTGTTGCCTCGATTGTAGGGGACGCATGTGGGGTAGTTGAAAAAGTGCCAGCAGATTGGGCCGATCTTACTCCCCCCTTGTTCGGGTTGCCAATACACGTGTAGGGGTCGCATATATGCGACCCATGTTGTGAAGGCAAAAAGGCAGGGCCGCATGTATGCGGCCCCTACAACAGAAACGGCAATGGTGCCGGAATGACGACGGTGGTTAATTCCGGATGATGAGGGGTTTTTCAACAACCCCGCGTCCAGCCTCAAGCAAGAAACCCCCGGGGGCTTCGCGCCCCCGGGGGTCTTAATGTTGCGTCTTGTCCGTGCGCTTAGTTGAAGCCGATATCCTTCGCGGCCCTGCGGAGGATGGAGTCATCGAGGTGCGGACTCTTGGTGAAGTCGGGGCGGCTCTTGATCCAGCCGAGCTGGATCTGCTTGTCGCCCATGTCGTTCAGGTATTTCTTCACCTCGTCGCTCAGGAAAACCTCCGTCTTGAGCTTTTTAACGACCTTGAGAGTGGTGCTCACCTTGGCCTTGTCGCCGACTTCCTGCAGCGCCTTGGTGTAGACCTTGGCGTAGGTTTCGGGGTCATTCTTGAGCAGCTGGTGCGCCTTCAGCCAGCCCCTGAAGTACCTGTAGTAGAGATCGGGGTGCTTCTTGATGGTCTGGGGATTGCCCACGTGCATCATTCTCGTATTGTCGTATTTGCACAGATCCTCGAGATAGCGAATCAGGCCCTGCTCACGGGCGATTTCACCCTGCGGCTCGCCGACCATGGCCGCCTGAGCGGCGCCGGACACCAGCGCGGCGATGCGCTCTGTGGTGCGGACGCTCAGAAGCGGGAAATCCGAGCGCTTCAGGCCATGCGCGGGAACAACGTAGAACTGGAACGCGAAGTCCGTGCTCGTGCCCTTCTTGTTGGCGAACACCGAACCCTTGAGGTCCTTCAGGCTCTTCGCCTTCGATTTCGCGGGCACGATAATGGCGACCATGCCGCAGATGTTCGCCGTCACCCCGATGGCCGTTACCTTCGCCCCCTTGGAAATCGCCGTGGTGAAGGGAGAGAAGCCCGTGGTGCCGGTATCCAGGTTATTCTGGATGATGGCGTTGCGCATCAGTTTGCCCTGCTTGAAGTGGCTCATCGTGTACTGTAAGCCCTCTTTCTTCCAGTAGCCCATGCGGTGGGAGATGACCTCGAAAGACCCCATCAGGGCCCGGTGCGCGCCGATGCGCAGCTTTGCCGACTCGGCGGGCGTGGCCACGACGAACGTGCTCGCCACGAAAGCGGCGGCCAGTGCGAAACCTACTAACCTTTTCATGCCTGCTCCTCCTTCGAGTGAATGAAGACTTCCATGGATAGACCAGCGTATCGCAAAAAAAACACAAAGCTTTCGGGACAGAGATATCCCCGACGCCGGAAACCCCTTCGCCATAGGTTCGATGCCCTCCTTTCAAGTTGTGAAAAGAGAGATTCCGAGCCAAACAGGTTTCTTAATCATGTCGATATTATCTTTATTATACAAAATGCCGGGAAAATACAACACGCTGGAAGGAATCGTAAAAACCCCCGGGAGCATGGAATCTCCCGGGGGCTTTCGTTTCGCGTATTGCGTAGTCGTCTAGTTGAAGCCGATGTCCTTTGCGGCCTTGCGGAGGATGGAATCATCGATGAACGGACTCTTGGTGAAGTCGGGGCGGCTCTTGATCCAGCCGAGCTTGATCTGCTTGTCGCCCATGTCGTTCAGGTAGTTCTTCACCCGATCGGTGATGAAAACCTCGGTTTTGAGCTTTTTGATGGCTTTGAGCGTGATGCTCACCTTGGCCTTGTCGCCCACCTCGTTCAGGGCCTTGGTGTAGACCGTAGCGTACTTTTTGACGTCGTTCTTCAGCAACTGGTGCGCTTTCAGCCAGCCCCGGAAATACTTGTAGATGAGATCGGGATGTTTTTTGATGGTCTGCGGGTTGCCCACGTGCATCATGCTCGTGTTGTCGTACTTGCAGAGATTCTCGAGATAGCGGATGTAGCCCGCCTCACGGGCGATTTCACCCTGCGGTTCGCCGACCATGGCCGCCTTGGCGGCGCCGGAAAGAAGCGCTGCGATGCGCTCGGTGGCGCGGACGCTCAGGAGCGGGAAATCGGAACTCTTGAGCCCGTACGCGGGAACGACGTAGGACTGGAACGCGAAGTCCGTGCTCGTGCCCTTCTTGTTGGCGAACACCGAACCCTTGAGGTCCTTCAGGCTCTTGGCTTTCGATTTTGCGGGCACGATGATGTTGATGGCGGCGCAAATGTTCGCCGTGACGCCGATGGCCGTTACCTTGGCGCCCTTGGAGATCGCCGTGGTGAAGGGCGAGAAGCCCGTGGTGCCGGTATCCAGGTTGTTCTGGATGATGGCGTTGCGCATCAGTTTGCCCTGCTTGAAGTGACCTACCTTGTACTTGAGCCCTTCTTTCTTCCAGTAGTTCATGCGGTCGGCGATAATCTCGAAAGATCCCCACATGGAGCGGTGCGCGCCGATGCGCAGCGTCGCCGACTCGGCCGGCGTGACCACCACGAACGTACCCGCTATGAACACGGCGGCAAGTGCGAAACCAACAAACCTTTTCATTCCATTTCTCCTCGAAGTAGTAAAAGACTTCCTTGAGACGGCCCAAGGAGTTGTAAAAAAACGCAAAGCGTGCAGACGACGAACTTGCGTTGCCGCCAGACAAGCCAAACGCCCATGAAGTTAGAATGATTCGCTCGCGATGTAAGAAAGCGAATTTTCATACATACGTAAAATAAATTCTATCCATTAAATTTTACTATATAATAAAACCCGACATAAACTAAAGTTCGCAAGTTCTTCGGATTCAGGATAAAGAGATTCGGCTTTTTACGACTCCAGACTCATGAGGAGCCGGTAATTCTGCATGGCGGGAAAATGGCGGGGCTGACGGGACTCGAACCCGCGATCTCTGGCTTGACAGGCCAGCGCGATAACCAAACTTCGCTACAGCCCCCATGAAAAACCGCCTGAAGAATGTCGGTTTATAGCCCGCTCTCGGGATTGAAGTCAACACGAAAAGACTTCGTGCACTTCGAAACGGGGAAACTGACGCTTGTTTATTTTCAAGCGTCACTCAATCCAGAATCGAGCCGAGAGACTCCCCATCGGCGAGACGCACCATCCCCTTTTCCGTCACCAGGGCGTCCACGAAACGCGCGGGCGTCACGTCGAACGCGGGGTTGAAGACACGCACGCCCTCCGGTGCGACGGGCACACCGCCGAAGGAGCGAACCTCTTCCTCGGGGCGTTCCTCGATGGGTATGTCCGCGCCGCGCTTCGCCTCCATGTCGATGGTGCTCGTCGGCGCCGCCACGTAGAAGGGAACCTCGTGCTCTCTGGCGAGCACCGCGAGGCCATAGGTGCCGATTTTATTGGCGACGTCCCCGTTCGCGGCTACGCGATCCGCACCCACGAAGATCGCGTCTATCCTGCCCAGGCGCATGCAATGCGCGGCCATGTTGTCCGTGATGAGCACGACGGGGACGCCGTCGCGGCTCAACTCCCAGGCGGTGAGGCGCGCTCCTTGCAGGAAGGGCCTGGTCTCATCCACGAAAACCTCTCTTACCCGCCCGTCCCGGAAGCCACTGCGAATCACGCCGCCCGCCGTGCCGTAGCCTGCAGTCGCCAGCGCGCCCGCGTTGCAATGCGTGAGAACGCTGCTCCCCTCCTGCAACAATGTAGCGCCCAGGTCGCCTATCCGGCGGCAAACCGCGGCGTCCTCCTCATGCATATCCCGCGCCAGGCGGAGGAGTTCCCCGGCCAGCGCCTCGGGCGCGGAGTCGCTATCGTCGACGTGCGCCATCATTTTTTCTATCGCCCAGAAGAGGTTCACCGCCGTTGGGCGCGTGGCGCCCAGCACCCGGGCCGCTCGCTCGATCGCCTCACGCTGCGCATCGGCGCCTGAAAGTGAGTGGCGGGCGGCGGCCATGGCCATGCCGTAGCCCGCCGCTATCCCGATGGCGGGCGCGCCGCGCACCACCATGGTCTGGATGGCCTCGGCCACTTCGTCTTCCGTGCGGCATTCGAGATAAACCTCTTCGCGGGGAAGTTTCCGCTGATCGAGAAGAACGAGCGCGCCGTCTCGAAACGATATATGGTGGAAATTACCCTCGATCTCTTTTTTTTCGTCCATTCGGATTCTCTCATCCATCGCTTCGCGCGAGCGCGCGGCGCCCTACGCCATAGCGCTCAGGATATTCTTCACCTCTTCTATGCCCAACCCCTGAATTTTCAGCCGCTTTCTGCGCGCGCGCACGCCCGAGGCGATTCGTATGGCGCGTTTTGGAATCTTCATTTTCCGGGAGAACAACTCGATGCACTGCCCGTTGGCGGCGCCGTCGACGGGCGGCGCCGTGAGACGCACCCGCAGGACGCCGTCGTGTATTCCACAGAATTCCGTTTTGGATGAACGCGTCTGGACCTGAACTTCGAAGCTGACGCCGTCCGCCTCCTCGCGGAGGCCGATCACGACGCATCGCCCTCCGCTTTTTGGTTCAACTTGATGACGTTTTCGCTTTCTTCGTCCGGGGCGTCTTCGCCCTCCTCTTCCAGGAGGCGGGCGAGGTCGACCCCCATGCGGACGCCCTGGGTTTCGAGTGTTCGAATCTGGGAGAGAAACGTCTCGTACATTTCCATGAGAAGTTTGTCCCTGCGTTCGGTTAAACTCGATATCTCCTCGTGCAGCTTTTCGATATCCTTTTCGGCTTTCGCGCGAATCCTCTCCGCCTCGGTTTCGGCCTCTTTGATGAGTTCTTCCGCGTCGGTTTCCGCCTTTTCCACCATTTCGCCGGACTTGGCCGTGACCTGGTCCCTGAGTTCGTTCACGGAGATGAGGATTTTCTGCAGATTGGCGTGTTCTTCCCTCAGCTGATTGTATTGATCAAAGAGGTCCTTGCACTGCATGCTGAGTTGTTCGTTCTTCCGAACCGACTGATCCAGCCAGTCGGCCACCTTGAACAGGAACGCATCGACTTCGAGGCGATCGTAACCCCGTATTTTGTTCGAAAAGCTATGGCTTCGAACGTCGTTGCCCGTGTATTTCATCTCCACCCCCCAGGTGAAAATCAACGCAGCATGTTCGCCAGGTCAAAGATACTCTGTACCAGGAAACTTTGCAAAAAGAAGATGATCAACAACACCACAATCGGACTGGCGTCGATGCCTCCGATATCCGGCATACGGTAGCGCACGGGAGCCAGCACCGGCTCCGTCAGACGATACAATATCTGGACTATCGGGTTGTAAGGGTCGGGATTCACCCACGACAACAGCGCCCGAATGATGATGATCCAGATGTAGATGGTGAGCAGATAGCTGAGGATGATGCCGATTCCGTGCATGAAATTCGATATCAAGAACATGGCCGAACCCTCGTGTAAAAAAACGGGCTAGCCACGGCCCAGTTCCTCGCTCCTGCGGGCGGCGGCGTTCACGGCGTTGATGACGGCGGAACGCAGCCCCCCGTTTTCGAGCGCGTGCAAGCCGGCGATGGTCGTTCCCCCGGGCGAGGCCACCATGTCCTTCAAGCGGCCCGGGTGCTCTCCCGTCTCGAGCAGCATCCGGGCGGATCCCAGAACGGTTTGGGCCGCCAGGAGCATCGCCTCCTCACGGGGCAGGCCCGCTCTCACCCCGCCGTCGGCCAGTGCCTCGATGAACTGAAAGACATACGCGGGACCACTGCCCGACAAACCCGTCACGGCGTCCATCAACGCCTCGGGCAGAACCACCGCCTTACCGACGGACTCCAGAAGCTGTTTCGCTTGAGATAGATCCGCATCCGACGCTCCGCCGCCGGCGCACAGCCCCGCGGCACCTTCTCCCACGAGGGCGGGCGTGTTCGGCATGACGCGGACGATGCGCGCCTCATCGCCTAATATTCCCGTAAACCGGTTCGTCGGCGCGCCTGCGACGACGGAAATCAGGAGCGGGCCGTGCGCCAGGGCGTCCTTGAGCCCACCCAGAACGACATCCAGCACCTGCGGCTTCACGGCGACCACCACCTTGCCGGCCTCGGGAGCGGCCTCCGCCCCATCGGACACCACACGGAATCCCGACGTTTTCCTGAGATATTCGGCGCGCTCTGCCAGGGGTTCCGCGATGACGATGTCGTCGACTTTCGCGTAGGCGGAATTCACCATACCCATGGCGAGCGCTTCTCCCATGTTGCCGCCACCGACTACAAGAATTTCCGCCATATCCCAAGCACCTTTCGCCATTGAATTCGAAATCGCCCAGAACGCCAAAACCAGCCCATCCTACTGAAACAAGCAGGCTTATTCAAATTCTTATCAGTTCGTTCCTCTTGGTCCGAAAATGGCCGTGCCGATGCGGACGAGCGTCGCTCCCTCGGCTATCGCGATTTCGAAGTCGTTCGACATGCCCATCGACAACTCCCGGATGTGGGAAAACCCGACTTCTTGGGCCTCATCCCTCAATTTTCTCAACTGCTCGAAATGAGGGCGGCTCTCTTCCGCGTCCCGCCCCAGGGGCGGTATGCACATCAAGCCGACCACCCGCAAGGCTTCGAGGGCAGACATCTCGCGCACGAGCGTCATCGCATCCGCCGGAGCAACCCCTCCCTTCTGGGCTTCTTCTCCGGTATTGACCTGAATGAACACGTCCAGGGGATCTTCCCCTGCGCCGTCCATACGCCTGTTCAACTCCCGTGCGAGAGCGAGTGAATCGACAGATTCCACCACGTCGAACAACCCGGGCACGGCGCGGGCCTTGTTGCGTTGTAAGCTGCCGATGAGGTGCCACTTCGCCCTCCCCGCGATCTCGGGGTCGATCTCGCCCTTCTTGCGCTGGACTTCCTGCACCCGGTTCTCCCCAATGATGTCGACGCCCGCCTCTATGGCTTCGATGATTCGCTCGGGAGGCTGTGTCTTGCTCACGGCAAGAAGGCGAATTTCATCCGGGTTGCGGCCACAAGCGTAGGCGACATCCGCCACGCGCCTCTTCACCATCTCGTATCGCCGTCCAACATCGCTCACCGTTTTACTCACGCTCCTATCCATATCGCCGAGAGCAACCTCCCCGTGGGCGGCCCGTCACGACGGTAGGAAAAAAATCTCGATGATTCAGAAAACGTGCATGGCCCCGGCGCGCCAATGCGGCTTTCGGGAACTCCCGCCGAGGCCAACTGAAACCTCGCCGCCTGAGGAAGGTCAAGCAGCCACTTGCCCTGCCCCAGGGGCGTGGCGAAATCTCTCCAGTTTCGGTGCCGTTCGCGAAATGGCGGCAAACACTCCTCGCCTACCTCGTAGCAATCCCCGGAAATCGCGGGGCCGAGGGCGGCCCGCATGTCTTTCGGGTCACAACCGTATTCCTCGCGCATCCGTTCTATGGTCGCGGGCAAAACGCCGCCTGCGACCCCCTTGCGCCCCGCATGCACGGCGGCGGCGGCCGTTTGCCTGACGTCTGCGATTAGCACGGGTATGCAATCCGCCGTCTGAACCGCCAGCCCCAAACCCGAAGCGTTCGTAATCAGGGCGTCGCCACACGCTCTTTCACCCGGGGATATGCGATCGGCTATGCGAACTTCGCACCCGTGCACCTGTTTTACTTCCACCAGGCGACCCGCCGGAAAATCGGCGGCCTCAAAAAAGCGCCTTCTGTTTTCCGCTACGTTATCGGGAGTTTCACCCCTGGCGCGCCCGAGATTCAAAGAACGGAAACAACCTTCGCTCACCCCTCCCCTTCGGGTGCTGAATGCATGACGCAAGAAACCGATCTCTTCGAGCAATGGTGACCTGAGAAATTCAACGCCGCCGGAATCTTGGCGCTCTAAAGAATTCATCCGCAACCCGTCCCGGACGACAAGAAATCTTCGAACACCCCTGAATCAACCCCTTCGCACTGTTCTCATTATAAGGAGAGGCGTGTGAGGCCACAAGAAACAGGACCATACTCTGCAGAAAGGCGGGGCTGGGGGAGAATGCTCTCCCCCAGTCGCGTCCATGGGGAATGCGTCGTCAGGCGCGAGGGAGGCCCCCTCTACCGGACGACGTTGGGGGGTTAGTCAACCTGCTTGCGCAGGAAAGTGGGCACGTCCAGATCGTCATCCTCCAGATTGTCCGCGACGCCGGATGGCGTCCTGGTGTTTTTCAGGCGGATATACGCGGGAACCGAAATTTTTCCGCCCTCGGTGCCCGTGGCTTCTGATTCCAGCGGGGGAACCTCACGGATCGATTCCCGCCCGAAGCCCGTTGCGATGACGGTCACGCGAATCTGGTTGTCCATGTGCGGGTCAATCACCGAGCCGAAAATGATGTTGGCCTCCTGGTGCGCTTTTTCATGGACGAGCCGGCAGGCCTCGTTTACCTCGTAGAGCGAAAGATCCTTGCCGCCGGTGATGTTGATGAGTACGCCCCGGGAACCCTCGATGGTCCCTTCCTCGAGCAGCGGAGAGTTGATGGCGTTTTGCGCGGCGATGACGGCGCGATTCTCGCCCTGGCCCGTGCCGCTGCCCATCAGGGCCTTGCCGCCCATGTCGCGCATGATGGTGCGCACGTCGGCGAAATCGAGATTGATCAGGCCTGGCGTGGTGATGAGGTCGGCGATCCCCTTGCATGCCTGCAACAAGACGTTGTTCGCCTTCTGGAACGCCTCCATCATCG
The DNA here is from genome assembly GCA_028820795.1 of Nitrospinota bacterium. Classification (GTDB taxonomy): domain Bacteria; phylum UBA8248; class UBA8248; order UBA8248; family UBA8248; genus Bin107. Next base: position 6,618 of record JAPPHK010000080.1, on the reverse strand, counting down.
GCGTGGAGCGCTCGACCATTCCCAAGAGACGCTGGTTGGGGATGGTGATGAGCGTGTTCACGGCGTCGCGCAGCTCTTCAATCCCCTCGTCGGCCTGACTCATCCGGCGCGGTCCCTCGAAATCGAACGGCTTGGTGACGACGCCCACCGTCAATACGCCCGCCTCTTTCGCGATGCGCGCGATGACGGGAGCGGCGCCCGTGCCCGTACCGCCCCCCATCCCTGCGGTGACGAATACCATCTCGAGGTTCTGCATGAATTCAGAGAGATGCTCGGTATCCTCCAGAGCGGCTTTTCGGCCAATCTCGGGGTTTCCGCCGGCACCCAGTCCGTTCGTCAACTCCTGACCGAGTTGAATTTTCTCGGACGCCAGAGAGCGCTCCAGAACTTGGGCGTCCGTGTTCGCGGCAACGAAGTGAACACCCTCCATGCCCGCTGAAATCATGGTGTTGACGGCGTTGCCTCCGCCGCCTCCTACGCCGATGACCGCGATTCTCGCGCTACACGGCGGCTCCTGATCCAGTGTGAAAAACGTCGTATCACTCATTCTCCCCCCCTTTGATCCCGGAAAGCGTTCACCGCTCTCCCTTGCGATCATTTGAATACGCTAGCCAATACATGGCGGATTTTTTGTGTCGTTTGACGAATCGGGCCACGAGAAGCCCCGTTCACGAGACCGCGGCGTCTCGAGGCGCCCGTTTTCATGGCATACATCACGAGGCCCACGCCGGTGGAATACATCGGTCCGTTGACCATATCCACCAGCCCGCCGATACCGCCGGGAACACCCAGCCTCACCGGAAGCTGAAGCACGTTCTCGGCCAGTTCATCGACGCCCTCGATGATGCTCGCCCCGCCCGTGAGCACGACGCCTGCGGGCAGAAGATCCTCCATGCCGCTTTTCTGGATCTCACGGCGGATGAGCGTCAGTATCTCGTCCATTCGGGGTTCGATGATCTCGGCGAGCATCTGCCGGCTCAGCACGCGCGGCGGGCGGCCTCCCACGCTGGGAACCTGAATCTCCTCATCGTTCGAAACCCGGGCTGCCATGGCGCAGCCGTGTTCCTGCTTGATTCGCTCCGCCTGGTAGTCAGGCGTCCGCAATCCTATCGCCATATCCCTCGTGATATGGCTGCCGCCCACCGGGATGACGGCCGAATAGCGCAGCGCACCCCCGCTGATGACAGCGACGTCCGAGGTGCCGCTCCCGATATCCACGATAACCACGCCCAAGTCGCGTTCGTCATCGCTCAGCGCGGCCAGCGAGGAGGCGAAAGGCTGAAGCACCAGACGCTCGACGGCCAAGCCCGCTCTTTCGACGCTGCGGGTGATGTTCTGAATCGCAGGGATGGAGCCCGTCACGACGTGAACCTTGCACTCCAGGCGAACGCCCGCCATTCCCGCCGGTTCGGTTACGCCTTCTTGATCATCGACGATATATTCCTGCGGCAACACGTGAATGATTTCGTGGTCCGTCGGCATCGTGACCGCGCGCGCCTGCTCGACGACGCGATCGATATCTTCTTGCGTCACGATCTTGTTTTTTATGGCCACGATTCCGTTGGTATTGAAACTGCGGATGTGTCCCCCCGCCACACCGACGAACGCGGAGCGAATAGGTGAGCCGCTGATGAATTCCGCCTCTCCCACCGCCGTTTGAACCGATTCCACCGTCTGATCGATGTTCACCACAGAGCCTCGGTTGAGCCCTTTCGAGGCGGTTTTTCCCAATCCTACGATTTCAAGGGTGCCGTCCTCGTTTACCTCGGCCACCACCACACAGATCTTCGAAGTGCCGATGTCAAGACCCACCAGCACATCGCCTTGTTTGCTCATCCCGTCGTCCCTCCATCCTTTTTGAGCGGCCGAACGATAACCCTGCCGGGAAATCTCAGATCGAACTGCAATCGACCTGCTCCGTATTTCTCCTGGCGGAGAACGTCACCCGCAACGGCCCGGAACCAACCGGCTTGACTCTCCATCCCCTCTTCACTGACTATAAGTTCCACTTTTCCCTCCAGGGCGCGAAGCCGAAGTTGCCCCGAGCCGGTGTTTCGGACGGAAATGCACTCACTGCGCATCACCGAAAAACCCTGGAATAAAACGACAGCCTCTATGGAGCGCGCCAGACGCGGGTCGCGAACCACGTCGCCCGGACGCCAGCGTCGTGAGTCGAATCCCTCTACCATGGGCAGGCATCCTGCAAGCGGTGCGAGAGGTCTGCCGAGCACGACGCCATCTTCATCCACCACGAGAGCTTGATCTCCCATGATGAGTGCCGCAGGTTTGCGCTCGAGGATATCGACCTGGAGAAAATGGGGTGGCCGCATGCGCACGCTCGCGCGCTTTATCCAGGGATGAGAACCCACGCGCGCACGAACAGCCGCCAAATCGGCATCGAATATGTTCGTCCCCTGCTCGATCCCCACAAGTTTTCTGATATCCTCGGCGCGAAGCGTCTGGGTTCCCATCACCTCCACCTTGCTCAACTCGAAATGGCGGCTGCTCTTCGCCCACTGGACAGCGTGTCCACCCAAGAGAATCACCTCCACGAAGACCAAAAAACCGATTGCGGGCCATATCCAGTTCACGCCTGCTCTCTCTTTACCCTTTCGCCTGACGCTTTTTTTGCCGCTCTGTTTGACGCTTTTTCTGACGATCCTGGGTAATTCGGCAGTCTGGGCGAGATTCAGAAAAACTTCCCGGCCCTTGGCCTCCCCTCTCCACCTGAACGACATACGCCTCACGCCGGATCCTCCCCGATGACGTTCAACTCCAGGGCTAACTCGATACCCTTTTGCTCCAGAATCGTTCTTTTCACCTCTTCGATAAGCGCCAGAACGTCCGTCGCCGTGGCCCCGCCGAGATTCACCATGAAATTCCCGTGCACCTCGCTCACCTGCGCGCCGCCGATGCGCATCCCCTTGAGGCCCGCCGACTCGATGAGAACGCCTGCCCGCTCGCCGGGCGGATTCTTGAATATGGACCCAGCGCAGGGCACCCCCCAGGGCTGACGCTCCCGCCTTTGAACGGCGCTTCGCATCAATTGCTCCCGTATTGCGCCGGCATCCGCCTGTCGGAGCGAAAAGCGAACGGACAACACCACGCCCGGGGCCGGCAACTCGGTGCGCCGGTATGAGAAATGCAAGGCTTCAACGGGGAGCCATTCGGGAACGCCCCCATCCAGAGGTACCCAGCGAACACTCTCCACGGCGTCTTCGATGTAAGATTCGGCGGTGCCCGCGTTCATGGCCAGCGCCCCTCCCACGGTGCCGGGAACCCCGGCCAGACACTCGGTTCCCGCCCAGCCGCGCTCGGCGGCGAAGCGGACCAGCGCCGGTATTTTCTCTCCCGCGCGCGCTTCGAGCAGTACGCGATCCGCGCCTTCCTCGATCACTTCGATTCCCCTGAAAGCCTTGGGAAAAGCGATTACCACCCCGCGAACGCCACCGTCTCGCACCAAGGTATTGGCGCCGCCGCCCAGAACCGTGACCGGCAACGCCTCGCTTCGGCATCTCTCGATCAACTCCACCAGATCGTCTTCCGTCGTGGGCAGCGCGAGGGCATCCGCCGGACCGCCCACCTGGAACGTGGTAAACGGGGCCAGCCTTTCATCAAAAAGAATCTCGCATTCGAGATTTTTGAGCTTTTCCGCCATCTCCAGCGCCATGACTTCCTCCGCCGATCCGATACTCATACCGCTTCCTCTGATTCGCCTTCTGCGCGTACGATTTTTTCGAATAGTTCCCGTCCAGCCTTCCAGACGTCGCCCGCGCCCAACGTGAGGACGATGTCGCCCTCTCGCACCTCTTCGAGCAGGCGATCCGTGGCATCCTCCAAACCGTCCACCACATCGCAACTCCTGTGGCCATGCGCCCGGATACCTTCTGCGAGTTTTTCCGCACTCACTCCCTCGATGGGCGCCTCGCCGGCGGCGTATATCGGCGCAACGAGCACCCTGTCCGCATCGTAGAAGGCCGTGTAAAAGGCTTCTGCGAGATGATGCGTTCTCGTGTAGCGATGCGGCTGAAACAACACCACCAGACGGTTCTCCGGGCATGCCTCGCGAACGGCGCGGAGCGTTACCTTGATCTCCTGGGGATGATGGCCGTAGTCATCGAAAACCGTTACGCCAGACGTCTCGCCGACCCGCTCGAGGCGGCGGCCTATTCCGTCGAACTCGTAGAGCCCTCTTTGTATGTCCGCGAAGGAAACGTCGAGTTCCATCGAAACGGCGACGGCGGCCAAGGCGTTGTCCGCGTTGTGGCGTCCGGGCATGAGGAGGCGAATCTCACCGAGGCGCTCTCCTCCCCGTTTGACGCCGAATACCGCTTCGCCGTTTTCGTAGCGAAATTCCTCGCCTACGTAATCCGCCTGGGTGCCGAACCCATAGGTGAAAAACTGCTTCTCCACGTGGGGGATGATCTCCTGAACCGCGGGATGATCCAGGCACAAGACCGAAAAGCCGTAGAAGGGCACTTTGTTCACGAATTCCAGGAACGCGGTTTTGATGGCATCGTAGTTCTCGTAGAAATCCAGATGCTCCTCGTCGATGTTCGTCACGATCGCTATTGTGGGGGTGAGTCTCAAGAACGTGCCGTCACTCTCATCGGCCTCGGCCACCAGATACTCACCCTCGCCCATCCGCGCATTCGAACCCAAAGCGTTGATGCGTCCGCCCACGACGACCGTGGGGTCGAGTCCGCCTGCCGCAAGGGCCGCCGCGATGAACGACGTAGTGGTCGTCTTGCCGTGCGTCCCCGCGACGCCGATGCCGTATTTCATGCGCATCAGTTCGGACAACATCTCCGCGCGCTTGATGACGGGTATTTTCCGCCGTCGCGCTTCGGCGACCTCCACGTTATCGCCCGTAACCGCCGAGCTGTAGACCAAAACGTCCACGCCCGCCACGTTTTCCTTCCTGTGTCCGAGCACCACTTTGGCCCCCAGTCCGCGAAGCCTGAATATCGCCTCGTTGCTCGCGATGTCCGAGCCGCTGATTTCATAACCCAGGTTCAGCAAGACCTCGGCAATGCCGCACATGCCCGTTCCGCCGATACCCACGAAATGAACGCGGCTCGAGTGCCTGAACATGGCGTGCGTGGCGTATGGCCGCGCTATCACTTTCGGGCTCCTTTTCTCATCACGCCGCCATCGCCTGTTGACGGCACAAAGCGGCCACCGCTTCAGAGGCGTTCGTGCGGGCCAGAGATTTCGTTCGATCCGACATGGAGACGAGTTTTTCCCGCTCCGCCTCGTATTCGAGCCAGATATCCGCCAGAACCCGGCCGCTCAGGTCTTTTTGAAGAATCATCCGCGCCGCCCCCCGCTCCGCGAGATAGCGGGCGTTCGCCTCCTGATGCCCGTGGGTGGCGCTCGGAAACGGAACCAATACGGCGGGAAGCGACATGGCGGACAATTCCGCCACGCTCATCGCTCCCGCGCGCGAGAAACACACCTGCGCCCAGCGGTAGCGCTCCGCCATGTCGTACAGGTAAGGCGCCACGTCCGCTTGCGCGCCGACTTCCTGATAGGCCGCCTGCACGCGGGGGAAATCCGCCTCTCCCGTCTGGTGAACGAACCGCATTCTCTCGAGCGCATCGCCCAAGAGGGGCAATGCCTCCATCACCGCCTCGTTGATGGCCCTTGCTCCCTGACTCCCGCCGAAGATGAGCACCTTCAACGGCCCGCTCCAGGAATCCTCGCCTCGCTCGAAATTGTTTGAAAACTCGCTCCTGAGCGGCAGACCCGTCTCGACGATTTTCCCGCGAGCGAATCCTTCGTCACGCACGGGCAGGCCCACAGCGACTTTGGACGCAAAACGCGAGAGCAGACGGTTCGCCACGCCGGGAACGACATTCTGCTCGATCAGGACAATCGGCCTTCTCCAAAGGCCGGCTGCAACGACCGATGGAACGCTGGAATAGCCGCCTACCCCCAAAACGACGTGGGGGCGAAAGCGCCTCAGTACTCCTATCGCCTGGCAGATCCCGAAACTCACTAAGGCCATTGCCTTGGCTCTTTGGCCCACCGAGCGCCCCAGAACACCTGCAGAGGATATCGCTTGAAAAGGCAGGTTCTCACGCGGCAGCACCTTGGCCTCGATTCCGCGTCCCGCGCCCACGAACAAGACCTCGTTCCCTTCCCCATCCGCCAGCCAGGCTCTGGCCACCGCGATACCGGGATAGAGGTGTCCACCCGTGCCGCCGCCCGCAACGAGGAGTCTCATGAGAGGGCCCTCCTGCGGAGGATCGGCTTGCGCGTGCGAGAAATCCACCCGTTCGCCGCATCGAGCGGACTCCCTGGTCCGGACTGCATGGCGGCGTGTTGCGACGATTCGATGGAAATCAACACTCCCAGGGATATGAGAGTGAACACCAAGGACGATCCGCCCATGCTGATAAGGGGCAGCGGTATGCCCGTAGTGGGCAGAAGGCCCGTCGCCACCGCCATGTTCAGGAACCCTTGGGCTGTGACAAGAAACGTCACACCCGCCGCCAGCAGGGCGCTGAAGAAATCCTCGCAGCGCGCGGCTATCTGAAAGCCGCGCCAAAGCAGGACCACGAACGCCGCCGCGACGCACAAAGCGCCGATGAGTCCCAACTCCTCGCCCACGAC
>JAPPHK010000039.1 GCA_028820795.1 Nitrospinota bacterium | reverse complement strand
TTGCGGCGATGGATTACGGAGAATTTCATGAGCAACGAATTGTTGAATCGTCTGGTTAACTATTCTACCTGTCAGGCGGCGGACGCCTTTGACAAATTGAAAATCAGGGGCCACATGCCCGACATCATCCTATTATCTCCCGATTCGGATTACCGGATGGTGGGAGAGGCCCACACCGTTCGAATGGTTCCGGCCGGCGGCGGACCTCTGCCCAAACGCGAGGTGCACCACATCGACGCGGCTCCCGAAGGAAGCATCGTCGTCATCAGCATCCCGCCCGCTGTGACTACTGCCAACTGGGGCGGGATGATGACCACACGGGCGAAGGTGATGAAACTAGGCGGAGTCGTTCTCGACGGAAGAGCGAGGGACATCGAAGAACACCGCCAGATGGGGTTTCCCGTGTTCGCCAGAGGGGTGTCGGTTCACGGCAGCGGCGGATATACGGTCCCCATTGCTGTGGAAGAGCCGATCAATTGCGGGGGCGTCACGGTAAGGCAGGGAGACGTCATTCTCGGCGATGTCAACGGCGTAGTCGTCATCCCCAGAGAAAGACTCGGAGAAGTCATCGACAAGATGGATGAACTGGCGGAAATCGAAGAAAAAATTACTGCGGAACTGGAAAAAGGCGCGAGCATTGGCGAGACGTTCGCCAAGTATCGGAACTAGAAAGAGACCGCGTTAACCCCTTAAATTTCATAAGCCATCTGGCAGCGCTAGGTGAATCTGATATAATTGACTCATCTGCAACGAAATCCGCCCCAGACATATCCCGAGGAATTCGAAAATCAATCCCTCATATGTAGTCCCCTTTGGGGGTCTTCGCATTTGTCTCGCATTTTCTATTCTTCTGAGTGGATGTGGCTTTCTGCCTACGCCGAGGAGTTACGACATTCAAGGGGACGATTTACACGGCATCGCCTCTTGGTACGGAAACCCCTACCACGGACGCAAAACGGCGAACGGCGAAACTTACAACATGCACGCGCTCACCGCCGCGCACCGCACCCTCCCTTTTGGTTCTGTTGTGCGGGTGCGCAGAAGAGACGACGGACGGGAAGTGCAAGTGAGAATCAATGATCGGGGTCCCTTTTTCATAAACCGGGTTATTGACCTCTCTCAAGAGGCGGCCCGAAGAATCGGCATGCTGCGCAGAGGCACCGCCGAAGTCTACGTCGAGCCTATCTACATTCCTCGGGAGCCAAACCCGAAATGGATGATCCTGGTGGGCGGTTTTATGGAAAAACCAAAGGCGCAAGAATTCGCCGATTACTTTCATGGAAACGGCACAATCTCGGAAATCCGGCCCGGCTGGCATGGAAACTACGACCACTATCACGTGCAGATCAAAGGGCTGGGTCGCGAGAGCAAAGCAAAGCAATTGGCGCTAAGGTTGCAGCACAATGGGTACGGGGCATTCATCGTTCGGGCGAAATAAGCAATTCAATTCCTGTCGAGCACCTTTTCGATCTTCCCCAAGTCCGTGAGCGGCTCCTTGCATGTGAAATTTTCACATAAGAATAGAGTGGCTTGTCCGTTCACCATGGATTTATCACCGAGAAGGGGGACTGTAGCGTCCGCATCTACGACTGATGAATCGGACTTCAGAGCCAAAACCTTGTTGGGAATGAAGCGGGAATCGACTGCCCTGAGTACCGCTTGCGTATCTTCTGCGTTTTTCTCGCCGACAATCGCCACCTCCACCGGGGAATCGAGATGAAAATCCAGCGCCACAAGCATCATGTGAAAGGCCGCCGGCACGCGGCCCAAGTAATCACCAAACGATCGTAAAACGGCCTCGCCATATTCTGCGAATTCCGCCTCGCCCGATAGTTTCGCCAGCTTCAATAAGCCCAGCGCCGCCATGGAATTTCCGCTCGGAACGGCGCCGTCTTGCGTCATCTTCTTCCGCACAATGAGTTGTTCATGATCGTGAGCCGTAAAGAAGAATGCGCCACCCTCGTCATCCCAGTAGCGAGAAATCATCTCTCGCGCCAAGTCCGAGGCTGATCGAATCCACCGGGGCTCGAAGCTCGCCTCGTACAAATCCACCAGCCCCAGGATTAGAAAAGCATAATCGTCCAGATATGCGTTGAACTTGCTCACGCCTTCCCGGTGGCTTCTCAGCAAGCCCCGCCCATCGCGCATGTTGGCCAAAATGAAATCCGCCGCCTTGCCTGCTTCTTCCACGTAGGGGCGGTGTTCCAGAATCCGGCCCGCCAAAGCCATCGAACCGATCATTAGCCCGTTCCAGCTCGTAAGAATTTTATCGTCCAGTCCCGGCTTCACGCGTCGCTCGCGTACGGCGAAGAGTTTTGCGCGCCCTCTTTGCAAAACTTCAAAGAGCTTCTCTTCCGTGATTCCCAACTCTTCGGAGAAAATGCGGGGTGGCTTCTGAATGAACAAGGCGGAGGTCTTGCCTTCGAAGTTCCCCTCCTCTGTCACGCTGTAAAACCGGCAGAATATATCCGCTTCTTCTTGGCCGAGAATTTCTTCTATCTCCTCTGGACGCCATACGAAGAACTTGCCCTCCTCGCCTTCGCTGTCGGCATCCTGCGCGGAATAGAATCCTCCGCCCGGACTGGTCATCTCGCGCAAAACGTAATCGAGCGTATCCGCCACGACGGAGCGGTAAAACGCGCTTCCCGTCGCCTGGTAGGCTTCGAGGTAGATTCTGGACAGCAAAGCGTTGTCATAAAGCATTTTCTCGAAGTGCGGAATTAGCCAATAAGCATCCACGCTGTAGCGGTGAAAACCGCCGCCGAGTTGATCATACATCCCGCCCAGCGCCATTCTTTGGAGTGTAATCTCGACCATCTTCAGCAATTCCTGCTCTTGAGAACGCTTCCATTTTCGCAATAACAGCATCAGCGCCATGGAAGGCGGAAATTTGGGAGCACTCCCGAATCCACCCCAGGTTGAGTCGAATCGTTCCTTCAGCTCGTGAGCGGCCTGGTCGATCCACTCCAATTTCAAATCACCCTTCGCAGGTGTAACAACCCCCATTTGCTGCAGATTCGCCGTGATGCTCTCCGCGTTCGTATTCAAATCATCCTGTCTCGTCCGGTAGACCTCGGCCAGCCTCAAGAGCACACTTTTGAAGCCGGGTCTTCCCCATTTGTCATGCGGGGGAAAGTACGTGCCCCCGAAGAAGGGTCTCAAATCCGGGAGCAGAAAAACACTCATGGGCCAACCGCCCTGGCCCGTCATCATCTGCACCGCTTCCATGTAGATGCCGTCAATATCAGGGCGCTCTTCCCGATCCACCTTGATGGAGACGAAATGCTCATTCAGGATTTCGGCAATTCCCTCATCCTCAAAGCTTTCATGCTCCATCACATGGCACCAATGACAGGCAGAGTAGCCGACGGACAAGAAAATGGGCTTGTTTTCTTCTCTTGACTTGCGGAGCGCCTCCTCGCCCCAGGGGTACCACTGCACCGGATTGTATTGATGCTGCAGTAGATACGGGCTCGTCTCCTGTGCGAGGCGGTTCTTCTGCATGGGATGATTCATGAATTCCTCATATGGGTAGATGAAAGTCCGTTGGCCACGAAAAAGCGCCTGCTGACAGGGTATGGGAGAATGATCAACAAAACAATTCGGGCTGGGGAGAGATTTGCGCATGAGTCTCCACGCGCCCGTCGCCGCGGATGTGCGATATGTTTTCACCGCAACTCTCCGCCCAGGCTGCGGATATCAGATGCAGACGATGACAGTTTCTCGGGTTCTCCTCCGCGCAAAGTACCGTCGTCGATTCTTTTTCCACCTGCACTCTCAGACGCTTCATGGCGCGGGGGAAATCTTCTCTACGCTTTACTTTCATCCAGTCGATACGCCCGTTGGAGTCAAAAAGTTCAGGATTTTTCTTGATGTCGCGTTTCCCGCCCAACGCCTCTCCCTCCCAGACATATCCGATATCTCGTGATGAGAGACTCCGGCTCATTCTCTCTCTGTTGAACTGCGGATTTCTCCTGCTGTAGGGAATGCTGCGCACATCCACCACGCACGCGATGCCGTGGCTGCTCAGCAGGTCCAGGAATTTCTCCGCGCTATGATTGCTATGACCTATCGTCCAGAGCGGATGCTTCAAGAGAAACCCCCAATGAGTGTCGCCGCAACCTCGCATCCACGATGAAATATCTCCACGTCGATGTTCTCATCTGGAGCATGGGCGTTCGAATCCGCATTTGCGAGAGGAAACCAGACCGACGGGAGTCCTAAGTCTCTCGTGAACATGCTGTCGGGAACGCTGCCGCCGAAGTTCGGGTAGATGACGGGTTCGACCCCGTAACCGCCGACGGCCTTGATCACCATTTGTACATAGGGATTATCCGCCGATGTTTTGCTGGCGTCGAACGTGGCCATCTTGCGCACTTCGATGTCATCGAAACCCTCAGCTTTCAAAAATGAACACACATCATCAAACAGCTTGTCTGGGTCCTGCTCCACCACAAGACGGAAATCCAGCTTGGCGCTCGCGGAACCCGGGAGGACAGTTTTCATACCATCATGGGAATATCCCCCCTGGAATCCACAGATGTTCAAGTTCGGCTGGGTGAGCGTGTTCGAATAAAAAGCGGAAATATCCGGAATCCTGTCGGCTCCCTCGCCAATCACGGCCCGCAGCTTCGCCTCCGGGTCGGGAATTCCCTGCAGAGCATCCTGGTCCGCGTCGCCGACCGGGAGAACAGCCTCGTAAAATCCCGGCACGCGCACCCTGCCCTCACCGTCACGCAGACATTGCACGGCTTCCATGAGGCGCCAGAATGGATTCGGGACCGATCCGCCGTAAGACCCGGAATGAAGATCTTTTCCGACGCCGTGCGAGACAAGTTCGATATAGAGCAATCCCCTGCAGCCCAGCGAGAGCGTCGGCCGGCCCGAGGGATGCAAAGAACCATCGGATGAGCAGGCGATGTCGGCTTTCAACAACTCCTTGTTCGCCTGGATGAATTTTCTCAAATTGGGCGAACCCATCTCCTCCTCACCTTCTATCAGGAACTTTAGGTTGATGGGCATCTTTGTATTCGTCCGGTGATAGGCCTCGACCGCCTTGATTAGCGCGAAATGTTGGCCCTTGTTGTCTCCCGACCCACGTGCGTAGAGGCGGCCATCTCGCACCAAGGGGTCGAATGGATCGGATTTCCAGCCTTCTGCCATATCGGCCGGCTGGACGTCATAATGGCCATAGATGAGCATGGTCGAAGCGTCCGGAGGTCCCTGCACCTCCCCATATACGAGAGAGATGCCCTCGGTCGGCAGAATCTTCGCCTCGATGCCTGCATTACGCATCAACTCCACCAGATGCGCCGCCGCCTCCTCGACACCGACACCCAATGTGCTGATGGAGGGTATTTTGATGTATTCGATGAGTTCCTCGAGACTCTGCTCCCTTTTCGATCGCAGAAAATCAATCACAGCCGACATTCAATTCTCCTTCGCATGAGCTGTTTTCGCCGGGATGTTGCCGAAATTCTCCGCCCGGACTATTCTCAGAGGTGGTATGAACCTGCCAACTCTTTTGTCGCCGTGCAATAACTGGGTTTCGCATGATTCGATCCTTTCTTAGCATAATCCATCGCTTCTTCAAGTTCATCCGCATCAGATATCTCTTGCTTTTCATCCTCACAGTACTGATGGTGACGAGCTGCGCCCGGCCCCGAACTTCAAACCTGACTCCTGCACCTACAGGAAGCTACGACTACGAAGAGAACTATGTCGAACTGCCATCGAGCATCGAAAACGCCACGATGACGGGCTATCTGGTGCGTCCCTCGAAAGATGGGAAATTTCCATGTGTCGTATTGCTCCACGGAAAGGGCGGTTGGTGGCGGGCTTACATCCGCTACGCCCGAAAACTTGCGAGCCATGGTTTCTCATCCTTGGTTATCAATTATTACTCCGTACACCAGGTGGACCTCGAAGGTCTCAGAACACCTTTCGTTCAAAGAAAATCGAATTTCGAACGCCAGAATGAAGACATCAACCGAGCAGTCTCCGCCTTTGCGAATAGTGTGCATTGTATTCACAACAAGGTCGGTCTCATCGGCTTCTCACTCGGCGCGGACAAAGCGTTTCGTGCGGCCGCGTCGCTTCCGGTCGTGAAGGCCGTGGTTGCCTATTATGGTCCCTATGATTATGCGGCTCTCATCAAAAAACGCATCAGTTCAGTGGTTCTGGCGCTGGCGACCGAGGATCTCCTGCGCTGGAAAAATTATCTGGAATTTCACAGTCCTGCCAACAAAATACAAAACACGAAAGCTTCGGCTTTAATGTTTCATGGCGTGGCGGATGGACTCATACCCGTTCAGCAATCATTCACGATGATGAAAAAGCTGCGAGCCAGGAAATCAGGCTATGCTCAATTGAAACTTTACGAGGGAACCGGCCACAATTTCGTTCTCAGGAGGAGAACTCCTCGGGAAAGAGAAGACTCGATCCGGCTCGCTTTGATTTTCCTGAAAAACCACTTGCCCCAAACCAGAGAACCATCCAAGGCGCAAGACGTAAGCAAAATTCGAGCATTCCATCATCCTGGGAACGACCAGCAAAATAGTTGACGCATTATGGATACGACACCAGACGGCAGACACGGCAAGAGCGAATCCTGGGTTCGCGAATGGGTGGGCTGGTGTGAACTCGCTCCTGCCGGGAACGTGGAAGCGGGCGCATGGGGTACATGGCAGCTTACCTACCACGTCGGTAGATACGGCGTGGACGATGGCGGCACAATTGTCCTCTCGCGCCGCTTCGCCAGTGATTGGGCAAAGCCGCAAACCGATACGCCGGGTGAGCCGCACTATGCGAGTGTGAGTACGAGTGGAGACGCTTCCCTCAGGGTAAGATGGGATCCGAAATCAAACATCAGGCCCTGGCAGCAAGGCTTGGCCATCGATGTGTTTGACAGTTATCTGGCCGAAGGGGATACGGTAACCATCGTTCTGGGAGACCCGAGCGGGAGCGGCGCCGGTACGCGTGCTCAAACCTTTTGCGAAAAACATTTCCGCTTCAGGCTTTTCGTAGATTGCTTCGGTTCGAATCGTTTCATCGAAGCTGCCGATACGCCTACCTTCTCCATTGTCCCTGGAAAACCCGCCCGCCTCGTCATCCATGGTGCGACGGAACAAGCACCCGATGAAACTTCCTGGATGCAGGTGAAATTCGAGGATATCTGGGGGAATCCATGCCACGGCATAGATGCGGAAGTTTCGCTTACTGCCGAGGGAGGAGGCTGCGAAGGGCTGCCCGGAACTGTTCAGTTCAAGCGTGGCGAGCCCGCCGTCGTCCGCCTGGAGAATTTACGCTGGGAACCAGGGAGATGGGGACGCATACGAGGTGACGCCGGAGGTGATATCCCTCCTGTATACAGCAATTATGTGCATGCCGTGGAGAAAACCCATCAATGGCGTCCATTCTGGGGCGACCTCCATGGTCAGAGCGAAGAGACCGTAGGCACAAACACAGCAGATGATTACTTCGCTTTCGCCCGAGATATGGCCGGAGCGCAATTCTCCTGTCATCAGGGGAACGATTTTCAAGTAACAAATGATACCTGGAACGTCATTCGAGCGGCCACAAGGAAATACAACGAGCCGGGACGATTCGTTACGTTCCTGGGCGTCGAATGGTCCGCGGTCACGGGAATGGGCGGTGACAGGAACGTCATGTACCTTGGAGATGACGGCCCTCTGCATCGTACCAGTCATTGGCAACTAGAAGACTGGTCCGATCAGGATACAGACAGATACCCCCTCGATAACCTCTACGGCGCCTTGGAAGGCCGCCGGGACGTCACCCTGGTCCCCCACATCGGGGGCAGGCGAGCGAGCCTGGATTTTCACCATGCGGAACTCGAGCGCGTCATGGAGATATATTCTTCCTGGGGTCGATTCGAATGGTTCGTGGAGGAAGCCCTGGAAAAGGGCTGGCGCATTGGCATCACAGCCGGAAGCGATGGACATAAAGGGCGTCCGGGAGCCAGCTACCCGGGTGCGGCCATTTTCGGTGTTTATGGCGGTTACGCCTGCATCTATGCGAAAGAACTCACGCGCGAGAGTCTTTGGGAAGCGATTCAGGCAAGGCGCGTCTATGCAACAACGGGGAAGAAAATTCAACTTTCTTTCTCGTCTGGTGCTCATTTCATGGGAGAGGAATTTGAATCCTCCGACCCCCCTGTTTTCAAAGTCCGGGCCATGGGGGAATGCGGTATCGAGTCGATAGAATTGAAGCGCGCCTCGCAAACTATCTTCTCTTACCGCCCCAAAGATCCAACCGCCCAAAATACAGACTGGTTCCGGGTCTCCTGGAGCGGAGCCCGCATACACCAGCGAAACCGCCAGACTCACTGGCACGGCAGTTTGCGGGTCGACAAAGGGAGAATCGAAGAGCCCAGAAACTGGCAAGTGGACAACCTCGAAGAAGGCATACAGTCGGATAATGAACAAACCATCCGGTGGCTGAGCCGCACAACCGGTGATGCGGACGGTGTCGAATTCCGCCTTTCGGGCGGTGATGGCGCAACGCTCTTTTTCAAAACCGACGTCGTCTCATTCGAGGTAAAACTTGATGACATCGGCGCCGTTCCGTATGTGGTAGAGGCTGGCGGCGTTCGCCAACAGGTGGAAATTCAGCGCATCAGCCCAACGGCAGGGAATCCTTACGCGAACGTCACATTCGATGTCGATGAAAGCGATTTTTATGACGGCTGGAACCCTTATTTCATCAGGTTGATGCAAGAAGACGGGGCATTGGCCTGGAGCAGCCCCATATTTGTGAAAAAGGTGAAAATATGATGTCGGACAAACTACCCGCTCTCGATGAAAATTGGCAGCGAGCACTCGCCATCGTGGCGCATCCCGATGACATGGAATTCGGCGCATCGAGCGCGGTCGCAAAGTGGACGGCGCAAGGCAAGGAAATCTCATACATACTTATGACGAGTGGCGAGGCGGGCATCGACGAGATGTCGCCGGAAGAAGCCGGCCCCGCGAGAGAAGAGGAAGAGATAAAAAGCGCCGCCATCGTCGGTGTGGATAAGGTCGAATTCCTGGGCTATACGGACGGAGTCATTGAATACAATCTGGATTTAAGACGCGACCTCACCCGGAAAATCAGAACCTACCGGCCTGAAATCGTGATCACGCTTTCCCACCACCTCACCTGGCCGGGCGGCCCCTTGAACATGGCGGATCACCGCTGGCTCGCCTATGGTGTGATGGACGCGAGCCGTGATGCGGGAAACCGCTGGATTTTTCCCGAACTACTAGGCGAGGAGCTGGAACCCTGGACGGGCGTTCGCATGGTTTTGCTCAGCGGCTCTCCAGAACCCACACATGCCGTGGATGTTTCGGAATACCTCGTGAAAGGAATCGAATCCTTACAAGCGCATCAACTCTATCTTGACAATCTCGCACAAGGGTTCGACCCTGTCGGTTTCCTCACCCAGGCAGCCGTCGAAACAGGGAAACACGCCGGATTTCACTATGCGGTATCATTCGAGGCGATCTCGATATAAATATCTAAAATAATTGCCGCTCAAGGCTATCTCTTCTCAAGTGAATTGGGTAGTATTCGCCTGCGGTTGGGCTGTAATGCACTATCTTAGAATGATTCATACATCCGATGAGGAAATGAATGCTTGATGATGCATCAAAACAAGAGTTAAGGGAAAAACATTACAACTCCACAATCGTCGATATCGTCTGGCAGCACGAGACGCTCGCATGCTTTCGCGTTAAACCCGATTTCGATTTTCCCGAATACAAATCGGGACAGTATACGACGTTGGGCCTGGGCAACTGGGAACCTCGCCACGAAGACGCCGTCAAGGAGAAAGAACTCGACGAAAAGAGAATCAGGCGATTGGGCAGGCGCGCCTATTCCGTGTCTCATCCAGTAGTCAACGGAAATGGAGAATTATATCCTCCCGATGATTTGGATTTCCTGGAATTTTACATCGTCATGGTCATCGGCGTGGATGGCGAGCCCGCACCCCTGCTCACTCCAAGACTCTTCCTCCTAAAACCCGGCAATCGCATTCACATGGGCCAGAAATTTACCGGTGAATACACGCTCGATTGCATGAATGACATTCGTGATGACGAAAACTCTCTCGTCGTCTTCGCAGGAACGGGGACGGGAGAAGGGCCGCACAATCACATGATATGGGAGCTTCTTCGCACAGGCTACAAGGGTCAAATCGCCAGCATCAACGTCGTGCGATACAAAAACGACCTCGCTTACGAACCCCTCTACAGAGAACTCGAGAAGAAATTTCCCCAACTCACATATCACGCGCTCACCACCCGTGAGGCGGATACCATCAACAACAAGGTATATGTGCAGGATTATCTGGCTACGGGCATGTTCGAGGAAAACCTTGGACGTAAGATGGACCCCGCGAACACCCATTTGTTCTTGTGCGGAAACCCAGACATGATCGGCATTCCCAAAGTTCGTGAAGGCGAGAAGATATGGCCGGAAGGCGCGCCGGGCGTCATTCAGATTATGGAAGACCGCGGCTTCACGATGGACTACGGGCGGACGAAGGGAAACATTCATTACGAAAAATACTGGTAAATCTTGCGTTTCACACAACACCTCGGCGCATCTATACAAAATACGCTGGAGGCCTCATGCCAGATCTTATTCATGAAGTCGATGGGGCACTCTCCACACTGAAGTTCAACAGAAAAGACGTTCGTAACGCTATCAACGAAGAAATCATGCAAGGACTCTCCGACGCCCTCGACAGTCTCGAGGCATCTCGCGAACTGAGAGCCGTCATCCTCACGGGCATGGGCGAAGAAGCATTCTGCTCTGGCGGCGACTTGAAATGGCTCCAATCCTTTGAATCTCACGAGGCGGGGATGGGCATGAGCACGCGCATGCAGGAAATCCTGAGGAGGCTGTCTGCGTTGCCGGTGCCTGTTATCGCCGTTTTGAATGGATACGCCTTGGGCGGAGGGACTGAAATCGCCATGGCCTGTGACATGCGGGTCATCGAGGAGCACGCCTACATGAGTTTCAAGCAAGCTCGTGTGGGTCTCATGACGGGCTGGGGAGGCGGGGGACGTCTCCTCCGCACAATTGGCTATGGGCGAGCGTTGGAACTGTTGACCACATGCAAAGAACTGAGCCCGGAAGATGCGCTAAAGATGGGACTCGCAAACGCCATCGTACCCAAAGGGGACGGTCTTCGAGTCGCCAAGGCAATGGTGAAGGAAATTTCTAAAAGCGCGCCGGGAGCCATCCGCTCATTGAAGGAATTGCTCTTGTTCGGATTAGAAAATACACTGGATGAAACGACGGGTTTGGAATCGTCGCTATTTGCGGATCTTTGGGTGTCGGAAGATCATGATGAGGCGGTAAAAGCGTTTTTTGAAAAGCGAAGCCCCGTATTCAAGGGAAGATAACCGCGAAATGGAAAAAGAACCCCCGCAGATAAAAACCCGCTCAGGCCTTGAAGTGGAAAGTGCCTACGGCCCTGGAGGTATGCCTCAGGACTATTCCCCGGGCAAACCAGGCGAATATCCTCTAACGCGCGGCATTCACCCCGAAATGTTCAGAAAACGCCTGTGGACGATGCGCCAGTATTCAGGTTTCGGAACCGCAGAGGAAACGAACCAGCGATACCATTTCCTGCTCGATGAGGGAAACACCGGTCTATCCGTCGCGCTCGATCTACCGACCCAACTTGGACTCAACAGCGACAATGAAAAATCAGCCGGCGAAGTCGGCAAAGTCGGCGTGGCCATCGACTCGCTGGCGGATATGGAAATCATTTTTCAAGGCATCCCGCTCGATAAGATCAGCACATCCTTCACCATCAACTCTACTGCCGCCATTCTCTACGCCATGTACGTCGCTGTCGGAAAGAAACAAGGTGTTTCCCCCGCTCATCTTACCGGCACCATCCAGAACGACATTCTGAAAGAATACGTTTCTCGCGGAACATGGATATTCCCGCCCGAGCCATCCCTGAGGCTGATCGTCGATACCGTTGAATACGGCGTGAAAAACACACCTAGGTTCAACACCATCAGCGCTGCGGGCGCTCATTTCAGAGACGCAGGCGCAACCGCTGTCCAGGAAGGCGGCTTTACCCTGGCGGACGCTATTGTTTATGTGGAAAGGTGTCTGGAACGTGGCCTTGATATCGACGAATTCGCTCCCAGGCTCAGTTTTTATTTCTATACCCACATGGATTTTTTCGAAGAAATCGCCAAGTACAGAGCCATGCGGACGCTCTGGTCAAAAATCATGCGTGAGCGCTTTGGCGCCAAAGACGAGAGAAGCTGGCTTTTCCGTTTCGGTGTCGTCTGCGGCGGCAGCACGCTCACCGCGCAAGAACCCGAGAACAATATCGTCCGAGTCACCTACGAGGCCCTGTCCGCCGTTCTCGGTGGCGCCCAAACAATTTTCACTTGTGCGTATGATGAAGCGCTGGCTTTGCCGACCGAAGAGAGCGCCCTTCTCGCACTGCGCACCCAGCAGATCATCGCCCACGAAAGCGGCGTACCCGATGTGGCCGACCCATTCGGCGGCTCATATTATTTAGAAAATTTGACTGCTCGGATGGAAGATGGAATGGCGCAAATCATCGAAGAGGTGGAAGAACGAGGCGGCATGGTCGAGTGCATCCAGCGGGGCGTGGTTCAAAAATGGATAGCAGAAAGTGCTTTCCGTTGGCAAAAAGCGGTGGATGCAGAAGAGCAGACTATTGTCGGTGTGAATAAATATGTGCGGGAGGAACCTCCCCCGCAAGAGATATTTGCGATTGACACTGAACTCGAAGAACGCCAGAAGATACAATTGAAAAAATTGAAGAAAGAGCGAGACACTTCGCAGGCGGAGCAAAGTCTCAGACGCCTTGAAGATGCCGCCAGGGGCGATGAAAATCTAATGGAGTCTATTTCCGAGGCGGTGGAAGCATATGCGACTATCGGGGAGATCACGGATGTACTGCGCGGTGTCTTCGGAGAATTTCAAGAACCTGTAGCTTTCTAAAGCCTTGCCACCCCGCCCGCTTGCCCAACCAGGCAAAACACGGAATAATCAGGGACTGAGAAAAACAATCAATTTGCGAATAATACGACTCCAGAATCCCACGTGACATATCCATCGGAGGTAAGCATAACAAATGTGGACAGACGCCAAAAACGGGTACAACTCGGCAACTGATTACAAGTACAGAAGCGCTACTGTTGATCTCGCCAGTGGAAACATCACGATCAAGGAAAAATCATGTGAGGATTTGGAAGATTTTCTGGGCGGTATCGGCAGGCTTTTCAAAATCCTCTCCCACCACGACGTTTCAGATCCCTACGCCCCTTCCGCCCCTCTCGTTATGGAGCTGGGATGCTTCTCGGGCACGAACCTGATGACGGGACTGAGGACGTTCTTTGGCGGGTACAGTCCGCTCAAGAGCACGCTGGCCGGGGCGCCTTCTGCCATGTACTCGGCAGGCTCGGGTAAATTCGGAACCAAGGTGGCCTGTGCGGGCATAGACGAAATCATTTTCACCGGCAGGAGTGAGAAGCCCGTCACACTGGTGATCAAGAGTGATACTCTCGGCGGTCCGGCAAGCCTGGAACTCGTGGACGCCTCACCCCTCCTGGGCATGGATTCACACGAAAAAATGATGACGCTCGCAGATGAGTACGACGACGCGCACTTCGCCGTCATCGGTCCACCGGGGGAGAATTACGAAACGAACCGCATGGCGTCCATCGTCTTGAGCACGGAAAACCAGCTCAAAACGAGAGAATGCAAGCCCAGATTTTGCGGAAGGGGCGGCTTCGGCGGCGTGATGGGCTCCAAAAACCTCATCGCTATCGTCGCGCAAGCTCCCGATGACAAAACAGCTGTAACGAACATCGTCAAAGAGGCGAACAAGGTAATTTCCCGGGGGGCCGGCTCCAAAAACTACCGTGATGCCTATAAGGCTGATGGCGGCGGCGGAACCTGGCGGAATATCGCGGGCCTTCACCCCATGGGCTGTCTGCCAGAGAGAAACTTCTGGGCGCCTGGGAATGATGACGCCGTTCAACTATACCGCGGCAGCTTTGAAGAACCCTACGTCATCAAGGATGAGTCCTGCTTCAAATGCGGCATCGCGTGTCACAAAAACATCTACGACAGGCCCGAGGGAGAGACGGCCGAAGGCAGAAAGGCGAAAAAAGGAAAATTCAGGGTCAAATTCGACTATGAGCCCCTCGACCTCATCACGGCGAACTGTGGCGTATACGATGCGGAAGAATCCCTCGAACTCGTGGAGTTGGGCGACCGCATGGGCTACGACGCCATCAGCCTGGGTGCTACCTTCAGCTACGCCATGGAGTGGAACGAAAGAAACCCCGACAAACCCGTGCTCGAAGGCATCCGCTTCGGCGACGCCAAAAAGATGGAGGATTTGATCAGAAAAGCAGCGGCGGGCGAGTGCGAAGAACTGGCCCAGGGCACGATGCGCCTGGCCCAGCAATGCGGCGACCTCTCCTTCGCCATGCAGGGCAAGGGCCTCGAATATCCGGCCTACCTGCCCGAAACCAATCCTGGCTACCCCTGGGCGCTGGCAGGCGGCCACATGAGCATGCGTACGTTCTTGCTTCTCATCCTGGATGGTCAGCAAACGGATATCGATTACTGGGAAAACGCCATCCTGAACGGCATCTACTATACGAGGGATGACCTCATCGGCACCTGCAAATTCGCTGGCGTACCCAACGATAATATCGTCGACAGCCTGAACGACATGTTCGGCATGTCGTTGACGGAAGATGACGTGAATCAGGCGATTCGACGTTCTTACCTAAGAGGGCGTTTGCTGGAGAAAAAAGTGGGCTATACCGATGAGGAATACGACGTTCCCTCCCAAGTGTATGAAAGGGTGAACGAGAACGTCAAAATGCCCAGTTTCATCACGCGTGAGTTCATGGATGAGCTCAAAAAACGAACCGAGGCGAATTGGGACAGGCTTACAGAGGAGGAAGGAATTGCTCTTCCGGCCTAAATTCCTTAACTAAATCTTAAAACGCCCTCCGGCAGCATCCGGAGGGCGTTTTCTTTGCAACGGTTAGTATCAAATCCCTTGGTTGCCTGAAGCTACACCCCGCGCTTGTCCCCCCACAGCATGACGTGCAGCCTGGGAGTGAAGCGAAAACCTCGATTCATCGAAGCCTCCGCCAGGGCGAACAACCTATGTTCCATCTGCTCGCGCGTTTTGCCCCCAGGCGAGATGATAATGCGATTCCGCGGAAAACCACCGAGGCTATACTTATCGAGGACATTCTCGACTTCATCGAGTTCCTCCGCCCGATGAACCACGAATTTGAGATAGGGTTCCTTTGCCCGGCGCAGCCAGGCGAGGGTTTTCGGTAGTTTTTCCTCTGAAATTTGGGCCGATTTCAGTTTGGGCGATACGTTCCACTGATTCACCCGTTCGAGGACATCTTCAGACGGCGGTATGTGACCCGCCGTTTCCACCTCCACCCTTAAGCCCGCACCATGAAGTTCCTCGATAAGCGTTGGGAATTGCGAGGATTCCAGAGGTTCTCCCCCCGTCACCACCACCTGAGCGCCTTCGTGTTTCTCACAAAAATCCAGAATTTCCGCAATCGTTTTCTCTTCCACCGGAGGCCCCGACCAGGAATACTTCGTGTCGCACCAGACACATCCGACCGAGCAACCCATGAGACGAATAAAAACGGAAGGCCGGCCGATAGTCGCACCCTCTCCCTGCAAAGAGAAAAAAAGCGGATCCGCAAGCGATATTTTGAAATCCGCTTTTTCTTTGATTTCTGTCATAACTTCAGGCCCGCTAGTTCAAACTCGGTCTGAGACTTTCTACACAAGGGCCGAAAGGGCAACAACATTTCCTCCCAACTACCCCAATGCAGCAGCGACGATGAGCGCCACGCCTATGAAAATCGCGCCCACAACTATACCGACAGCTCTGTTCTGATCTTTCGATAGCGCGTCGTTCACCGAGAATGGCGTAATCCACTCGAAAATCTTGTACCCGATCATCAATAATGCGATGCCGACCAGCCCATACACAATCGAAAGAAACAGGCCCGTTCCAATCCCCATACGAGCCTCACCCTGGGCAAGAGCCACGGCGGGCATAGCAAGACTCAAAACGGCTGCAATCGCGAATTTTTTCATGAGTGAAACTCCTTGTTCAGTGAAGGCTAATTCAACGGCGAGACATCATTCTCAAAATGAACATCAAGAGGAGCGGAAAGAGTAGCATCCGGCCAAGACCGAAAAGACCAAACCCGCCAAATCCCCATCCCCCCAGCATTCCCAAACCCATTCCCATGCCGAAGCCACCCAATCCCCGCCGTCCTGAGAACCCTCGGCTGTAGCCCCGGCCATAGCTTCGTCTCGAAAAAGAACGCGCGCCGAAGGAGCGCATGCGACCGAATCCACCGAAAGAACGGCCCCCGCCGAAACGTCTGGCTTCCGCAATCGATGGACTTAAAACGACAGCGGCGGTGATGGCGGAGGCTCCTACGGCGCCACGCACGATGGGCGGCAACGAACCGGGGACGCGTATCATGAATGCCCCCGCTAGGATGATGGAGGAAAAGCAAGCAAAGCGGAACAAAGTTGACGCTGTGTTCAATGCGGCCTCGCATCAAGGGCGGTCAAACAATGGAAACAGCCTAGCAGGGCGCGCCCAATTTCTCAATCATTCGTTTTTAATCCCACCTCCTGCCCGGCATGTGGTTGTAGACGCTGTTCAGGATGCCGCCGTCGATATCGAGACGCGATGCCGTAATCCAGTCGGATTCCTCGGACAGCAGGAACAAAATGCCGTGCGCGATATCCACCGGCTGGCCCACGCGCCCAAGCGGCGTCACGTCGCTTCTGCCTTTTTTGATCTCGGGGTCTTGTAGATAGGCGGTCAGCGGCGTTTCCGTATGGCCGGGGCATACGGCGTTCACGCGAATTCCCTTGCGCGCCCATTCGATGCCCAACTGCTTGGAGAGCATGATGATGCCCGCCTTCACCGTGCTGTACGCGCCCGACATCCCGTAAGGCTGAACGCCCGCGTTCGACGACAGATTCACCATGACGCCCGGCCTTTCGTTCTCTATCAGCCAGCGGCCCGCCGCCTGGCACATCAGGAACATGCCCGTAAGACCCACGTCCAGCACCATTTTCCAGCTCGCCAGAGGCAGATCGACCAGAGGCGCGGGGTCCATCTTGATGGCGCAGTTCACGAGGTGGTTCAGGCCGCCGAACTCGCCCACCGCGCGCTCCACCGCCGCCTGACAGGACCCCTCATCCGTCACGTCGAGTATTTGAAACACCGCTTTGTCCCTGCCCAGCTTGGCTTCCAGTTCGACGCCCAACTCTTCGTTCACGTCTCCGATGAGAACGCGCCCGCCCTGCTCCACGTACATTTCACATGTCTTGGCGCCGATGCCCCGGGCGCCTCCGGCGACGATACAGACATTTCCATCGAAACGGCCCATTCGGAATCTCCTCTCAAGTCGTATTATACGCGATTTCCCTGCCGCCCCAGTTTCGCCCGGGCGTATGAATCATCTTGCTCTCCACCTGCCCCCCGTCGATGGGCAGGTTCGCCGCCGTGATGTACCTCGCCCGCTCCGACAGCAGGAACACGCATCCCTCCGCGATATCCTCTGGCGCCGCCACGCGGCCCATCGGCACGACGGCGGCGCGGCCCGCCGCGATCTCGGGGTCCTGGAACATGGCTTCGGTCATCGGGGTTCTCACCTGGCCCGGCGAGACGGTGTTCGCGCGAACGCCGCGGTCGCCCCATTCCACGCCGAATAGCTTGCTGAGCATGATCGCCCCCGATTTGCATATGCTGTATGCGCCGGCGAGGGGGTAGGTCTGCATTCCGCCGATGGAGGAGACGAAAACGATTGCTCCGTTCCCCTTTTCCAGCATCACCCGCCCCGCCGCCTGCGCGCAGAGGAAATAGCCCTTGAGACCGATGTCCATCACCATGTCCCAATCGGCTTCGGGCAGGTCTTCGAGCTTTCCGGGCACGAGCTTTATCGCGCAGCAGACGAGGCCGTCAATCGTCCCGAAGGCGTCCACGGCCTCCGCCGCCATGCGCTCGGCGTCCGCTTTTTTCGAGGTATCCATCTCGATCAGGATCGCCTCAACGCCTTGTTTTTCAACCATGGAGACCGTCTCGGCGGCGGTTTCGGGGTTGATGTCCGCCACGGCGACGTCCGCTCCTTCGGCGGCGGCGAGAACGCACGTGGCGCGGCCGATGCCGCTTCCTCCTCCCGTGACGATGATCTTCTTGCCCTCGAGCATGGCGCGAAACCTCCCAAAGATATATTATTCAACACTTTACGGCTGGCGATGCCCCTGTGAGCCACATTCTACGCGAGAGAGGCCCCTCGGGCCAGCCCCTCGCCCGCCACTCTTGTAGATATTATTCATCTGTATAAAATACAATGATTTGCGAGAGATACCTGACCTCTTTTCGAGGCGGTCGGAGCGGGCGCGGATTTTCAGAAAAACATCGTGAATTTATCGAATAACCACGTGAATTTATCTTATTTTATCGAATTATCAAATTTCTCGGGAATTCGAGGATTTCGCGTGAACGGCCATCGCCCGCCCGGCTCACCCGCCGTCTGGGCGATGGCGCCGTCGACGCGACTCCCGCGCCGTCACCGCCCCGAAAGCGCCCCGCTGAAACGGGGAGCGGGAATCCTGCGCCGATTGCGCGCCGCGATGCCGCCCGACGCGCGGCGCCTTCCCGCTCACGAGAAGGCGGCCATAATATACGCGCGCGCCCGGTAGGGTCTCTCGCCGCGAATGCGGGGAATTGCGTGGTCAAACGCGACCAATGCGGGGCCGTTTGAAAAAGTCATTGCAGGTCGGACAGATATGTCCGACATATATGCGACCCTTCCGGCTCGCGGCAGGCGGGCCGCAGGTATACGGGCTACTACACAACCCTCCGAATGACAACCGTAGGGGCGGACCTGCTTCCGGGGACTTTTTCAGCAAACCCAATGCGGGGCCGTTGAAAAAATCCTTGCAGGGGTATGATGCCCCAAAGAGCACCGCCCAATGCGGGAAGGTGGTTTTGCTCTTCGCTTTTGATCGTCATTCCGGCGAAAGCCGGAATCCATTCGCGGATGCAGGCGGATACACAGCGGCATTTCCTTCCCCGCCGATGCGCGGGAGCCTCGACGAAAGGCAAAAGGCGGAAAAATGGATTCCGCCGAACCCTCTCTCCTCGGTCGGCTCCGACACCGGAATGACGGCATACCCTCCCTCTCTGGGGTTTTTCAACAGCCCCAATGAGCGAGCGTTCGCCGACCGGGAGGGGAGTTCCAACGCGACCGATGCGGGTTTCACGCGAACGAACGACAAAGGATGTTCACACGTTACGAGAGTCGTCGACGGGGATAGCCCTGATGCGCCGGATTCGGCGCCATCATTTCATCGGCAGGTGATTCAGATAGGTCTCCGCCGCTTCTCTCAGGGTGCGGCCGCCGTCTATCGTATCCGGGGTCTCGACGGCGAACGGCGTCCCGGCGAGGAGCCGGTAGACGTCATGGGCGCCCTGGTGAAACTTCGGCGTGACGCCGACGGAGGCGAAGGCCGCGGCAATCTCCTCCATCTCGCCGATGTAGCGCGCCGCCACGGAGGGGAGACGCCGCGTTCCCGATTCCATCTCGCGGTACAGGGCCTCGCGGCTGCCGAGCATCTCCCTTTCGAACGCCTCGCCCAGCCCCATCGCCTCGGCGGCGATGAGAACGGCGGTCTGGAGCGCGAGGGTCCCTTTTCTGAGTGCGGCGGAGCACATCTTGAGGCCCGATGCGCGGCCGACTTCGCTCCCGACGACGCGCACGGAGATGCCTTTTCCGTCCAGTTCGACAATCGGCTCGGTCCGTTCGCCGCTGACGTAGAAAACCGGAATCCTCCCCTCCCAGGGCGGCGGGCCGACGATGATCCCGCCGTCGATGTACGCCCCGCCGGCTTGCGCGATGAATTTCCCGGCCCGGCGGCTGGAGTCGGGCGATATGGCGTTGCAATCGACGTAAGGAGGACGATGGCCGGTGGCCTTCATGGCCGCGGCGACTTGCCGAGCCATATCCACCGCGCTGGCGGGCGGCATGATGGAGAGCACCAGGTCCGCCTCTTCCAATAAGACTTCCAGCGTCGGAACGTCCCGGAAACCCGCCGCCAGGGCCCGCTCGCGCGTGAGCGCGCTGCGTCCCGAGAGGCAGGCGACGGCACCCAGTCCGTTTTCCCTCAAAACGCCGCCCACGGCGCTCCCCAGCTCTCCCGGGCTTATGATGGCGATGGTCTGCACCGTCATGACGAACCTCCTTCGTATTCTCCGAATCGAAAAATACCGCCCGAAACGGGGTTGATGAAAAACCCTGTTTCGTGAACGATAGTTTTGTAGCGGGACAACCCTCCGTGGTTGTCCTGCCCTCCGTGGTTGTCCTTCGTGAGGACAGGCACGGAGGCCTGTCCCTACGGTGAACAATTCGATGATCGGGATTCCCTCCCTCCTCGTTCTGCGTAGCCCACCGCTCTGCCTCACCCTGAGTAGCGGCGAAGCCGCGTATCGAAGGGCGAAATTCGCTCTCGACGGAGAGATGCGCTCCCCATCCTTCGATACGGCGCTCAAGCGCCTACTCAGGATGAGGGTTTGGGGCGCTGGGATGATCCTGTAGGGACAGGCCTCCGTGCCTGTCCTGCTTGCAATCATCCTGCAAAAGGACAACCACGGAGGGCCGGACAACCCCGAGGAGGGGTTGTCCGG
>JAPPHK010000166.1 GCA_028820795.1 Nitrospinota bacterium | reverse complement strand
AAACGGCGTCCTGGCCGTCGGTTTCCTCCAGATGCACCCGCACCTCCTCGGGATGAACCGCCTCGATGTTCTTCCCCACGAAATCGGCGCGGATGGGCAGTTCGCGTCCTCCCCGGTCCACCAGGATGGCGAGCCGCACCCTGCGGGGCCGGCCGAAGCTCATGAGCGCGGCAAGCGCCGCGCGCGCCGTGCGGCCCGTGTAGAGCACGTCGTCGACCAAAACGACGTCTTTCCCCTCGCAGGAGAAGGGCAGGTCCGTTTTCTTGAGGCCGGTCCTCACACCGCCGCCCTGATTCAGATCGTCGCGGTAGAGCGTCACGTCGAGCGCTCCCACGAGCGGATGCACGTCCACCAGGGACTGAAGCTCCCGCGCCAGCCTTTCCGCGAGGGGCACGCCCCTCGTGCGGACGCCGATGAACACCAGGTCCGACAGATCGGCCGATCGCTCGATGATCTCATGCGAGAGGCGCCGCAACGTGCGCCTGAGCTGTTCGGCGTCGAGTTGTTGCATCATCGGGACGAAATCCGGTGTTCGGGCGGTTTCACGTGAAAAAAAGGGCGCAAAAAAAACTCCATGCCCTGTGGGCATGGAGTTCGATGAATAGACGAGATAATGCCAAGCATCCGGGTTTCCTCCTTCGCCGCCTCACGGGACGACATTAAAGGGGAATCAATCGCCATGTTATCTGGACCCGGCGAAAGGCAACCGGGCTATTTCCCGGAAACTAGCAGGCTTTCCCGTAAAGAGCAAGAGGGAATCAGGAACGCTTCAAGAAATCCAGCGGCGCGTCCGGTTGTTCCTCCTTTTCATCGAGGACATGAGCGGATTCTTCTAAAATCTCGAAGAGTTCAGCGGCGTCTTTTTTGGACAAATTGCGCCTCGCCTCCCCGGTTACCCGGATGCGCAGGGTCTTGCTCTCGAGCCTGATGCGCAGTACGTCTCCGATTTCCACCTGAGAGGAGGCTTTGGCCGTTTTCCCCTCGATGTCCACCGCACCCCCGTCAGCCAGGCTCTTTGCCAGGGGGCGACGCTTGATGAGGCGGCTGTAGCGCAGAAACTGGTCGAGGCGCATGCTACGTCATCATTGGGTGATTTCTTTGGGGTCCGCCACGATGCTGCGCGTCTTCTGCACCTCCACCTCGAACTCGAGCCGCGCGGCCTTGTTGTTCGTCTCGAAGGACATCTTTTTCGACCTGGCTTTTCCTCCTTCGCTCCTCGACTGTTCCGAGTAAGCCTTGAGCATGTCCGCGAACTTGACTTCGCCGATGTAGGAGTCGGGCAGCAGATACACGTAGCGGAACAAATAGATGTTCGCCGAAGGGTCGGGATTCACGAACAACCGGTGCCCCGCCTCCAGGGAGTCGATGGCGTCTTTGCCCACCTCGGACCCTTCGCCCACTTTCACCCTGTCCGATTTCCAGCGCGGCTTGTCCCTGTTCGCGCCATAGGCCCACAAAACCCTGTCCTGCCCGAACAGCCCCCCCTTCCCCTTGAGCTTGATTCCGACGAGCCGGAAGCTGATTTGATCGCGGAT
Source organism: Nitrospinota bacterium (assembly GCA_028820795.1). Lineage (GTDB taxonomy): Bacteria > UBA8248 > UBA8248 > UBA8248 > UBA8248 > Bin107. The sequence goes on along the minus strand of JAPPHK010000166.1, from coordinate 19,288 downwards.
GTCCTTGAACACGGAAGACAAGCCACCGGGCGATGGAGCGGGGTCGTAGCTGATTTCCAGAAAAGCGGCTCTTTTGAGGTCCGCTGTCCACTCGCGGCGCCTCTTGGCGAATTTCTCCCGGAAGATCTTGTCGCGGATTTTGCCGGACACCCTGTCGAGGGTGATCACCTTGCCCGGCTTCACGTCATCGACGTGGATGACGTGAAAACCCACTCTCGTTCTCGTCGGTTTGCTCGTCTCGTCCTTCGCCGTCGAGAAAATGAGTTGTTCGAGTTCGGGAAAAACCTCTCCCTTCTTCACGGATCCCAACGAGCCGCCGCGGCTCCGGGCGGGACCTTCGGAAAGCCTCTCCGCCACCCGGGCGAAATCAGCACCTGGCTTCATTGCCTCCTGATACGCGATGTCCGCCATTTTGCGCTTCGCTTCGATTTCCGAAGCGCCGGCGCCCTTGCTTACGGGAAAGAAAATCTGCCGCACTCTCCGGCTTTCGGCCTCGCGGTAGTCGTCGGAATGCGCGTCGTAATAATCCGCGATTTCCTGCTCCACCACCGAGACGCGCACACCGACTTCCATGTTCTCGACTTTTCGCTCCAGCAGCTTCTTGCGAAGCTCTTCGCGATATTTCTCCATCGTGATTCCCTGCGTCGACAAAAAATCGCGCAATCCGGCCGTCGTCGTCTTGTTCCGGCGGAGTATGTCCGCGATCGCGTTCTCGATTTCTTTTTCGCTGACGTTCAACTTGAGAGCAGAGGCGCGCTTCACGATGAGCTTGCTCAAGATCATGGCGTCGAGCGCCTGGAGTTCGATCTCGCGAATCCGCCGGTTCAGTTGTTCGCCCCGGTAATCTCTCTTCAGCTTGTCGACGCTCGGCTTCACGAAATTCTGCAACTCCGAAAGCATGATGATGTCATCGTCAATCTTCGCGATGATTCTTTCGATCGTCACGGCGGCGGGCATCGCCGGAGTCGGCGCGCCCGCCAGGACGCAAAGCGCAATCGCCGAAACGAAAAACCGCCTCGCCCTATCCGACAACTTCCAGATTTTCCCGGTAGTATTTGATTTTCGCATTTCTCTTGAGTTCTCCGAGCCAGCCTTCGAGTTTCGCGCGCCCCTTTTCGGCCAGCAACTGTTTTCGAATGTCCTCTCTCACGGACGCCAGGGTCTTTTGAAACGGCATCCTCCTCTCGGAAACCTCCAGGAGATGGAAACCCGCCGGACTCTTGACGACCCGACTCACCTCGCCCAACTTCAATGATCCCACCACGTTCTCGATGTTCTCGGGCAATTCTCCTTGCTGAAAATAACCCAAATCGCCGCCCACGCTGCTCTCGGGACCGGTGGAATGTTTTTGCGCCAAGGATGCGAACGACTTGCCCTCGAGAACGAGTTTTCGCAACTTGTCGGCTATTTTAGCCGAAGAGACGACGATTTGGCGAACACGCCAGCGTCTTCCGGCCCGGAATTTTTCCTTGTTTCGGTTATAGTAGGCCTCTATTTCCGATTCCGAGACCTTCAGCTTCGAATACACTTCTCTTTCGAGCAGATGTTCAATCTCGAGCGTTTCGCGCATCGCCTTGAGCCACGACTCCTCGTCGATCCCCTGTTCTTTCATGATTGCGCTGAAATCCGCTTCACCGTATTGGCTGCGTATGAACTTGACGAAGTTCCTCACTTTCCCCTCGCTCACATATTCCCCCGTCTCACGGAATCGTTGAAGCAGGAGGCGTCTCTCCACGAGTTGATCCAGCACGACCCTGGGAATGGGTTTTTCGGCCTTCTCCGCAATCTCCTGCTCCCCGTGCGTCATCAAATGCGCCCGCACGTCCTGCCGGGTAATCGGCTCGCCGTTCACCTGCGCCAGCAGGGTGTCTTTTTTCCCGGTTCCCGATTGAAGCGTAGAATCACAGCCCGCCGCGACGAGCAGCACCACCCAACAAACCCACGCCCGACGGGTTCGTCCGCCCCGCATCAGACGCCCCGCGCTCCTCTCGTTTCCCATGATGAGAACCTCATGCTTCTTCCGCCGCCAATTCGCCTTCAGGCACCTTGCACACTTCCAGAGCATCCAGCACTTGAACGAGAAAGTCAAAATCCTCATTCCAATGCCCGCTGATGCTCGCCCGGAAGGCATGGGCGTCGGTGAACACCATGCCGGGCATGTCGAGAAAAGCGGCCGTCAATTCATAATCGCCCGGAAAAATCTCCAGATTCGCCTCCTTGCCGCGAACGTGGAGAGACTTGATTCCGCATAGGCGGGCGCGCAAGCGGATTTCCCCCAGTTGCAGAAGATGGAGGGCGCGCGCCGGCAATTTCCCGTATTTATCCTGGAGCTCCACGCCCAACTCCCTCAATTCTAGCGGCGACTCCGCCGATGCGATTCGGCGATAGACATCCAGACGCTCGGCCTGGGCCGGAATCCATGCAGGAGGCAGCGTACCCGCCACCGGCGCGAGGATCTCGGGCTCGCGCCGCTCGACCGTCTCCCCCTTGGCCTCCTGCACGACTTCTTCAAGGAGACGGCAATACATGTCGAACCCCACGGCCGCGATTTGCCCCGATTGCCGATGTCCGAGCAAGTGGCCCGCGCCGCGTATCTCCAGGTCGCGCATGGCCAGCTTGAAGCCGGCTCCCAGTTCGCTCAACTCCTCGAGCGCCTGGAGCCGCTCTCTCGCCTGCTTCGTCAGGGAGCCTGCGCCCGATACCAGAAGATAGGCGTGCGCCTGGAACCTGTCGCGCCCCACCCGTCCGCGCAACTGGTAGAGCTGCGCCATGCCGAAAGTGTCCGCCCGGTTGATGACGATCGTGTTCACCGAGGGGATATCGAGACCGCTTTCGATGATCGTGGTGCACAGCAGCACGTCGGCCCGGCGGGTCACGAACTGCTCCATCACATCTTCGAGTTCTCTCTCTTTCATCTGGCCGTGGCCCACCAGGATACGCGCGTCGGGCGCGAGTTTTTGCAGAAGGCGCCGCATGGCGGGGAGGCTCTGCACACGGTTGTGCACGAAAAACACCTGGCCGCCGCGGTCGATCTCCTTGGTGATGGCGTCTTTGATGAGTTTTTCGCTGAAGCGCGATATGTACGTGCGCGGCGCGACCCGGTGGCGTGGGGGCGTTTCGATGACGCTCAAATCGCGCGTTCCGGAGAGCGCCATCTCCAGGGTCCGGGGAATGGGCGTGGCGGTGAGGGTCAGAACGTCCACGTTGACGCGGAGTTTCTTGAGCTTCTCCTTGTGGGAGACGCCGAAACGATGCTCTTCGTCGATGACCAGAAGCCCCAAATCGCGAAACGACACGTCTTTTTGCAACAATCGATGGGTGCCGATGACGATGTCCACCCGCCCGGCGGAAAGCCCCTCCACCACCTCGGCCTGCTCTTTTCTGCTTCTGAAGCGCGAGAGCATCTCCACGCGAGCCGGCAGCGATTCGAAGCGCGTGCGAAAGGTTTCCCAATGCTGGTGCGCAAGCAGCGTCGTCGGCACGATGACGGCAACCTGCTTGCCCGCCGAAATCGCCCGGGCTGCGGCTCTGAGCGCCACTTCCGTCTTCCCGTAGCCGACGTCCCCGCAGATGAGGCGGTCCATCGGCCGGGTGCGCTCCATATCCTCCAGCACGACGCGAATCGCCTGTTCCTGATCGGGCGTCTCCTCGAACCCGAAGCCGGCGGATATTTCATGATCGAACGCGCCTTCCGCCGAAAAAGCATACCCCTGGGAGGCGCTCCGCTCTGAATACAGCCGCACCAGATCGCGAGCGATCCCCTGGAGTGATTTCTTGACGTTGTTCTTCGTCTTGTTCCATCGGTTCCCGCCCAATCTGTCGAGCGGCGGCGCGACTCCCCCTCCACGATATTTGTGGATACGCTCGACATCGTCCATCGGGACGTAGAGCTTGTCGCCCCCCGCATACTGGAGGGTGAGAAATTCATTCTCCCCATCGCGGTGCTCGATGACGCGCGTGCCCATGTAGCGGCCGACGCCGTGCTCCACGTGCACCACGAGGTCGTCTTCGTTCAAATCCTTAAAACCCTCGCCGGGCTTCGATTGGGGAAGACGCCGTGAATCCCGGCCCAAAGCGCCGACGAGCAGGTCCTGCGCGCGAAAGAACACCCTGCGCTCCTCGGGCAGCCGGAAACCGGCGGCCAGTTTCCCTTCCGCCAGAACGACGTCGTGACGCCCACCCATGAGCGAAGCGCCCTCGGGCAAAATCTCCACGCCCACCTCATGCTCGCGCAAAAGCGCCTGTATCCTCAGCGCGAGGGTCTTCTCCTCCGCCACGATGACGACGCTCTGCTCCTCCCGGCGCCAGGAGCGCAATTGGTCGACGAACGCCTCCACCCGCCCCCGGAAGGGGTTGATGTTCTCCGCTCGCAGTACCTCGCCCGCATCAATGCCCTCCTCTGGGTGCGAGGCGTCCAGCCCCAGCGAATCGAACTCGAGACGCGGCCATATGGATAGTTCCTCGCGAATTTCATCAGGCGCGAGCCATAGCCTCTCGGGCGCGAAGGAAACCAGGCCCCTCTCGGGCGCAAGGCGCGCCTCCTCGTTCACCTCGTCCCACAGCTTCTCTATCGCTTCATCGAATTTTTCCGCTTCGTTCAAAATCCATATCGCACTCCCGGGCGCCACGTCGAAAAAGGTCGACAAGCCGGACAAGAACATGGACGCGAGACCTTCCATGCCCGAAAAATGTCCGTCCGCATCGAGGTATTCGAGAAGGCGCTCTATCCGTTCGCTCGTTTCCGGCGCGGTGATTTCCATTAGGGCGCGGCGGCCCCTCTCCACCTCCTCCGGCGAAAAAACAATCTCTTTCGATGGAAATACGTCTACGCTTTGCAGGGTTTCCAGGTTCCGCTGCGTCTGTGGATTGAAGTTTCTCAGGGAATCGAGTTCATCTCCGCGAAGCTCCAGGCGCGTCGGATATACGTTCTGGGGGGAGAAAAAATCCATAATCCCGCCCCTCACGGCATATTCTCCGGGAGATTCGACCAACGACCTCCTTTCGTACATCAGCGATTCGAGCGAACCGATGAACGGGTCGCGCTCAATCGCCATCCCTTCGCGCAAGTGAACGATGGCGTCGTCCAACCGCTCGGGCGGAGGCACTCTCGTCCCCAAGGCCGATACGCTCATCAGCACGACGCCTCGCTCTCCGCTGCGTAAAAACCGCAGTGCGGACATCCTCTCGCCGACGACTTCGCTGGACGGAGACAACCGGGAGAAGGGATACACATCCCATGCCGGAAGACCCAGCACCGGCAAATCCCGCGCCCCCGAAGCGCCAACGAACAGCTTCATGTTCGCCTTGATCACTTCGAGGCGACGTTGCTCCTCTTCGACGAAAACAACGGGTCCGGGGTGTTCTTGCGCAATCCTGACCAGCCACCAGGCGATCGACGCATCGTTCGCGCCACGCAAGTGAACCCGCCTGGCCCTATCGAGACCCCGAAGCGATAAAAAGGATTCATTCATGATGTGAAATTTCTGGTTTCTGCTCGAAGCGCATCAGGCGATGAAATGTGTCGGAGCGTCACGTACGGCATGTAAACTTTCAGATAAACCCTTAATTCAAAGACTTCCTGGGAATGACGAAATCCCTGAGCACGTTGGAAGAATTTCGGGGCAACGCGATCTCCGCGCCGTTCAAGGATACCTGAGTTCCCGCAATGTTCCCCACGGTGAGAGTGAATTTTTCCGACGCCTTCCAGTTTCTTTCGTTGCCCGCCAGCAAGAGGAGTTCTTCGGTATTTTTCGCATCGACCACGATCCGCAGCCACGTGTCTTCCGCCGCAAAAATCTTCAGCGTCAAAGGGAGTTCCTCAGGAGTCGCCGGTGTTGTCGGCGCCGGATTCACTGCGATTGAAGCCGCCGGGGCCTGCTGCCCTTGCGGTGGGGTTTGAGTATTCGGCGCCGTGTTGAGAGCGACTTTCTGCTCGGCCGGAGCACCCTCTTGAGTCGAGGGGGTTTGCGATGCCGGCGGACTCTCTCGTACCGAGGGTTCGTCTCGAGGCGCAGGAGGCTCTTGAACCGGGCGTGGCGCCTGCGCTTGAACCGGAGGACTTTCTTGCGCGGGGGGACTCTCCTGGGTCCGGGAACCATCGGTGGCCACAGGACTCTCCCGGGCCGGGGTACTCACCTGAACCGGTGGCTTCTCCTCAGCCGGAAAAGGTTTTTCCTGTTCATCTGAAACCGGCGGTTCTTCCGAATCTACCGAATCTACGGCCGAGACGGGAGGGCGAACCTGTTCGGGAACTTCCTTTTCAACATCGCCGGTTTCTTTTTCAACGTCGCCGGTTTCTTCGCGCGCTGCAGCTTCGTTTTTTGCTTTCTCATTTGCGCCATTCAGCCGAGGGAGCTTCTCCGCCACGGGCGCAACCGCCGTCTTGATCCTGCCGACAATCGAACCAACCGGAACAAGCTGCTCCGTCCGCCCCTTCATGAACCATAGCATACCGCCGCCGGCGAGAAGAAAAATCAAGACGAAGGCGAAGGTGGCGACGGATGAGAATCGATTGGCCCGGGGCGGGGAACTGAACAATATCTGGGTCTCGGATTCCAACCCATACTCGTCCGCTGGAACTCCGCCTGCCGTTTCGCGCTTATAGTTCGCGACGACAGCCTGGCTGTCCGCACCGACCGAATCCGCAAAAGCGCGAATGAAACCCAGGCCGACCGGGCCCGTCGGCAATTTATCGAATTCACCCTTTTCGATACTTTCGAGATAATATGTTCGGATTCGCGTATGCTCGGAAATCGAGCGCAGGGATAAGCCTGCTTCCTCGCGCATGTGGCGCAAGAAAGGCCCAACACCCTCTTTTTCTATCTGCGCCATCAGTCTCGGGTCGAGATTCTCCATCGCGAGCCTCAGTTCAGCAAAAAACAACACAAACGACCCGAATTGTGAGATCCGAGTCTATTTCATAATCGGATCGAAAGTCAATGTTCGAGAAATGAGAACCGCCTTTTTCCGTCCAAATGAAGTACGCCAATGACGCATCAAATAATCTTTATGAGACGATGGACAGAATCAGGGGCGTTACGTGGCAAATGTTCGGGCGTGAAACGTCCGCGAGCAAAGCGTCCGCGCCTTTGCCATAGAGCAGGATGGGAACGGGGTTCGTTGTGTGCGCAGACGTTTCCATGTCCTCCACGTTACCGTGATCACTGCTCAGAACGAACGTATCCACACCGGGGTCGATATGCCGGAGCGCGGCCTGCAGGAACCGGTTCAAATCCGCCAGGACCTCGAATGCATCTTTTGTGGTTCCGCGGTGTCCGACGTGATCGGTCTGGAAAAACTCATAGAGCAGCAAGTCCTTCGCGCGCGCCAGCTTCCCGAGACGTCCGCCCGCCTCCTCGGGTTCGAGCCTCGCCACATCATGACCCTGTTCGGCGATAATCGCGTTCGTGTAATCACGATAGACGGCCCTTCCCGCGATGAGGTCCTCCAGGCGGTTCAGCCGCATTCCCGCGCTCTCGGCCATCACCGTGGTCACGGAGCGGATACGATTTCTGCCGCGCATGAAAAACCGGGGCGTATACGTGTTGGCGAACCCGACGCTGACTCCCCTCTCTCGGGCGCGCCTCAGAAGGCCGTTTCGAGCGATAATTCGGCGCAACTGCGTATTCGGGAGGGCCTGAACGTGTCTTCCCACCGCCTTGGGAGCGTTCACGCCCGTGAACAAGGCCGTGCCTCCCGTCGCGCTCTGGGGAACCCCCTCGACGCCGAGGCAGGCGTCCGCCTCGATGAGGCGGAAACCCGGCGCCTCGTTTCCGCACAAAAGCCCCAGCGGAGGCTCCTTCACGCGGGTGAGCGGGTTGTCCGGCCCCTGCGGGGCGATTCCCAGGCCGTCCACGAACACGAAAAGAACGGACATCCTACAACGTTCTTCCGACGGCCTCTGCGAAAACCTTGAGCTCCTCGATCAGGGAGACGAATTTACCGGGTTTGAGCGACTGCGGGCCGTCGCTCATCGCCTTTTCCGGTTCGGGGTGCATCTCGAGCATCAGGCCGTCCGCCCCGACGGCCACCGCCGCTTTCGCCAGGGGCGCGACGTATTTCCAGGCGCCTGCCGCATGGCTCGGATCCACCACGACCGGCAAATGCGTCATGTCCTTGAGCACGGGAACGGCGGTGATGTCCAGCGTGTTGCGCGTGGCCGTTTCGAAGGTGCGTATCCCCCGCTCGCACAGCACGACGTTCGGGTTCCCCTGGCTCATGATGTATTCGGCCGACATCAGGAACTCCTCAATCGTCGTGGACATGCCGCGCTTCAGGAAAATCGTCTTCTTCGTCTTCCCGACTTTCTTGAGCAGCGAGAAGTTCTGCACGTTGCGCGCGCCGATCTGGAGCACGTCCGCGTACTCACAGCACACATCGATGTCTTCGGAGTCCATGACTTCGGTCTGGATGGGAAGACCCGTCCTCTCACGCGCCTCGGCGAGGAGTTTCAGGCCTTCCTCCGCCATGCCCTGGAAGCTGTACGGCGAGGTGCGCGGCTTGTAGGCGCCTCCCCTTAACACGTGGCCGCCGCCCGCCTTCACCACGTCGGCGGACTCCATAATCTGCTTCCTGCTCTCCACGGAGCACGGCCCGCCGACGATGATGAGTTGATCCCCGCCGATCTCCACCCCCTCGCCCATCGGCAATGTGCTGCGCTCGGGCCTTCCCTCCGCACTCGCCAGCTTGAAAGGCTTGAGAATCGGCATCGCTTTTTCCACTCCATTCAAAGAAACGAGTGATTCCAACATGTATTTCCCCCGCTCATCACCAATAGCCCCGATCACGGTGCGTTCCACGCCCTTGATGACGTGCTCCTTGTAACCGAGTTCATTGATCCTGTTGATGGCCTTTTGTATTTCCTCATCCGTCGCGCCCTGTTTCATCACGATAATCAAAACGAATCTCCTTTTTCCTCTCGAAATTTTCAGCGCACTTCCCAAAAAAAAATCGCCGTGAGGCTCTCCCACGGCGAGTGTTTCTCTATTCTCCGTGGCGACCAGGCTGTCCGCCCGCCCGCCGTTCGTTTTCACATATCGGCGCGCGGACGGACGGTGATAAAGCCGAAATAGCCATAATCCTCGCCAAATGTCAGAAACGTCCGCATTTTGCTCGCCTTTGTAATGAGAAGGTATCGCTTTCACTCGAAAAAAGCGGTTAAAGATAATCCCGCAAGCCTATATGAGTCAACCCCTTGGAAGCGGAAATTTTTCGATTATTTCGGCTTCCGCGCCACCTCGGTGAGCCTGCGCTTGTCCGTTCCCGATGGCCTGAGCAGCCTGCCACCCAGGACAACGTGCGTCGCTTCGAGCATCCGCCTCCCCGTGCGCCGCGCCCCCATGGAATCCTCGAAAACGAATTCGCCTTCCTTCATCCGGAACACGGCGACGTCGCCTCGCGCGCCTTTCTTGAGCGTCCCCACCTCGCCTTTGAGGCCAATCCACTCGGCGGCCGTCTGCGTGCTGAGCCGGACCACTTCCGCGAGCGGAAAGCCCAAGGCCAGAAACTTGCTCATGAGACTGGGGAAGTCATACACCGGGCCGTGGATGCAGTGCGTATGGAGGTCTGTGCTCAGGTTCCCCGGCATGAGGCCCTGCGCCATGGCTCGTTCCATGATCTCGAAACTGAAGCTCGAACGCCCGTGAGCGACGTCGAGCAGCACGCCCGAGTCCCGCGCCTCCCATACGGCGCGGCGCACCCGGCCTCTCCCATCGAGTATGTTCTCCCTGCGGCCGTGAAACGCGTGCGTGAGCACGTCGCCCGTGCGGAGGCGCTTCAGGATGCTCGGCAAAGAGGACGGCGTGTCGCCCACGTGCACCATGAGGGGCACTTTCAGAAACTCCGCCGCCTCGAGCGCCGCGTCCAGGGGTTTCGAGCCGCTGCGCTCCACCACGTCATTGCTTAAGCGCACCTTCATGCCGATGAGGTATTTCCGGTGCTTCCGGTAGCACGCCACCGCCCTGTCCACGCGCAGCGCGCGCATGTCGATGTTCTCGCCCAGGCCGTCTATCAGGAGCCCGCCCTCGGAGATGTTGAGATACGCGCGCACCGTCGGGCGCGCTTTCGCCAGGAACCATTCCTGAAAACCCGGGTACGTCTGCGCGCCGGCGCTGCCCGTGTCGACCGCCGTCGTCACCCCTCGCGAGAGCATGGCGGACTCCAGGTTGACGCCGTAGTGCGTGAATCCCTCATAAAAATGACAGTGGAGGTCGACGAGGCCGGGCGTGACGATTTTCCCGCGCGCGTTCAGGGCCTGCCTGCCGTTCAACTCGACGTGCGGAGCGATTCTCCGTACGCGGCCGCGCACGATCTCGACGTCCATCGTCCCTTCGAGACCTTGGGAAGGGTCGATCACGTATCCACCGCGTATGACGAGGTCCATCTTTAAAACTCCTTCGATGATGCGGGGCGCATACCGAGAGGCGCGGCGCACGCCAGAGGGATCAAATGTGGATTCAGCGACATTATTCCCCCCGAAAGCGTTGAGGCGCAATCGCTTCGGGGATGACTTCGGGATGATTCAAATGCGCGCATCATCGACAAAGGGCGCGCCGGAAAGGTGGCGCAAACGTCTATCGAGACAACTGACGCAAAATTGACAAAGCGAAAACGATGTATTTATATTGCGGATACCCGTCATCAAGGAGAAACGGAATGGGTCGGAACGTCGCGAAAAAGATGGAAGGCCCTGCCAATCACGAGGAAACCGGCGAGTTCGAAGACGCCCTCGACGCCGAGATGGCCGAGAAAATTCTGAGAGACATCGAGGAAGGGCATGAGAAACTCGTATCGGGACAAAAACTGACCGAGACCCTTGATCGCATCACCAGGTAGTGAATCCGTACGAAATTCGGTACGCGGAAAGGGAGATTCGTGCTCTCGAAAGACTGCCGACCCAAAAACTGAAACGGCAGATTAGGAACAGGACTGACAGATTGGCGGACGGCGAGGCGCAGGGAGGAACGAGAGTCCGCGGGACTTCGAGCGATGTATACAGGATACGATCGGGCGATTACCGTATTATGTATACTCTCGAGGGCGGCTCCAGAATCACCATACTCGACATCGGGCACCGTAAAGACATCTACCGTTAGTGCGTATATTTAATGTAATTATTTCAATATTATCTCATAACTTATTGATTGAATAATATTTACAAGGTTTTATCAACTTGCCTATCGCATTCCCATCGAAAATCAAACCGCTGGAGCCATGAAATGAGTCTGCAAACGGAAACCACGCTGCAATTCGATTTAGACGAAACGCAAAAGATGCTTCGCCAGACGGTCCGCGAACTCTCGGAGCGCTACATCGCCCCGCGGGCCGCCGACATCGACGAGAACGAGGAATACCCCGAAGACATCTACCAGCTCCAGAAAGAACACGGCCTGCTCGGCATCTTCTTCCCCGAGGAATACGGGGGCGGGGGCATGGGCTTTCTGGGCGGCTGCGTCGCCATCGAGGAGATCGCGCGCGTCTGCTCGAATTCCCCGCTGTTCATCGTGCTCAACATGCTCTCGAGCCGCGTCATCGACCTGAGCGGCACGCAGGCGCAGAAAGACCACTACATGACGGGCCTCGCGAAAGGAGAGCTCAGGGGCTCCTACGCCCTCACCGAACCCCACGCGGGTTCGGACGCCGGCAACATCCGCACCCGCGCCGTCAAGGAGGGCGACGAGTGGGTCATCAACGGCACCAAGTGCTTCTGCACGGGGCCGGACAAGGCGGACTTCATCACCGTCGCCGCCAAGACCGACCCCCACGCGGGCACGCGCGGTATCACCTACTACATCGTGCCTACCGACACGCCGGGCTTCAGCATCGCCAAGCACGAGCGCAAGATGGGGATGCGCGGCATCGCGACCTGCATGCTCAATTTGGACAACGTGGCCATCCCGCTCGAGAACCAGGTGGGCGAATTGAACGGTGGCTTCAAGACCGCGATGATCGGCTTCAACCAGATGCGACCCGCTATCGGCTCGCGCGCGGTGGGCCTGGCCCAGGGCTGCCTCGACTACGCGGCCAACTACGCCAAGGAGCGCGAGGCGTTCGGAAAACCCATCGCACAGCACCAGGCCGTGCAGTTCATGCTCGCGGACATGTTCATGGACATCGAGGCGGCGCGGCTGCTCGTCTACCGCGCGGCCGCCCTCGTGGACGCGGGCCAAATCGGCAAAGAGAACGCCCGGTATTTTTCGACGGCCAAGACCTACGCGGCCGACATGGCGATGAAGTGCGCGATAGACAGCATCCAGGTACTCGGCGGGGCGGGCTACATGAAAGACCACCCGCTCGAGCGCTTCATGCGCGACGCCAAGCAAATCCAGATCGTCGAGGGAACGAGCCAGATTCAGCGGATGATCATCGCCCGGAACCTGCTCGGCCTCTAGGAGCGTGCAGGAGGTGACGGGAATTCCGGATGCCGGGAGCGCGTTCGAACTTAAGCCCGCCCAGCGGATGCTGGCCGAGACGGTGTATGAACTGAGCCGTCGCCACGTCGCGCCACGCGCTGCGGAGATCGACGAGAACAACGAATATCCGGAGGACGTCTTTCAGCTCTTAAAATCCCACGACCTGCTCGGCCTCTACGTTCCCGAAGCCTACGGCGGAGCGGGACTCGGGATTCTGGAAACCTGCGTCGCCATCGAGCAGATGGCGCGACTCTGCTCCAACTCCCCCCTTTTCTTCTCCGTCCACCTGCTCGCCACGCGGCCCATCGCCATTGGCGGAAGCGAGGCGCAGAAGCGAACCTATCTCACCGGCGTCGCCCGGGGCGATTTGCGGCCCGCCTTCGCACTCACCGAGCCGCACGCGGGGTCGGACGCCGCGAACATATCCACGAGGGCGGAGAGAGACGGTGATTCATGGCTCATCAACGGCGCAAAATGCTACTGCACGGGTTCGAGCGTCGCGGATTTCATCACAGTGGCGGCGAAAACGGAACCCGATAAAGGGGCGAGGGGCATATCTTTTTTCATCGTTCCCAGGGGTGAATTCCGTGTGGGCCGACACGAGCGGAAGATGGGGATGCGGGGCATCCCGACGTGCGAAGTATTTCTCGAAAATGCCCGCGTGCCTCTCGAAAACATGATCGGCGAACAGGACCTGGGCTTCAAGACCGCCATGCTCGGCTTCAACCAGGCGCGGCCCGCCATCGGCGCGCGGGGCGTAGGTCTGGCGCAGGGGTGTCTCGACTACGCATCGCAGTACGCAAGGGAGCGCGAGGCGTTTGGAAAACCCATCGCGCGACTCCAGGCGGTGCAGTTCATGCTCGCCGACATGTTCATGGAAACCGAAGCGGCCCGTCTGCTCGTTTACCGCGCCGCTGCGATGGTGGATAATGGGCGCTACCGGAAAGAACACGTGCATTTCATCTGCGCCGCGAAATGCTACGCGACCGACGCCGCCATGAAGGCCGCCGTGGACGGGGTTCAGGTGCTCGGCGGCGCGGGCTACATGAAAGACCACCCGCTGGAGCGTTTCATGAGAGACGCCAAGCAGTTGCAGATTATCGAGGGGACCAACCAGATACAGCGCATGGTCATCGCCCAGAATATATTAAGTTTGTAGTTTTAGTTTCCCATTACGGAGATTCGAGATGAGCCAGATGATTGAAATCGTAAAACCCACCTCCTTCGTCCGCGCGGGCGACCACCCCCTGGCGGAGCGGCCCGAAGACCTGGGGGGTCTCAGAATCGGCTTTTTCCACAACAACAAGCCCAACGCCGACGTCCTACTGGAGCGTATCGAGGAGCTTCTCGCGCAAGCGGACGAAACGCTGCGCTTCGTCCGCTGGGGAAAGCCGAACCCCACCCTGCCCGAAGATCGCCTCGAAGAATTCCTCGATCAGGTCGACGTGGCCGTCTGCGCGGTGGGCGACTGAGGGAGTTGCACGTCATGGAGTATCCATGACTCGGTGGAGATGGAAAAAGCGGGCGTTCCGACGGCCACGTTCTGCTCGAGTGAATTCTCGGCCCTGGGCGCGAACGAGAGGACGGCGCTGGGGATGCCCGGCCTCCCGATAGTCGTCGTGCCGCACCCGGTGGGCGGCATCCCGCCCGAGGAGGCGCGCGCGCTGGGAAACGGCGCTGTGGACGAGGTGCGGCGCATCCTCACGAGCGATGCCGAATCACTCAGGAAAGAGTACCGGGAACGCGAATACGTGCCGCCCCGCAAGACGGTGCGCCACAAGGCGCTCTTCGCATAGGCGGGCATACCGCATGAACGATCACTCTCAGGAAAACCTCGTGTTTGAGAGCGAGCGCGTGAAGGTTCGCGACACGCCCGAGGCGATGGCGCGCCTGCTGGAGGCGAGAGGCTGGGGCGACGGCCTGCCCGTCGTTCCCCCCACGCCCGAGCGCGTCGCCCGGATGGTGGAAGGCGCAGGCCAGGCGCCTGATGCGGAAATCGGCCTCATGCCGCCCCGCCAGGGCGTCATCACAACGGAAGTCCTTGCCGTGAACGCCGTGATGGCCGGCTGCCACCCGGCGTATATGCCCGTTCTGGTGGCCGCGGCCCGCGCGGTGCTCGATCCCGAGTTCTCGCTCCACGCCATTCAGGCGACGACCCACCCGGTGTCTCCCCTCATCATCGTAAACGGCCCGATTGTCGAGGAAATCGGCTTGAACGCCGAGTATGGCTGCTTCGCACCCGGAAACCGGGCGAACGCGACGATCGGCCGCGCAATGCGCCTGACGCTCCTGAACGTAGGCGGCGCGAGTCCCGGTGTTCTGGACCGCGCCACGCAAGGCTCGCCCGCCAAATACGCGTTTTGCATCGCCGAGAACGAGGCGGCCTCTCCCTGGGAGCCGCTGCACGTCGAGCGCGGCTTTGCGCCTGATGAGAGCGCCGTTACGCTCGTGGGCTGCGAGGGGCCCCACAACATCAACGATCACGTGAGCCACACGGCGAAGGGAATCCTCGCCACCGCCGCCGACACCATGGCCGTCATGGGGAGCAACAATTTCTACCTGCGCGGCGAACCCGTTCTCGCCCTAGGCCCCGAGCACGCGGCGACCATCGCGGGAGACGGCCTCACGAAAGCGGACGTGAAGGGAAGAATTTTCGAACTCGCCCGTAAGCCGGTGCGCCTGTTAAGGCGAGGCGCCATGTGGGGGATGCAGACCTGGGGCGAGGATATAGCCGAACACGAAGACGACGATGATTTCGATATCCCGCTTCTCGACGGACCCGAGGATTTGCTCTTGATCGTTGCGGGCGGGGCCGGCAAGCACTCGTGCTACATGCCCACCTTCGGCCCCACGCGCTCGGTGACCCTGCGGATCGATACCGAATGAAGAAGGCAGTGATTACTGCCTCGAGAGATATGAATCACTCCCGCATCGTTCGGGAATGTCCCTCTGGGAGAAACCTCCCGCGAAATGCTCTCTAGGAAGGCTGCGAAACCGGAGTCGGAGGCGGCACGAGGGTTTCCGCCTGTTCGACGATGGACTCCAGAAAGCTCTGATCCGGAGATACGCGCGACAACACCCTGAGACCCAGGAACAGGCCGAGTAGAGACTTCGCCGTTTGGTCCGGAGCAACTTCGGGGCATATCTCTCCGCAGGCCTGGCCCCTCTCGATGGAAGCGCGCAGAAACTTTTGCATACCGGCGAACGCGCCGGCCACGAACGAAGCCACCTCCGGGTCGTGCGCCCCGAGTTCCAAGGCGATATTTACCTCGAGGCAACCGTCGCTCGAACTATTTTCCACCACTTGCGAGGCGGCTTCCTCGAACACGGACAACACCGCCTGCCGCGGCGAGGGATGCTTTTCCAGTTCCTCGATAGGGGCTTCGCGGTAGAGTTGGTCGTAACGGTGGAGCGAGCGCAAGAACATCTCACGCTTGTCGCCAAACGCGTGATACAAACTCCCCCGGAAAAGACCGGTTACCTTCTCGAGATCGCTAATCGATGTCGCCGAATAGCCGTGACGCCAGAACTGGGTCATCGTTTTTCTCAATACTTCGTCCATATCGAACTTCGGCTGTTTCCCCATGGGTCCTCTCTCTGTTTTCCCGGTGAAACATCTAATTTCTCCGCATGCCTCATTCCGGCTTGGTGGGTTCGATCATCTTTCCGGGCGAAGGATATCACATGAACAAGCCCATTTCACGAAACTTCGCACCTTTCCGCTCAATTGACGGAGGCGCTCGTACGCGCTCAATCCAAGTACTTTACTACCCAACGCCGCGCGACAAATCCACCCGTTTGCGTTGCCTCGTGTTCGACCCCGTGCTAGATTTCCGTTTCCGGGAAAGATGACTTTTCTTTTCTGATGAGGTGCGAGAGGGAGAACCCAATGGCGAAACAACAAATCAACTCCGAGAAGGTAAAACCGGTCGCAGCGTATTCCACGGGCTGGAAGGTATCGAACGGACATCTCATCATGCTGGCGGGCCAGGTGGCGGTCGACGTGGACGGCAACACGGTCGGTGGCGACGACATCAGGGGCCAGACCCGGCAGGTGTACGAGAACATCAAGGCCGCGCTGGAGGCGGCGGGCGCCGGGATGGCGGACATCATCCGCCTGACCGTCTATATCACCGACCCCGCGAATGTCCCGGGATGCATGGAGGTGCGACAGACGTACTTCAACGAACCGTACCCGGCGAGCACTCTCCTGATCGTGAGCGGCCTGGCGAAACCCGAATGGCTCATCGAGATAGACGCGATCGCCTTCGTGGAAGATTAGACGCGATGTGCAGCCGCAGGGCCATCGCCGAGACGCTCGTGCTCATCAAGGGAGGCGGCGACCTCGCCACCGGCGTGGCGCACCGCCTTCACCGAGCGGGTTTTCCGGTCGTCATCACCGAAATCGAGAACCCCACAATGGTGCGTCGCACCGTCTCTTTCGCAGAGTGTCTATACGCCGATGAATGGAAGGTGGAGGGAATAACCTCCATGCGGGCGGACGGCGAAACGCCCGAAGAAAAAGCGGCGAGCGCGCGCGCCATCATGGAGGCGGGTTCGATTCCGGTGATGGTGGACCCGCAAGCCGAGGTGATCGCTTACCTCCGGCCCGCCGTCGTCCTGGATGCGATTCTGGCGAAGCGAAACCTCGGCACCCGCATCGACGACGCGGAGGTCGTCGTCGGTCTGGGGCCGGGATTCACGGCGGGCCTAGATTGCCACGCCGTCATCGAGACCTCGCGGGGACACGACTTGGGGAGGGTGATATTGGAAGGCGCCGCTAAACCCGACACGGGCGTTCCGGGCCCCATCGGCGGCTATACGACCGAGCGGCTGCTGCGCGCGCCGAATGCCGGCGTCTTCACCTCAATCGCCAGTATCGGCGATGTAGTGGGCGCGGGAGAGGCCGTCGCCCGTGTGGACGGCGCGGAGGTGCGCTCCGCCATCGACGGCGTTTTACGCGGGCTTCTGAGAGACGGCATCGAAGTGCCGGCGGGCTTCAAGGTGGGCGATGTCGACCCGAGGGCCGATTCCGCCCATTGTCACACGATATCCGACAAATCGCGCGCCATCGGCGGTGGCGCGCTCGAGGCCATCATGATGTTTCTGTTCGGCGTTTCAGCCATGGAGTATGCGAATTGACTACCGAAATCTTGACCGAGACGGTGGAGAACGGAACCTACCGGATCGGGCGCAGTGAAATCCACATCAACGAGACCAACGGGAACTCCTTCGTTCCCCCGGCGCAATTCTATCTCGCGGCGGGCGACGCGCTCGAGCGCATCGCGTGGGCGGTGAGTCGGAACCTGCCCGTCCTCCTCGTGGGAGAGACCGGCGTCGGCAAGACCCTCTCGGTGCGCCACCTCGCCCATATGACGAACAACGGCTTCCGGCGCGTGAACCTGAACGGCATGACCACGGTCGATGAGTTCGTGGGCAAGCTGATGATCAACGAACAGGGCACCTACTGGGTGAACGGCATTCTGGTCGACGCCATGCAATCGGGCGACTGGCTGCTCATCGACGAGATCAACGCGTGCCTGCCCGAAATCGCCTTCTGCCTGCACAGCCTGCTCGACGACGACCGCATGATCGTCTTATCCGAATACGACGGCCGCATCGTCAAGCCCCACCCGAATTTCAGGCTTTTCGCCAGCATGAACCCGCACGAGGACCGCAGATACGGCGGCACCAAGCCCCTGAACGAGGCGCTTCTGGACCGCTTTCCCGTCACCGTGAAGATGGACTACTTGCCCTTTGACGCGGAAGTCGAAGTCATCATGCAGCAGAGCGGGAACCGCGACGAGGAACTCATCAAGCGCATGGTGCGCGTGGGCCACGACGTGCGAGAGGCCATGCAGAACGAAAAGGTGTTCTGCACGTTCAGCACCCGGCGCCTCATCGACTGGGCGCGCATGGCTGCGCAGTTCGACCCCATGGAAGCCGCCGTCTCGACGATTTTCAGCAAGGTCAACTCTTTCGACGCCAAAGTGCTCGAGGACATCGTAGACAACCACTTCTAGCCGGGAGATGAGGCATGGAACGCCGACGCGCCCGTCTCGAAGCGCTCGCGCAGGTGACCGCGCACGATTACGACCTCGCCCTGAACTTCGGCCCCAAGGCGAAGAACGGCGAAGACGCCATTCACGTAGAAGACCCCGAACAAACCCTGGCGCGCTTGGGCGGCGACCTGAATGACGAGCACGTCCTCAGGTTCCAGAAGGGCATGACGCTCATCGAGGTGGCCCACAAAATCCACGGTACGTTCCGCTGGGCCGGGCGCGCTGCGCTCGCGAACCGCGAGAGGCCGGGTCTTTTCCACATATGGCACACGCTCGAGGATGCACGGTGCGAAAACCGCCTCGCGGAATCGCTGCCCGGAACCAAGAAGAATTTCAGGGCCTTCATCCTCCCGGCCATAGAGGCTGCCGAGCGCAACCAGATGAGCGGACAACTGCCGCTGTTTCTCCAGATCCAGTGGGGGATCTATCTCGCCGGGATCGGGCAGACGCCCGGCCTGCCCTCCTCGCGGCCCGGGGATTTGCCGGCGGCCTGGTTCGATTCCGCAGTCGTTCAGATTTTTCACAGGCTCATCCCGCTCATAGACCGCGCCTGCGCCGCCGATGACCCGAAAACCGCTTTCGATTGCGCGAACGGGATTTACGACGCCATCCAGCGCTATCTCACCGAAGAACAACTCGCGCAGATGAGCGAGGATCAGGACCTCTCGGAGATACCTGAGGAAATTTTAGAGAAAATCGAAAGCCAGAACCTGGAGGGTGACGACGATGAAGCCCTCGACATGCTACACCCCGAAGCGGCCGAGGAAATCGACGAGGAAGACGTGGGCGAGCAGGTCGAACTCAGCCCCGAGGAAC
>JAPPHK010000112.1 GCA_028820795.1 Nitrospinota bacterium | reverse complement strand
GCTTCGAGATCAAAATATCATTGATGACATGCTGAACGAGGTATGCGGGATACGCGTTCAGACCACCCACAATGATTGTGCAGGCGACTGCGACGCCGAACCGAAACCGGTAGGGACGCAAGTATTTCAGGAGTCGGAGATAAACCCGGGTGCGGCTCATCCGGGACACTCTCGTGCAATCAACCCAGGCGTTAATTTAACCAACTCGAATGGCGCACCCGCCTGGTTCGCCTCGCGAATCGGTTCGCCACCCGGCTGAAAGAATTGCGGAACTTCTCGCCCCTGTTCGCCCATACCCGGGGAGGCTCCCGTATGTAAAACGCTAAGAACGTTCACGTCCTCGACACAGCTCCCACAAAAAGGCGGCTCGCATGAACACATAATAAGCGGAACCCACTGATACCCATAGCCCCCTAACGCCATCGCGAAGGCCCATCTTCAAGACATAGCTTTTGAAAAAACGCCAGAGAGGGCGGATGACGAAATCGGCTATGCCGGGTTGCACTCCGCTGGAAGATAAATCTTCCGCCGATAGCCTGGCGTATTTCACCTGTCTTTGGAAGAAATCGAAAAGCGATTCATAACTGTAGTGTTCCAGAGGAGATGAAAGCACACCCACCCGCCCTCCCACCACCACGGATTCGTGAACACTTTTCTCGTTGAACGCTCCGGCATCGCGCCGGAACAACCGGAGTTGATAATCCGGCCAAAGGTCGCCGTGGCGAAGCCAACGTCCGAAGTATATGTTTTTTCGGGGTATCCGATACCCCTCAGCAGGAGCATCGCCAGACAAAACGGAGAGAATTTCCTCGGAAAGTTCTGGACTGACGCATTCATCCGCATCCAGGCTCAATATCCAGGAATGGCTCGCTTTCGACAGAGCGAAGTTTTTTTGCGCCGCAAATCCTTCCCAGAAATGCTGGATGAGCAGCGCGCCGCGTTTTCGGCTTATTTCCTGTGTGTCATCCGAACTGCCGGCGTCCACGACAATAATTTCATCCGCCCAGGAAACGCTGTCGATGCATGCGCCGATTCGTTCCGCCTCATTGTGGGCGACAATCGTGACGCTAATCGGTCTTCTGGTGAATTCGGAGACAGGCTTATCTCCTGTACCGGCTTCGGCAGATGTTTCCGCCAAGCCAGACATCCTCCTAGCCTTTCCCCTGGGTCTTCTCCCACTCATCTAGCGGGATGGCCTCGTCTACGAGCATGATTGGGATATCGTCTTCGATCCTATAGACCAATCCCGATTCCCGGGCGATCAAAAATTTCCCATCCCCGCTCAATTCCAGCGGAGTTTTTGTGACAGGACACGCCAAAATCTCCAACAACTCTTTATCCACGCTCATCTTGCGCTTATCTCCAGTTTTCAATCAAAACTCTGAAACGAATTGGGCATCTCCAAGTCTTTCATCACATCTAGAAAAAACGGAAACAGGGCTCGTATTCACAAGAAACTACTTTAGTTTCGCATATCTCGCTATGTTTTTCATGGGGCGGGCTGAAGCAGGTTCAGCGCATCTATCGCCTCTTCGACCTTCACGCGTTCCAGGCACTCGATATCAGGGCATTTTCTCGCATAACAACCGCTGCAAGCGAGACGATGATGCAAAACCGAATTCCCTGCGCCCCAGGGGCCGTTTCTCACGGGCTCCGTAGGCCCCATGATCGCCAGACATCGAACTCCCATCGCAGCAGCGAGATGCATGGGCCCGGAGTCGCCGCCCACAAAGCAAGAACCTCGCCGAATCAAGGACATCATTTCTCTAATGCTCGTCGCAGGAGCAGCCAAAGGCTGTGTTCTCATGGTGTCCGCCACCTCCTCCATCATCTTTTCCTCTCCCGGACCCCAAATTAGAAGAACGTCTCCCCGGTCAGTCTCTTGCCAGTGGTCGGCGAGTTGCGCGAAACGATCCGGCGCCCATCGTTTCGTCACCCAGCCGCCCCCGGGATGGATGACCAACAACGGGCGACCGTCCCGATGGCCCACGCTCTCGAGGTGCTTTTCCGCCTGCTCTCCCTCTCTCTGCGTTTCATGAAGAGGGAAACGGAATTGCTCTTTCAACGGAACCGGCAAACCCAACGGACCCAGGAGGGACAAATTTTTCTCCACTACATGGTGGGGGGATTCTGGAGGCAGTACGTGATGCGTCGTGAAAAGTACGTTCATCCCCTCCCTGCAAAAACGATGTTCGAACCCGATGCGAACTGGCGCTCTTGATGCCCACGCCAATAAACCGCTTTTGAACAACCCCTGGGCGTCAAGCGCCACGTCGGCGCCTACATTCTTCACTGCGTACAAGTCGCGTTTCAGGGCAGTAAAACCACCGGCGAGCAAATTTTTCCGCCATGCCTTGGTATCAACAGTCAAGATTTCATCGATATCTGGATTTCCGAGAAGCACTTCTCTCGGGGCTGGTTCGACCGCCCAGGTGATATGGGAATCAGGTCGTGCATCCTTGATGGCCGCCGCCAGGGGAAGGGTGTGAACGACGTCTCCTATCGCACCCAGACGGATGATGAGGAATCGCTCATCCATACGCGGCCACTCTTACGATACGCGCTACGAGGTCCATCCCCTTCGCGTGGATGCTCACGCGACCTCCCCTTCGAACGTCGCCAGGAGTTCATGGGGTTCCACGACTGTCGTTCCCGCCTTCATGACCGCCAGCCCCGCCGCGCGATTCGCGAGTTCCGCCGCCTCGCGCATCGACGCGCCCGCAGCCAGGGAAAGCGTAAAAGCGGCAATCACCGTATCCCCCGCACCGGTCACGTCGAGCACCTGATCCGACCCGTAGATGGGGATGTCCGCTCGTGGGGAACCATCCTCAAAAAGACTCATCCCCTTATCTCCCCTAGTGAGCAACACCGCCCGCGCCCCCGTTTTTCCGAGTAGAGAGGCTCCCGCCTCATCGAGACGCTCTTCATCGGGCCAATACCCGAGCAACTCCTCCACTTCTTGCTCGTTGGGCGTGATGGCCGTAACCCCCAGAAACGAATCTCCTGCATAGCGGCTGTCCACCGTGATTATGAGTTCGGTGGACAATTTCCGTATCGCATCCTTGACTCCTTTCGTCACGACGCCCAGGCCGTAGTCCGAAATCAAAAAAGCATCCAGGCCATCATTCGCCATCTGCTCGATTTCAAGGATGAGTTTAGATTCTAGCATCTCGCTCAAATCCAGCTTCATTTCTTGATCCACGCGGATCACCTGCTGGCGTTTGGTGTTTCGGCCTCCCGCCATGATGCGCGTCTTCGTGGGAGTGACGCGCTCTGAATCCGCCAACAAGAATCCGGTATCGACCTGGCGTCGCTCCATTGCGCGGCGGAGTTCCCCGCCCGCTTCATCGGCTCCCAGCGCACCGATGGCCCGTACGTTTCCGCCCAGGGCCGCCGCGTTCATCGCCGCATTGCCGCCGCCGCCGGGAACGACTTCGCGGCGGATGAAATCCAGAACGAGCACCGGCGCTTCCCTGCTGATGCGGGAAGTGGCGCCATGGATGAATTCGTCCGCGATAAAATCTCCAATCACGGCCATGCGGATGGACGAAAATCTTTGGATAAATTTTCCGAGTGGTGAACCCATGCTAGTGATTTCCGCCCTCGTTCAAGATCATTTCCACCGCGTGATATGCGTCTTGCGCTACGAAATCCGGCTGGCGAGGCCACCGCTCACCGCGAAGCTCTCTTTCTCCCCGCCCATACCCCGTGAGCACCAGGCCTGCCCTGCAACCCGCGCGCCAGCCCGCTTCCAAATCGGAATACTTGTCCCCCAGCATGACGGATTCTTCCAAATCGACGTCGTGCTCCTCCGCCGCCTTCAAAATCATGCCCGGATAGGGCTTTCGCATCTTACAGTCAATCGCATATTCCGGATCGTCTCCATTCGGGACGTGCGGGCAATAATAGATTGCGTCGATTCGCGCGCCTTTGCGACTGAGTTCTTCCTGGAGCTTGTGATGCACTTTTTCGATCATGGATTCGGAAAAGTAACCCCGCGCCACACCGGCTTGATTCGTGATCAAGACAGCGAGCCACCCCGCCTCGTTCACTTTGCGGACGGCCGCCGCCGCCCGGGGAAGCAGTTCATATACGTCGAGATGAGTAACGTACCCCACGTCACGATTCAGGGTTCCGTCCCTATCGAAAAATACAGCCGGCTTCTTTGCGGCGCCTTTCTCAGTTCCCATCTTTGCTGATCCTCGGTTTTTCGTTCAGCAGCTTAACGGCTGCTCTCCCCACTTCGTCCGGCGTGATCTGTTTCATACAGTCGTGATGGCCGAGAGGACACGTTCTCGCGAAGCACGGGCTGCAATCGAGTTCTTTATAAATGCTCCTGTTCCAAGGTCCTCTCGGAGCAGTTTGACGATAATCCGTTGGTCCGAACAGCGCAATCGTAGCAGTTCCGGCGAGCGCCGCCACATGGAGCGGACCCGTATCGCCGGAGATGAATACGTCCAGACGGGACAGCAAGGCTGGCAGCGTCTCCAAAGTATCTTTCCCGGCCAGATTCACCGCTCGCCTCCCGGCCATCTGTTCCAATTTCCCCGCAAGCGCCAACTCATCCGGCCCGCCAAATATGAAAACCTGCGCCCCTCCATCATCCACAAGCCGATGAATGAGTTTTTTGAAGTATTCCAGAGGCCACGTCTTGGATTCGCCGAAATAGGCACCGGGATGAATCCCCACCCAAGGCGTATTTCCCCCCGTGCCATATGATTTCAGCAGACTATCCGCGAATTCTTGTGCTTCCGGCTTGATGAAGAAATCATCGACCCGAACCCGGGTATCAAACCCTTCAGCCTCGAGAAGATAAAGATACCGATCCACCAAATGAGCAACATCCCGCGGAAAAACTACACGGTTGCTCAAAAGCCAGCCTCGGCCATCGCTCCCATACCCGATTCGCCGCTCAGCTCCTATCCATTTCGCCATGAGGGCCGCACGAAAGCTGTTGGGCAGAATCCACGCATAATCCACCCTCTCGTTTCTCAGCATTCTCCTCAAAGAAAAGAAGCCGTTCCATTTCCCCGCGTCGAGCGACAAGACGCGATCTATCCAGGGGAAGCTTCGGAGCAACCCGGAAGTCCAGGGTCCAGCCGCCGCCATCACCCTCGCCCCGGGGTGTGCTCGCCTAAGAGATGAAAAAAAAGGAGCGGACATGGCCGTGTCACCTATCCATGTGGGCGCCACTACAAGGTGCAACTCCTCTCGATGGGCATCACCGGACAAACTCGATTCCTCCCCGATGCGTTACCGCACCTTGAGTCGCGGGGAAATGCAACGAAAACTGCCCTTATTTCAACGCTACCAACCGATGTCATGGTCGTCAATGAGCATAAAAACACGTTTTGCATTCCGTCAAACGCTCATATAGTGTGATATGGAAGTATCGAGTGAACACCTCCCAGAGGATTTCCCTTGAAAACTTTGCACCGATATATCCTAGGTGAATTGGTGTCCTATCTGATTATATCCTTGCTCTTTCTTACATTTGTGCTCCTGTTGCACAGAATGTTTCAATTCACGGATTTGGTAGTGAACCGTGGAGTGCCAATTTCCATTGTGGCGCAATTTCTATTCGCCGCCTTGCCCGTTCTGCTTCTTGTCACCTTGCCCATGTCCACTCTGATTGCGAGCATCATGGTGTTCAGCCGCCTCTCCAGCGACAGCGAAACTTTGGCGATGACCGCCTCCGGCATGACCTTTTACTCCCAACTCATCCCCGTAGGCGTGGTGGGGATAGCCACCGCCCTGCTGAGCGGATTTCTCATGATTTTCGGGCTTCCCTGGAGCCAAAACACCACGTCGGAAGTCCACGAACAGATGCTTCACAGTCGTGTTGCTTCATTCGATCTTCGAGAGCAGGTCTTTCATGACAGTTTCGACGGAATCATGTTCTACGTGCGAGAGATCGAATCGTCGGGCAAGGTTATGAAAGGCATCATGATTTCAGACACGAGAGAGGCCGGGACAAGCCGGGTCATCTTTGCCGATCGTGGCATGCTGATCAGATCCACCACATCTCCGAAAGTATGGCTGCGCCTCTCCAAAGGAACTGTCCATACGGTCAGCGAATCCGAGAAGGCCTCCAACAAGAAAATTGGCGCGAATGACGGCTCTCCACTCTCCATAAACAATTATCAAATCGTGCGCTTTGAGAACCACGACCTCAATTTTGATCTCACGAAAAGCATCGGGAAAACGAAAGCGCTTCGGAGAAGCCTACGCTCTTTCCCGCTCCATGAGCTCAAAAACAAATTAAAAGAGCACGAGCCGGGAACAAGCAGGTACAATGCCGCTCTCGTGGAGTTACACAAGAAATTCGCGGCGCCCATCACGTGCCTCATTCTGGCGTTCCTGGGTGCGCCTCTCGGCGTACAGAACAGACGCTCGGGACGCCACGGCGGCTTCGCTCTGAGCCTGGGGGTTCTAATCCTCTATTATCTGCTCGTCACCTTCACCGAGGGAATGGCGGAAAGCGGGCAAATCAGCGCCGCCGCCGCTGTCTGGAGCCCGAACGTTTTATTGGCTCTCCTCGCGGCATACATGGTACGAACCGCAAGCTTGCGCTACACCATTGACATCTGGGGTCTGCTCCTCAAACCTCTTTCCTCCCTCATCCGAAGCAAATTATAAACTCCCGCCATGACCATACTGAGCCGCTACATCCTGAAACAGTTTTTGAGAATGGTGTTTCTTTGTCAGGCAGGAGCCATCACGCTCTTCCTCATTGCGGAGTTTATCGAGCGAATCGATGATTTTATCGAAGAAAACGCGGCCTTCACCGACGCGGCCCTGTACTTCCTATACAAGATACCCCATCTCGTTTTTCTCTCCGTTCCGCTCACCGTTCTGATGGCGAGCACGTTTACGCTGATCCTTTTTTCCAGAGAAAACGAGGT
Source organism: Nitrospinota bacterium (assembly GCA_028820795.1). Classification (GTDB taxonomy): domain Bacteria; phylum UBA8248; class UBA8248; order UBA8248; family UBA8248; genus Bin107. The sequence goes on along the minus strand of JAPPHK010000112.1, from coordinate 14,099 downwards.
CCTCGCCATGCGCGCAGGCGGCCTGAGTCTCTATCGCGTCATCGCGCCCATCCTCATCGCCAGCCTGGGAATCAGCTTCCTCACTTTCTTCGCGAACGAATACATCGTTCCATTCGCCAACAAACGCGGAGAATACATCCGGCGGGTCAAAATCCAAAAAACCGGCTTACGCACGCATACCCAGAGAGACAAAATCTGGTATCGATCGGAAAACAGCACTATCTGGCAAATCACGCACTATGACCCATCTTCGGAAAAAATGAGAGGCGTTACCCTGTACCGAATGGACCCGCAAAACCGCTTAACGCAACGCATTGACGCAACCGAGGTGATTTGGCTTCCTGCTGCAAAGCATTGGGAATTCCACAACGGCGTGATTCACGATTTTGCAGAGAAGGGAAAAATCAAACAAGAAACCTTCGAGAAGACAGTTTTGCCGGTCGCGGAACAACCGATAGATTTCAAAAAAACTGGCAGAAACCCGGAGACAATGAATTATCAAGAACTCGGTCGCTACATTGAATACCTGCGGAAAAGCGGTGTGAACGCTACCCGCTACATCGTAGATATGTGGGCCAAAATTTCTGCTCCTTTCATCAGTTTCGTATTAGCCATCGTGGGCGTGCCTTTCTCCATTCGAGGCGGCAGAAGCGGAGGAGCCGCCCTGGGAGTCGCCATCGCCATCGGAATCGGCGCCATATATCTCGTTCTTTTCCATGCAAGTCTATCGTTCGGACATGCCGGACGCCTGCCGCCCATACTGGCGGCCTGGGGGCCAAATGCGATTTTCCTGGCGGGAGGGGCTTATTTTCTCGCCTCCATCAGAGGATAACACGTCCATTCCATTCAGGATGAAAACAACTTTTTCTCGATCAAGGCTGCTAAATTCATCTCATCCTTTACCTTCATCACAACGCGAAGAACACGAAGCGGCGTATCACTCAACAAAGAGGACAACTTCACCGCATCTTTCTCCGTTGTGATAATAAAATCCGCTCCGGTCTTCTTCAGCGACGAAACGAGCCGCACCCCATCCGCCAACGCGTAGTTGGCATGATCCGGATATTCGTGATGCACGATGATCTCGACATCCAACGATTCAAGCATTTTCTCGAAACCATGCGGGTTTCCCAGACCGCTGACTGCAACGACCCTGGCGCCTTTCAATTCATCAGGCGACCCCGTTTTCTCTCCATGTGAATCCTGGAGCGCAACGGGCACAAGGCGTCCTGCGAAAATAGAGATATCCGGCGCAAGAGACCGAATTTCTTCTCTCTCCCGCTCAGCGCATTTACCCGTCACCAAAACGGCACCAGCGCGCCTCAGGGCCGAAACCGGCTCCCGCAGAACACCAGCGGGGACCACCATGCCATTTCCGAAAGGACGATCTCCGCGCAATACCACCAAGTCCATATCCCGGTGGAGCGCCAAGTGCTGAAACCCATCGTCGAGCACAACGACATCCGCCCCGAACTCCTCGACAGCCTTTTTCGCGACAAAAGAACGCTCCACCCCCGTTAAAACGAGGAGTTCGGGATAGCGGCAGGCTAGCATCGCCGCCTCATCCGCTGCCGGTGGCGCGGCCATCAGGCTTCCTTCCCCGTCGCCGACAACCATCACATCCTTGGGCCTCCCGCCGTAGCCCCTGCTCACCACTGCGGGCTTTCGCCCTTTCAGGATCAGTTTTTCCGCAAGCCAGGCGACGGTGGGCGTTTTCCCCGTCCCCCCCAGGGTGAGATTTCCAATCGATATGACAGGAACGGGAATTTTCGAGACGCCTACCTTCCCGGCTTCATAACGCCGGCGTCGATGCGCCATTGCGGCGCCATAGAGACTTCCCAAGGGGCCGAGGCTCTTCGTCAACACGCGAGACCAGGCCGGAGATGAAGGATTGCCCTCCCAGGCTTGCAGCATCTTGCGCCGAAAACTCATGCGGCGCTCTTACCCGAGTCCGCCAGCACTTGAACGATATAATCCGCTGTTCGCTCGGCAGCGCCCCGGTTGTTTTGCACTACCCGGCGGGCCGCCTCCCCAGCCCGATCTCGCGATTCCGGATCGTCCAACCATTTCATGACGGCCACCTCCAGGTTCTCCCGACCGCTCAGTTGCACCGCGCCGCCTTGTTTCACCATCTCGCGCGTCACCTCGGCGAAATTCTCCATATGAGGACCGCACAGGCACGGCACAGCCCAGCGCGCCGCCTCTATCGGGTTTTGGCCGCCATGGGGGATAAAGCTCCCGCCGATAATCGCCAACGCCGCACACCCATAGGCGTCTGCGAGCTCTCCCATGACATCCAGGATAACCACCTGATGCTCACCGCACGTATGCTTCGTATCGCTCCACCGCACGGGAGAAATACCTGCGTTTTGCAAATCTGTCTCCACTTGAGCCACTCTTTCCAGGTGGCGGGGCGCGATGAGAAGGCCCACTCCCGGCGTTTTTCGATGAATGGACGACAAGACCTCTCCAATCAGTTTCTCTTCTCCCGCGTGCGTGCTTCCGGCTACGATGACGTGCCGGCACGCGCTCAAACCATACGACTCATACGGGGGTTTCTGAGGCGGCGCAGGCGTGTCGAATTTGATGTTCCCTGAAACCCGGACGGAAGTTGCGCCCAAATCCAAGAACCGTTCCGCGTCCCCTTCTCCGCGGACCAGCACGTCCTTAAAACGCTTGAGGAGCAAAGAAAAGAAAAACCCAAAACGCTTGTACTTGTGATACGACCGCTCGGAAAGCCTTCCGTTGACGATGGATATGGGGATATTCCGTCTCGCCGTCTCCGCCACGAGATTCGGCCATATCTCCGTTTCTATGAGCGCAATCATGGACGGCCGAATGCGCTTCAAGGCGAAGCGGACAATCAAAGGGAAGTCCAGTGGCAAGTAGATGAGCCTCTCGACGCCTGAGATTTTTCTGGCCTCCATTCTGCCTGTTTGCGTCACCGTGGAGAGAACTATTTTGAGTTCCGGCCTTTTCCTTAAAAGCACGGGTATCAAGACGGCGGCTACGCCCACTTCCCCAACGGAGACAGCATGCAGCCAAAGACGCCCTCCCCCCGCATCGGGCAATTCGGGAAGAAACCCGAACCTCTCTCGAACAGCCCTGAGATTAAACCCACGAAGCCATACGCGAATCAGAAAATAAACGAGCAATGCGGGTGAGATGAGGAGAATTACAAAATTGTAGAGAAGCAGCATGTCCAGTTCATTTCCCTGACGTGTTCTTCAGGTGGTACTGCGCCTCCTCATTTGCATGAATGAGCCGCCTTTCGATTTCTCCGCGCTTCTCCTCCAACACTCCCTTGTCCCGGGTTTTTGGCACCTCCAGAGGCTCTCCGCAACAAACAGCGATTTTCCCGAACGGCACGGGCAAAATCGTCTTGTCCCACGTGGGGATTGTGAAAAAGCGCGATACCGCAAAAGCAACCGGGCAAATCGGATATCCCGTGAGACTCGCCAAAGTGACGACGCCCATTTTCACCTTCTGAGGCGGTCCCTTCGGGCCATCCGGCGTGATGACGAGTTGATGCACCCCTTGTTTCGCCACCCTGATCATCTGACGAACCGCAGAGGTTCCTCCTTTATCCCTTCCATCCAGCGCAGAGGAAGAGCCTCTCACACAATGGGTATCGAGCCGGGACATCACCTGGGCGAGCAGTTCTCCATCGCGGCTTCTGCTCGCCATGCACGTGCGGTGAGAATGATACGAATTAAAGAAACAGGGCAGCCCCAGATGATGATGCCAGAGCGCCCAGATAAACTTTTCATCGCGCATGCGATTCATTTTTTCATTCGATTCCGTATTCGGCAAGATCATCGTCGAGGTGGCATAGACCGCTTTCAGATAACCGGCGATGACCAAACCGCCCAGCCAAGCCGAAAGCGGCGCATCGGGATTCCGGCCCCATTCATCATAGACGATTGAATCTTCATTCATGCTTCGCTTCATGCCCCCCGAAACCGATCTCCGCCGCGATACGCGCCGCAGCGCATTCATAGGGGTTCACTCCTTCCAGGGCGTTTTGAATTCTCTCGAATGCCCGGAGTTGCCCTCCTCTTACGCCATCATCCAAAAGCACTTCCTTCAAGGCGTCCGCAATGGGCTGCGCGCGCACCTGGTTCTGACACAACTCGGGAACCGCCTCATAGCCGGACAACAGGTTCACAAGGCTTGCATAATCCACTTGAAGCAAAAAATACTTGATCAGCGTATACGAAAAGAGATCCCCGGCATACAGAACGACCATCGGCACTCCCAGAAGCGCTGTTTCGAGAGATGCCGTGCCGCTCGCCACTACTACGGCGTCGGCCGCGCGTATCACTTTTTTCGCATCACCCCTCACGGCCCGTATCTCGATGCCGGACGACTTCATGCGGTTCGAAACATACCCCTCCGGCAAGGAAATCGCCTCTGAAATCAAAAAACGCAATCCCGGCATTTCCGCATGGATGATCTTCATTGCATCCACCATAGCGTCCACGTGACAATCGATTTCCTTGAGGCGACTGCCCGGAAGAAGCGAAACCACCTTGTCGCCCATCGATAAGCCCAGTGAGTGCCGGGCGCTCTCCCTGGAAGGCGAACCTCGAAGTTCATAGGCGATGGGATTGCCGATGAACATGGCATTTCCGCCCAATTCGTTAAAAATCCGAGGCTCGAACGGAAATATGTTCAGGGCCAGATCAAAAACATCCGCGATGGAGCGGGCGCGGCCTTTCCACCAGGCCCATACCTGGGGGGTGATGAAATATACGCACTTGGGAGGTTGCGGCAGCTTGCGCACCGCACGCGCACACGAAAGATTAAAGCCCGGATAATCGACAAAAATCACCGCCTTCGGATTGTGATCCGCGATCCGCACCAGCAAATCTTTCTTGATCCTTCGCAGTTTGGGATAAATGCGGGGAATGCCGGCGAAACCGACGATGGATATGTCGCCGATATCATGAAGTATTTCCACGCCCGCCTCGGCCATCAACTGTCCGCCCATTCCGGATAGGCGGAGGTTGGGCACCTTGGCGGCAAGCGCTTTCACTAGATTTGAGGCGTGAACATCCCCGGATTGCTCCCCGGCGAGCACCATGACTTCGTTTGTCGAGCGCTCATTCGAGCTCATTCTTCAACCAGCCGACAACGCAGATACCCGTTGCCTCGGCTTCCCGTATCAAACGCTCGCGATCGATGAGAAAAGTTCGCCCCGCCTCCAGGATCAACGCCGAAGCGCCGCCTTCACGCATCACCTGCAAGGTCTCGGGTCCCACCGTAGGAATATCGTAGCGCATGTCCTGCTTGGGACGGGCCACCTTGCAAACAACGGCCCCTTTCCCAGCGAGAGCGCAACCCCTTCGAATCGCCTCGTTCGTGCCTTCGATACCCTCTACGGCTACCACAGTCCCCTTGTGAACCACTACGGTTTGGCCTATATCCAAGGCCGCAACGCTCCGGGCCATCTGAAACGCATATTCCGAACTTTTACGATGATTTTGGCGCAACTTCTTTTTAGTAATGTTTCCACGCGGGGTAATGAGATGCTCGAGATACTCCGTTTGGGGCATCACCTTCATCCCGTTTTCTTCCACAAACTCGATAACGGCATCCATGATCGTTGCATCGGCCATATTCCTAGCATTCTTCATGAAGCGCAGAACCGTCAAATCAAAACGCACAGATTGAAACAAGAGACTTTTCTCCACCTTTCCCACAAGACCTATTTCTCCAACATTCTCATCACTGAAAAACCGGATGATTTTATTAGGCTGGGTGGGTGGGATATGGACCACGGAATCGGCCTGTCTTGATAGTGTTTCCTTGGTTTCAGCGGACAAAGCCACCACGGACACATGCTTGCCACGTTTTTTCGCACTGGAAACAAACTCGGATGACAGACTGCCCGAACCTGCAACGAGGCCTATTCTTTCCACAGAATCCGGCATGGTGATATTAGTAAGTTGAGGGCATGGTGCTTTTCAGCATCTCTACGATACGCAAGGCAATCTCCAAAGACCGCAATTCTTTTTCCGGATCGGAGACAACGTCGAATCCTTGCACCGATTGCAGGAAGTGCCGCAATTCCAACTTGAGCGGATTGCCTTTGTGGACAAATACCCTTTCCACCTGGAATTGTTCGCGGTACTTGAGTTCTTCTCGAGTCAGGTGGTGCTCGCTCTTTGCTTGTCGATGAATTCTTAGTTCCTGGTCCGCATAATCGAGCGTTATGTAAGCGTCGGGTTGAGATACGGAAAGCGTTCTGATCTTGTTTTGCGTGACCCGGCTTGCGGTAAGGTTCGCCACACACCCACCAGCAAAACAAATCTGCACATTCGCCACGTCATCGCGATCGGAGAGAACACTCGCGCCGGTAGCCGATAGCAATTCTATTTCCTCATCCACCAACCTTAACACGATGTCGAGATCGTGAATCATCAAGTCGAGCACGACGCCGTCTTCCCTCACCCTGGGCGAGAAGGGCCCTAACCTGCGGCATTCAATCAGGGTGGGCGCATCAACGATGTTGCCCAACTCCTGAACGGCTCCATTAAACCGCTCCACATGGCCGATGTGAAGAACCAAATTATTTCGGGTGGCCAAGTCGAATAATTGCCGGGCATCTTCCATCGTTGTACAAACTGGCTTCTCTACCAACGCATGAATGCCATTTTCGAGGAATATCCGCGACACTTCGAAGTGCTGCAAGGTGGGAACGGCTATGGTAACCGCATCTACCCGACCGATCAGTTCAGCGGGGTCTGAAAACGCCTCCGCCCCATATCTATCAGCCAATTCTCGAGCGCGGCCGGGAACCAAATCACAAACAGCCACCAGATTCACGTCCAAAAGCTCGGAAAGCGCAGCTACATGGTAACTTCCCATATGGCCGACACCGACGACACCAACACGAAGAGAATCCAGCATGGACCTTTAACCTTTTAAAAAACCTGCCCTTATACGCGACCTTGATAGATGCCGTTCTTCGAATCGCGAACGAATTCTACCACGGATTGAATTTCCGCTCCTAACGGCGCTTGCGCTTCCAATTTGTCTATTTTTTGCGCCATCGTACCCGGCTCGTTGAAAAGGATTCCATACACCCGCTTAATTTCCGCTCTCACTTCGGCCGAAACGCCTCTTCTGCGCAACCCGACCACGTTCAGTCCCGCCACACGGAAAGGATAACCCGCCATTTTGACGAAAGGAGGCACATCTTTCCTAACCGCAATGGGACCTACCAGAATCGCCCCCTCCCCGATTCGCATACGCTGATGTACGCCGATGAAATTCGAGATAAAGCAATTGTCCCCGACCTCCACATGTCCTCCCAAGGAGCAATGGTTCACCAGGATCACCTCATCACCCACATGGGAATCATGGCCCACATGGGAACCGACCATGATGTAGCAATTTTTGCCGATAATCGTGTTTTGACCCTGATACATCGAGCGGTGAATGGTCGCCGTTTCACGGATAATCGTACCCGTTCCGATTTCAACCCCACCCGAATCCGACTGCAAATCCACAACCTGCGCTTCCAAACCGATGACGGCATTCGAAAGAATCCGGCAACCCTCTCCTATTACGGCAGGGCCCTCGATGATCACGTTTGCCCCGATTTCGCAACCATCTCGAAGAATCACATCGGCACCCACAAAGGCTCCGGGGCCAATTTTCAATTCCTGCCCAAGTTGAGCTTTGGAATCGATATGCGAAGTGGGGGCTATTTCGTTCAATGTCTATCGGGAACGGGGAATGGCGTAGGCAGAAAAAACACCTTCGGCGGCTATTTGACCCCCTGCAAAAGCCCGCCCTTCAAACTTCCACAAAGTCCTTCTCTTTTTCAGTAGTTTCGCGTGCAACTCCAGCAAATCGCCGGGCACGACGGGACGTCTGAATTTCACCTGTTCGATACCCGTAAAGAAAAATTCGGCTTCGGGCTCGACCAACTTCAACTCGAACAGGCAAATCAAACCGGTCTGCGCCAAAGCTTCGACGATCAATACACCCGGCATGATGGGGTTGCCAGGAAAATGTCCCCTGAAAAAAGGTTCGTCTTTCGTTATTTTTTTCTGTGCAACAACTGAATTTTCCACCGGGTCGAGATTCATTACTTGATCGACGAAAAGAAAGGGATCTCTATGAGGGATTATCTCCTGTATCCGCTTGCTATCCATCATAATTCTAATTTTCCAATTTTTCTTTCGAGTTCATTTACTTTTCGGGATAGCCTCGGCAAATTCCGCAGAACCGCAATCCGCCTCCGGGCATCGCGTACCTCCGTCGCCGGATTGTGCATATACACTTTCCCGCCCTCCAGACTATACAGTACGCCGGTATCCGCACCCAGCTTGGCGCCATCACCAATTTCGACATGGTCCACCACCCCTACACGGCCACCCATCATGACGCCCCGCCCTATTCTCACACTACCCGAGATACCCACCTGGCCCGCTAATATGCAATCCTCTCCAATTACGACGTTGTGCGCTATTTGCACCTGGTTGTCTATTTTCGTGCCACGGCCGATCCTCGTTTCTCTTAAAGTCGCTCGATCAATCGTAGAATTCGCCCCGATTTCCACATCATCCTCAATAATGACCGTGCCCGTCTGAGGGTATTTGAAAAAACGACCCTCTTCGTCGGGAATATATCCAAACCCATCCGCCCCGACGACGACCCCCGCATGGAGAATCACTCTCGACCCAATTTCTACATCCGCGTACAAAACACAATTCGGGTGTATGACACTCCCGGAACCTATCTTTACGTTTTCGCCGACATGCGCGCCCGCCCCGATGCAGGAATCGTCTCCCACCACGACGCCATCGGCTATAGATGCGAACGGTCCTACATACACGCCATCTCCCACACGAGCCGCATCAGATACGAAGGCGCGCGCGTCGATGCCCGGCTGGAATTTTCGAGGGGGGCGGAACAGTAAGACGGCACGCGCGAAAGACAACCGTGGGTTCTTGGTGGAAATCGCGGGGCGATTGGTTTCCAGACCTTGGGGAACGATGAGGGCGCCCGCGTCGGAATGCGTACTCAGCTTTTTCGCCGACTCCACGTAACTCAAATCTCTCGGCGAAGCTCGTTCATATTCGGCCACGTCGTGCAAGTCTACGTTCCCGTCGCCGATCAATTCCCCGCCGAGCAGATTTGCGATGTCTGCGAGAAGCATTTTATTTCTTCTTCTGGTCGTATAGCTTAATCACCCTCTCGGTTAGATCCACACTCGGGCTGGCAAACAAGACACCGCCAGATGCACTGTCTACAATGACGTCCAGTTCATCTTGCTTTCCAATTTCCTCAACGATGCCACGAACTTCTTTCAAAACATTTGCCACGGCTATCCTTTGGCGATCTTCAAGATCTCGTTGACTCTCTCGCAACAACCGTCGCAAACTATCTTGCTCACGCGCCAATTCTCTTCTCAGGGATCTCAGTTCAAACGCCTTGCGTTCTTTTTCTTCCTGTCGCCAAATCGCGCCTTTCTGATCGATCTCCAATTGCAAATCCCGTACTTTATTCGCAATTTTCTCTAAATCTCCACGCCTTTTTCGAATCGTGGCTTCGAGCCTCTTTTTCTCCCGGTTCAAAGTCGAACTCGCGGTCCGGCCGCCCTTCGAAACTCTCAATACGCGCTGAATGTTGACGACGCCGTATTTCACATTCGCCGACTCCGCATGACTTGCATATGCGAAGGTGAGAAATATCGAAAGGATCAATACATATGGAACATGCCGCCTCACTTCAAACATCCTCCTCATCAAAGGCGGAATCGGCACGCGCAATCTAGAATGCGGCCCCGATTCCCAAGTGCGCTTCTCTTCTGCGCTCGTCCTCTTTTCTGTCCAGCTTGTATCCGATATCGAGCCGCATGGGGCCGATAGGCGTCACGATGCGCAAGCCGATTCCGGCGCCGTATCGCAACTCCCCGAAGTCGAATTCATTGCCCTCATCCCAGATGTTTCCCATATCAAAGAAAAGCGCAACCTGTGTCGGTCCGATGAATGGATGCGTCAATTCAGCAGAAGCGAGAGCGGCGGAGAATCCACCTATGGCTTCGCCCTGCATATCCTTCGGCCCCAAGTCGCTGGAAGTAAACCCTCGAACAGTGTGCCTTCTAGTGGCATACAAACGGCGGAACGCGGGTACTTCGTCCTTGAGCGAGTCGACATAGCGGACATTACCCCGCAAACTCAGAATCAAATCCCGCAAAACGCGAATCCGGAAACGCTCCCCGATGTTGTGGTATTGTCTGAATTCCGCTTCAACAGAGAACACGTCGACATTTCCACCCAATATGGATGTAGAAATTGTGGACCCAATACTCCAGTAGGTGCCCGCCGTCGGGAATATCGGCCTGTTCAGGCTATCGTAGACCAACCTCGGGATGATGCTGCTTTCGAGGAAAGTTTCTCCTTCCTGCTCAAGAATCGTGGAGATCGCCGTATCGTCAACATTGCTGATATTCGATTCTGCAATTTCATAAGAGATGAAGGCCCTCAAGAATTCCTGAAATTCCTTGCCAACCGTGATTCGGGCGCCTTGCCTCTCGTTATCAAAGGTTTCATATTCCTGATCGACGAAAAAGAGGCTTCCCCCGAGCGAGTAGCCGGAGTCCCGGAAACTGGGATCGAAGTATTCCGTTACCAAATCGAAACGATCGGAAGAAATTCTGGTGAACAATGAACCGACCAAACCCTTGCCGAACAAATTTGCTTCTCTTAATTCACCTTGCCCATAAACGCCCTCGTCACTATTGACTCCGATGCCGCCGGTTATAGAACCGGTTGGCTTCTCCTTCACTTCAATTTCGATATCGAGTATTTCATCATTGTTGGGGCGGCGTTTTTCAACGACCTTGACAGTCTCGAAATAGTTCTTCCGAACGAGACGCTGCCGCGTCAAATCCAACCCTCTCTTACTATAAAGAGACCCCTCGATAACCCGGACGTCTCGACGAATTACATTCTCACGAGTGCGGGTGTTGCCCTTTACCCCCACTTTCCCGATGTATACCCTTCGTCCCTTGTTGATTCGAATCGTTATGTCGACCGTCTTCTTATCGTCGTCAGTTTTCGTGAAACTATTGACGTCCACAAAAGCATACCCACGATCCGAAAATTGATTCGTTATCACTTGCACATCGGAGACCAGGCGGGATTTGTTGAATACATCGCCCGCAAAAAGACGCATCTTCTTTCTAATATCTTCCAGCGGGATGACATCCTCTCCACCGCGGATATCGACTTTTGAAACCCTGTACCGAAGACCCTCGCTAACGGGTATCGTTATATCTATACGGCCCTTTTCCCGATCCTCGCGGATACTGGGTTGTCCGACCTGAACTTTGGCGTATCCGCGGCTCTCATACAAAAAACGAATCCGCACCAAATCCTTTTGCAATTCTTCTTCGTTGTAAATCCCCGACCCCGTGAGAAAAGAGAAAATGCCCGTTGTGCTGGTTTCCATGGCTTTGAGCAAATCTCTTTTAGAAACATTTTCGTTTCCTTTGAAATAGATCGCGCCTATCCGAACGCTTTCACCTTCATCTATCAAGATCGTGACGGCCACCGTATTTTCGCCGCTTTCTTTCAGCACGGCCTCTATCCGCGCGAAATAGTAGCCGCTTTCCTGGTATAGTTTGCGGATGTTACGGACAGTTTCCTTGACGATGGACTCGTTGACGATGGTCTGGACTTTTACGGTGATACGCTCGCGGATTTTCTCGAGGTCTAAATTGCTGTTTCCAATGATTTCAACCTGGTTGATCGTGGGTTTTTCGCTGAGTTGATAAATCACGCGGAGCCCCCCTTCCAGAGACTCCACCTGAACTTTCACGTCCCGGAAAAACCCCAGTTGGTATATTGCCCGGACATCCGCGCGGATTTGCTTGACCAATTCCGTGTTCGTGTAGTTTTGCCCCTCTTTCAGCCGGACGTAGAAAAGAACCGTGGAACGATCGACCCGGCGATTCCCCTTTACCTCGATAGCCCGTACCGCTATGGCCGGTGATGCCGGCTGCCCCCGCGCCTCTTCAGAAACGGCGCCGAGAAACGATACGGCCAAAACGGCGCAGGCCAGCACCTTCGCCGCAAAACGCATAAAACCATCCCCCGAGAAAGAAGGGGAAACGAGTTTCAACTTCTCGGTGAAGCTATAGGTCTTGGACACTGAGCACTTCCGTGTCTTCTTTCAGTTCGAATACCAGTTCATCTCCAGCCAACTTCGCCAGAATCGTTCCCCCGTCCTGGAATTTGCCGTGCAAAACCTCTTCGCTGAGGGTGTCTTCGATGTGTCTCTGGATGACGCGGCGCAAGGGCCTCGCCCCGTAGGCCGGCTCGAAGCCCTGCCTGGCAAGCCAGTCTTTGGCGTCTTCGCTCAGTTCGATCGTCATTTCCTTTTCACTCAGCGTTTCATTGACCTTGGCGATTTCGATATCCACGATTTTCAGGATGTCCTCGTGGGCCAAAGGCCGGAAGATGATGACGTCATCGATCCGGTTCAGAAACTCTGGGTTGAAGGTGCGCTTCAGTTCATCGCGAATGTTGTCCTTCATCTTGTCGAAGCCGAGGCCCGTGTCCACTTTCTGAAAACCGAGGGAGGTCCCTTTCTCGATGGAGCGGGCCGCCAGATTCGAAGTCATGATGATGACGGTGTTCTTGAAGTCGATGTTGCGGCCATAGCTGTCCGTCAGCAGACCATCGTCCATCACCTGGAGCAAAACGTGGTAGACATCGGGGTGCGCTTTTTCGATTTCATCGAGCAGCACAACGGAGTACGGCTTTCTGCGGACTCGCTCGGTGAGTTGCCCCCCCTCCTCGTAGCCGACATATCCCGGGGGCGCTCCTGTGAGGCGGGAGACGTTGAACCGCTCCATATACTCGCTCATATCGATGCGAATGAGGGCGCTCGGATCGCCGAACATGAACTGGGCGAGCATCCTGGCCATTTCGGTCTTGCCCACGCCCGTGGGGCCGAGGAACAAGAAGCTGCCGATAGGCCGCTTGGGCCCTTTCAGGCCGGCGCGCGCCCGGCGAACCGCCTTCGTCAAGGCGCGCGTGGCTTCTTCCTGCCCGATGATGTGGCCGTTCAACTCCTCTTCCATCCGGAGAAGACGCTCGTTCTCCACTTCGCCGATGCGCTGCAGCGGAATCCCGGTCATCCGGCTGACTACATACGCCACGTCCTCATCGGTGACAAACGGCTCTTCATCCGTCTGATCCGCCTCCCACTCCGCCTTCAACTCGTCCAGCCTGCTTCTGTCCTGCTCTTCCTGGTCGCGCAACTCGACGGCTTTTTCAAAATCCTGTTTCTCGATCATGTCTTTTTTGGTGCGAACCGTCTCTTCGATTTGGCGCTGGAGATCCCGGATGTTGGTCGGGAAGGTCTCTTTTTCGAGACGAACCTTGCTGCACGCCTCATCGATGACGTCTATCGCCTTATCCGGCAAGAAGCGATCCGAGACGTACTGGGACGACAGGCGAACGGCGGAGACGAGCGCATCGTCCGTCAACTGCGCGCGATGGTGTTTCTCATACTTTTCCCGGAGGCCTTTGAGTATGCTGACCGTGTCGTCCAAAGACGGCGGATCGACCATGACGGTCTGGAAGCGCCGCTCCAGGGCGCCGTTCTTCTCGATGTACTTTCGATACTCATCCAGCGTGGTGGCGCCGATGCACTGAACTTCGCCGCGGCTGAGCGCGGGCTTCAACATGTTCGAAGCATCTATGGAGCCTTCCGCCGCACCCGCGCCCACCAGAGTGTGCAGCTCATCGATGAAGATAATCACATCCTGGCTTTGCGTGATCTCCTTCATGATGGCCTTCAAGCGCGCCTCGAATTGACCGCGATACTTCGTTCCCGCGACCAAAGCGCCCAGATCAAGCTGTACCACGCGCTTGTTGTACAAAATCTGGGGAACTTCCTTCGAGATGATCGATTGGGCCAGGCCCTCGACAATCGCCGTCTTCCCCACGCCGGGCTCGCCGATCAGGACGGGGTTGTTTTTCGTCCGCCGCGCGAGAATCTGGATGACGCGCTCTATTTCCTGCTCCCGCCCGATGACGGGATCGAGTTTCCCCTCATCGGCGAACTCC
>JAPPHK010000105.1 GCA_028820795.1 Nitrospinota bacterium | reverse complement strand
GGCCGCGCCGGGATGAAGGTTCCCGCGGACGTGCGCATCCTCGCCGTGGGCGGCGGCGGCACCATGCTGCCGGCCTTCAAGAACCGCAAGATCGACATCTTCACCATCTCGACCCCGCACCCCGAGCGCATGCTCAGCCAGGGGCTCGGCATCTGGTTCGTGAACTGGGCGGCCGGCGAGGACAAGGCCATCAAGGAGTTCATGATGACGGCCGTCATGGCCACGCCCAAGCTCATGAAGGAGCGCCCCAAGCTCGTGAAGCGGATGGCGCGGGCGGTCATGAAGTCGCAGAACTACATCCAGAAGACCTCCGTCGAGCAGCTCACCAAGGACATGACGCCGTTCTTCGGCACGCGCGTCACGCCCGAGGCGCTGCGCATCTCGGTCGCCACGGTGAAGGGCGCGGTCAACCCGACCGGCAAGATGACGGATGAGGCCGTCCAGACCACGTTCAACATCATGAAGAGCGGCGGCAAGCTCAAGAACCTGAAGAGCGTCAAGCGCAGCGACGTGTGGACGGACGATTTTTTGAAGTAGGCGGTATCTTATTGCATGGGACAGCCCCCCGGCAGGAGGGGGGCTGTTGAAAAGTGATGATTAACGAGGATATGACACGACCGAGGAGGGGGCGGTTTTTGTAGGTCGGACATATATGTCCGACATATATGCGGCCCGTGTCGCGCGGCGATAAAGGCCGGGTCGCATATATGCGACCCCTACAATACGAATATCCTCCAAATTGCGACCGTAGCCGGACAACCCAAAAGGATTGACCGGGGCCCCCGTGCCTGTCCGGTAAAGGGCGACCACAGGGGGTCAGACATATATGTCTGACCCTACGCAAAACGAGATGGAATTGTAGGGGCGGACCTGTGTGTCCGCCCGCTCGTGAAACAGGACTTTTCCAACAAACCCGCCGGGGCGCGTGCGCTTCGGCGGGAGGAACTCAGGGAGCAAGGTGACGTGACGGCGTCTTTGTCCATCCGGCAGGTCGGCAAGCGGTTCCTCTCGCGGGGGACCATCGTCCACGCGATGAGCGACGTGAACCTCGAGGTGGGCGAGGGGGAGTTCGTGACCGTGGTGGGACCGAGCGGGTGCGGCAAGAGCACCCTGCTGAACATCCTGGCCGGCCTCTTCCCGCCCAGCAGCGGGGAGGTGCACTTCCGGGGAAAGCGCACCCGGGGGCTGAACCCCGAGATCGGCTACGTGACCCAGCAGGACAACCTGCTCCCCTGGCGGACCCTGCGCAAGAACGTATTGCTCCCCCTGGAGTTCCGGGGGGTGTCCGTCTCGAACGGCGTCGCCGAACGCGTGCAGACGCTCATCGACAAGGTGGGCCTCTCGGGCTTCGAGAACCACTACCCGCACGAGCTCTCGGGCGGCATGCGCCAGCGGGTGAACATCATCCGCACGCTGATCTGCGACCCCAAGGTCATCTTGATGGATGAGCCCTTCGGCCCCCTGGACGCCCAGACCCGCCTGACGCTCCAGAACCAGTTGCTCGAGCTCTGGCGCGAGGAGCGCAAGACCATCGTCTTCATCACGCACGACCTGGGCGAAGCCATCACGCTGGCCGATAGGGTGGTGGTGATGACGGGTCGGCCCGGAACCATCAAGAGCGTCTCCCCGGTGACGATCCCCCGGCCGCGCGACGTCTACCACATCCACGACTCCCAGGCCTACCGGGAGATTTACGACAAGCTCTGGGAAGAACTCAGAGACGAAGTGGCGAAGGTGATGTAATGGCGAAGACCGACGAAGTGAAATCCACGCCGCCCGAGGATCTGGACCTCCTCCTTCCTCCCGAAGTCACGGGAGCGCGCCTGCTGTGGTGGCGGGTGCGAAACGCGGAGGAGCTCCGCTGGGTGCGCGTGGCGGCCCTGCGCCTTATCTTCGGGGTCGTCATGATCGTGCTGTGGGAAGCCGTTTCGGGCCGGCTGATCGACCACCGGACCATCTCCAGCCCGAGCCTGCTCGTGACGTCGTTTTTCGAGATCTCGGACCCGGCCAACCCGGACGGCTCCTTGTGGGTTCATTTCTCCTACACGGTGGAGAACACCTTCTGGGGCTATCTCTTGGGCGCCCTGGCCGGGATACTCTTCGGCTTCGTGCTGGCGGAAATCGATGTCGTAGCCCTGGTCATCGAGCCCTTCATCATGGCTTTCAACGGGGTCCCGCGCATCGCGTACGCGCCCCTGTTCATCGCGTGGTTCGGCATCGAGCGGCAGCCCAAGATCATCCTGGTGATGACCATCGTGTTCTTCCTGACTTTCGTGAGCACGTTCGCGGGCATCCGCGGCGTGAGCCGCGACCTCATCAACGTCTCGCGCGTCCTGGGCGGCAGCAAGCTCGCCATTCTGCGCAAGATCGTCATCCCCTCTGCCTCGCCGTGGATCTTCAACGGTCTCAAGATCAGCATCCCCTTCGGCATGGTGGGCGCGATCGTCGGTGAATACATCATCGCCGACAAGGGGCTCGGCTACCTGCTCCAGCGCTACAACAACGAGTATTACACCACGGGCCTGATCCTCATCATCTTCCTGCTCATGATCCTGGTCATCATGGTGAACCAGGTGCTGAACTGGGCCGAAGGGCGCGCCCTGCGCTGGCGGCCGACGAGCCGGATGGGGCAGGAAACCGTCATTCCGGGCTAAACACGGAGGAAAGAACCGATGCCGCAAGTCGTCGTCCTGGAACAGGTCCGCGCTCCCGTCGAGGAGGTCTTCGAGTTCGTCGGGAACGTGGAGACGCATCCCAAAATCGCGCCGTTCTCCAAGGCGGTGACGATCACCTCGCCCGGAGGCCACCAGGGGCAGGGCACCCGGTTCCACCAGGTCTTTCACGACAGGCCCGAGTGCGACTCGGTGATCACCGTCTGGGAGCCCCATTCGAAAATCGTCTGGGAAAACTACGTCGACGGGAGCGAGAAACCCGCCCAGGTCATCACCTACCGCTTCGAGCAGGTGGACGACGTCACCCACGTTCTCCACACCGTGGACAACGACGCCTACGAGGACCAGACCCTCCACCGGGGCGGGACGGAGGAGAACGTCGTGGAACTGGCGAACCTGAAAAGGTTGACGGAGAGCTGAAGCAAAGCAGCGGACGGCCTCCGGTTAGGGGTTTGTCGACAACTTCATTCATGCAACCCCATGCTTCTTAACCTCATTGCGGCGTTATCGCCGCGCCTGTCGCAGGTGGCGCATAAGGGTTTGTTGAAAAAGTCCTGCACGCGACCCCCCGCAAACCGCCAACGCCTCTTCCCTCACCCTGAGTAGCCGCCGAAGGTAAAACGCGACTGAGAAAGGAGCGTTTGTATCGCATTCGTCTCGGAATACGCGGACCGGGTGCTGCCCCTGGGCCGGCCGGAAGCCGCCCGGGCAGCGGCCTTGAGGGCGCGGGCGCACCGCGCGGGCCGCGTACTGGATATGGGAGATGCGCTCATCGCGGGGACGGCCGTTGCGCACGACCTTGCGATTGCGACGAGAAACGTCCGGGATTTCGACGGCCTCGAGCTCGACGTCGTGAACCCCTGGGACGCGCCGTAAGACGCTTCACCGAGTCGTGTTTCGAACCGGTCGCATCGAACACGCCTTCACCAATCGTGTTTGCCCCTTCCCTCATCCCCCGTTCGCGTTTATCCTGTAACGCATCGTTCACCTTCACCGCCGGGCGGGAGCCATGCCGGTAAGAGTCGCCATCATCGGTGCGGGAGTCTCGGGACTGGGGGCGGCCTGGGCGCTGAACCGCCACCCCGAACGGTTCGATTTCCGCGTCTTCGAGTCGCAGGCCCAAGTGGGCGGCAACGCCGTCACCGCCGATATGCCCCAGGAAGACGGCGCCTCGATCCCCTTCGACATCTCCGTCACCGCGTGCATCCCCTCGGTCTACCACCACATCCTCCTGCTGATGCGGATGTACGGGGTCGAACTGCTCGACACCCGCTTCAGCTACAGCGTGAAGTACCGCGGCGGCGTCTACGCGCACGATTTCGACTCGGACTTGAGGAGGCAGCTCCAGCCCGAGATCGAGAGATTCCAGAAGCTCTTGAGACGCCTCAAGTGGTTCGGCGCGCTCAGCCGCTCGCGCTCGAGGCTCCTTGCGGCGCTCAACCCGTTCAACTACGTGAGCATGGGCGCGGTCCTGAACCTGGGCGGATTCTCGGGAGACTTCCGGTACAAGATACTCAAGCCCATGTTCGTCAACTTCCTGATGGCCACGAACGTGTTCGACATGCCGGCGTCGCTCTTCTCGCGGTACCTGGAGTTCTTCGACATCGAAACCGCCACGCCGATGCAGACCTGGGAGCGCGGCGCGCGGCGCATCTACGAGGAACTCACGGCCGATTTCAGGGACAAAATCTATCTGAACCGCCCGGTCCGGAAGGTGTACCGGAGCGCAACGGAAGTCGTCGTGGAGGATGAGGAGGGGAACACCGAGACGTTCGATTATGTGGTTTTCGCCTCAAACGCGAACCAGACGCTCATGATGCTCGATGCGCCGACGCGCTTCGAGAGCTGGCTCCTCTCCTCGATACGCTACGAGAGCGAACTGCACAACCACACGGTCGTGCATTCGGACGCCTCGGTGCTTCCCGAGAACGAAGTCCGGGCGCTCGAAACCCGCAGCAACCACATCGAGCAGTACGGCGCGCGGCCCGACAACTACGAGATCACCTACATCATGCACAACCAGCAGCCCTGGGCGAAGCGCTCGGACAAGCCGTGCCTGGTGACGTACAACCCCGTCAGCCCCATCGACGAGTCGAAGATCGTCAAGCGGTGGTGGTTCCAGCACATCGTGCACGACGTGCGCCACGTGGCCCTTCTCATGCCCATGTTCCGCTTCGCGCAGGGCAAGAGGCGGACGTGGCACTGCGGCGCCCACACCCTCATCAACAGCCAGGAGACCTGTTTCGTGACCGGCCTGGCTGCTGCGAGACAGATGGGGGCGGACTATCCGTTCAGCGACCCGGAAGCGAGGAAGTGGTTCAACTTCTACGGGCGCACCATGTACGGCCGGCGCTTCAAGAAGGCGTGAGAGGGCGCAAGGGGGAATGACGGTTTTGTCGTAGTTGTAGGGACAGAGCGCGACCTGTCCCAAAGAGGCGGTTCGACATTGTTCGTCATTCCGGCTTCATGGTGATATCCATTAAGGCATACGGCTCATTCGGCATCATCGTCATATACGGGAACCTGCATGAAACCTTTGAATTTCGTCTTCATCATGTCAGACGAACACAACGCAGGCATGCTGGGCTGCTACGGACACGCAATCGTGAAGACCCCGCACATCGACGCCCTGGCGGCGTCGGGCGTGCGCTTCACGGCCGCCTATACGAACTGCCCCATCTGCGTGCCCGCGCGGGCGAGCTTCGCCACGGGGCGCTACGCGCACGAGACCGGTTACTGGGACAACGCGCACCCCTACGACGGCCGCGTGCCCGGCTGGGGACATCGCTTACAAGCCACCGGCCACCGGGTGGTCTCGATCGGGAAGCTCCACTACCGGAACACGACCGACCCCACCGGGCTGGACGAGCAAATCCTTCCCATGCACGTCAAGGACGGAAGAGGAGACCTCGCCGGCGCCCTTCGCGCCGAGATGCCGCCCAAGACCGCCACGAAGGGCCTGGCCGAGCACTTGGGGCCGGGTGATTCGAGCGTCCTGCGCTACGATCGCCAGATCGCCGAGCGGGCGTGTGCGTGGATAGAAGAGGCGGGTGGGCGAGAGGACGGGCCGCCCTGGGTGCTCTTCGTCTCCTTTCTCGCGCCGCACTACCCGCTCGTTGCGCCGCCCGCGTTCTATGCGATGTATCCGCCGGAGGAGATGCCGCTCCCCGAGACCAAACCCGCCGACGACCCGACGCACCACCCCTGGGTGCGCGCGATAAGAAAGGCCTGGCCCTATGACGACTACATGGACGAGAAGAAACGCCGCGTGGCCGTGGCGTCCTATTTCGGGATGTGCTCGTTCATGGACGCGAACGTAGGCGCGGTGCTGGGCGCGATAGAGGCGGCGGGTCTCGCCGATCGCACCCGCGTGGTATACGCCAGCGACCACGGCGAGAGCCTGGGCAAGCGCGGCATCTGGGGCAAGAGCACGCTCTATGAGGAATCGGCCGCCGTGCCCCTCGTGCTGGCGGGGCCGGATGTGCCACGGGGAGGAGTCTGCCGGACGGCGGTCTCTCTCGCCGACGCCTACCCCACCATCCTGGCCGCCGTAGGCGAGGAGCCCGCCGAAGAGGAGATGCGCGAGTTGCCCGGAGCGTCCTGGTTCGACATCGCGGCCTCGGCGGATGATCCCGAACGCGCCGTCTTCAGCGAGTACCACGCGGCGGGCGCTCCCACGGGCGGCTACATGCTGCGGCGCGGGCGCTACAAGTACATCCACTACGCGGGCTTCCCGCCCGAGCTGTTCGATCTCGAAAACGACCCCCAAGAGGCGTTCGACCTCGCGCGGGAACCCGGCTACACTGCCCTTATCCAGGAACTCGATACCGCGCTTCGGGGGGTCGTCGACCCCGAAGCCGCCGACAGAAAAGCCAGGGCCGATCAGGCGGCCCTGGTGGAGCGATACGGCGGGCGGGAGGCCGTCCTGAGCGGAGGCGGCTATTTCGGTTCTCCCACGCCGACGGATTGACGGGTGAACGACCACAAGATGAACCACTATCACAAAGGAGGAAGACGATGAGAAAGGAACTTTTCGTATTCGGCGTCGCGGTGCTGGCCGCGGCGTGTGTCGCGGGCGCTTCGCTGGCGGACGCCGCCATGATCACCGAGCAGGAGAAGAAGCTCATCCGCGCGGCGAAGAAAGAGGGCGGCGTGGTGATTCTCAACCCGCTGTTCAGCGACCGCACATCCAAAAAGATGGGGCCCGCCTTCATCAAGCGCTACGGCCTGGGCGACGGCTTCAAGTTCCGGAACGTGCGCAAGGGGACCGGCTCGACCGTCGCGCAGGTGCGCCAGGAGATCAAGGCGGGCAAGTTCACCGTGGACATCCACCTGGTGAGCGCGCCGGGGTTCTTCCACGCGGCGGTGAAGCGCGGCGCGTTCCTGAAGCTCGACAGCGGGCAGTGGAAGGGTCTCGTGAAGGTCGTGGAGAAGGCCGGCCAGTACCACAACTACCCCTACATCGTGACGCCGCTCGCCTACAGCTTCCAGCCCGTGTGGAACAGCTCGTGTCCGGGCATGAAGGACTTCAAGGTCACCTCGCTGTTCGACGTGGTCCACCCCTCGCTCACGGGCAAGACCATCGTGACCGACATCACCAAGAGCTTCACGACCACCAACACCGTCATCGGCCTGACCGAGGCGGGCGTGAACATGAGCGACTTCTGGCAGAAGATGAAGGCCACCAAGCCCATCGTCATGTTCCGCACCGAGCCGCGCATCCAGACGGTCATCAACTGCGAGCGCCCCGTCGACATGTTCAACCTCACGGGCCGCATCTACCAGAACGTCCTCAAGAAACCGTCTCTCGCCAAGATCATCAAGGCCAGTCACTTCAAGGAAGGCAGGTCATGCTCGGCAACCAGGCGGGCGTGATCAAGGGCTCCCCGCACCCCAACGCGGGCAAGCTCCTGCTCGAGTTCCTGATGAGCAAGGAGGGCACGGACATCTACGTCGGCAACGAGGCCATCTACTCCTTCCGGGAGAACTACACGCCGCCCGAGAACGTGCGTCCGTTCCTGATGGACCTGAGCAAAGTAAAGCTGCTCGGCCTCAAGGACTGGGTCGCCGCCCAGCGCAGCTTCAAGAAAGTGCGTGGCGAGTGGCTCGAGGTGTTCAAGTAGCGTAGATATCCTCTCGCGCTCCCCTGCGGAAACTCTCCTGCAGGGGAGCCGGGGGGAAGCGTGAATGCCGCAGCGTCAATTTTCAAAGAAGATTTAAGGGCGAGCACAAGTAGGGACAGGTCGCGACCTGTCCCTACAAGGCAGTGTTGCTTTGTTCGTCATTCCGGCGTCGTTGCGGCTCCTGTTGTAGGGGTCGCATATGGGGCTGTTGAAAAAGCCGGTTTCGGGAGCGGGCGCGTTCCTCTCGCCCCGCCTCGCTGCCGTATCACCCTCACCCTGAGTAGCCGCCGAAGGTAAAACGCGACTGAGAAAGGAGCGTTTGTATCGAAGGTTTGACCCGACCGAGGAGGAAGGGTCAAACGGGCGTCCCGGCGCGAGGCGCTCGACTCCCCTCGTCCCTCGATACGGCGCGCAAGCGCGCCTACTCGGGATGAGGGGGTTTTTCAACAGCCCCATATATGCGACCCGGCTTTTTTTCGTCGCCCGTCATGGGACGCATATTTGTGTGGGACAACCCCGAGGAGGGGTTGTCCCCTACAGGTGAAAGCCTGATTATGCGAGGAGACCCGCCTCTTCCCCGTAGCACCCCCTCCCCGGACTATGCTAAGAAAGCCTCTCGTTCTTTCACCTCACGTAACGCGCAAGGAGAATCCATGAGCGACAAGATACGCCTGCTCGTCACCGACGGGGCGTCGGGCCGTTTTCTCAGCCGGGTGAAGGCGAACCCCGCCTCCGCGCCCTTCGAGATCATCGCGCCCGAAAGTGCTGAGGAAGACGCACTGCTCGCGCTCGCGCCCGAGGCCGAGGCCGTTCTCTGCTACAAGGCGGCGCTGCCCGCTTCGGTCATCCATGCGGCAACCAAGCTCCGCTACATCCAGAAGCACGGGCTGAACTGCAAGAACATCGCCGTGGAAGCCGCTCGAGAGCGGGGAGTCCCCGTCGGCACGCAGTCGCTCATGCGGAACGCCACGGTGGCCGAGCAGGCCCTCACCCTCATGCTCTGCTGCGAGCGCAAGACGATTCCGGGCCAGAAGGCGGTCGAGGCGGGCGTCTACCGCGAGATGGGGATCGAGCCGGTCGCCACCAGCCAGTGGAACATCCGGCCCAACTGGCCGGAGATCGAGGGCGTCGCGGAGCTTTTCGGCAAAAGCGCGGGCATCATCGGCCTGGGCGACATCGGCATGGACATCGCCAGGCGCTGTGCGGCCTTCGACATGGAGATATTCTACTACCAGCGCACGCGCCACGAGCCGGACGTCGAGGCGGAATACCGGGCGACGTACCTGGATTTCGACGATCTGCTCGCGCGCGTCGATTATCTCGTGCTCGTCCTGCCGCACACCGCCGAGAGCGAGGGGATGATAGGCGCCGAACAGCTCGCGCGCATGAAGGAGACGGCGACCCTCATCAACGTGGGCCGGGGCGCGCTCGTCGATGAGGCGGCGCTTGCCCGAGCGCTTGAGCAAGGCGAAATCGCCATGGCGGGGCTGGACGTCTACCAATACGAGCCCCTGCCCTACGACAGCCCCCTCATCGGGCTGCCGAACGCCGTGCTTCTGCCCCACACCGGCGGCGGCTCGAACCGCCAGTGGGACGTGGACATCCCCGCGTCGCTCGGCAAAATCGCCGCGTTCTTCGGCGGGGATGACGGGGGCGGGAAGTCATAGCGCGGGAGAGGGGGCTTGCGCATAAATCCTCTCCTAGGAGGTTTCCCTTTCATTTGATAAGCCAAGAGGGGCTTCGGCCCGCCATACAGCGGCGGATTCAAGCACGACTATTCGGCAGGCTTCGTGTCGGCTTTAAAGGAGCAGGGAGAATCGCCATGAAGAAAAAAACCACTTATACGGCCACGATCGGCAGAGACGGGCAGTGGTGGATCGGATGGATTGAGGAGGTTCCCGGCGTCAACTGCCAGGAGGCTTCGAGGGAGGAATTGCTGGATTCCCTGACCGTCACCCTCCGGGAAATGCGGGAAATCGATCCCGCCAAATCGCCAGTGGAGAATTTCGAGAGAGAACTGATCACCATATGAAGCGCCGGGAAATTTTGAAGCATCTCTCCGAGAACGGATGCGAAGAACTCAGGGAAGGCGGAAAGCATTCCATTTGGCACAACCCGGCGCTCAAATAGTACTCCACCATTCCCCGCCACACCGAACCGAGCAACTACCTGTGCAAAAAGATATGCAGAGATCCGGGTGTAGCGCCCACCGGATGAAGAGCGCGCATTCGTCCTCCTGGCTAGGCTGTCCTTCCTCCTTCGGCGGGGAAGACGGGGCGTCATAGAGGAGTGGGCATCAAATCATTGCGCCATGTTTCCGGTAGTGCGTGTCAGAGCTTAGCCTTGCCTGGAAAAACTGATCTCTTCTTGTGAGGGATAGCGAAAGGTGAATACCGTTCGTTCTTTATTGCTGACGGCGAAATCACCGGTTCCGATTATGTCCATGCCAATCAGGATATCTTCATCGCCGACAAGCCCACCCGCCTCGGCCACTTCCCAATCAGAGAACTCGACATGGTTGGGCAATAAGATATTGACGGAATACGTATGGACATTTTGCGTAGTGGTAGCGTCATAAACGACGGCCATCCCGGTAGCCCGCAAGGCGAAATCTCGAACCACTTGCGACGTTATCGCGCTGTGCGTCGCGCCGGTATCCCAAACCGCTCTGTATTTTCTGAAGAGAGACCTGGAGAAACCTGACTCGGGGTCATAGGCAGGTGCGACTTCGACCAGGTTGGAAAGGACGTTTTCATATCCTCTGCAATATGTCGTGAAAGCAGAACTTTTCTTTTCGAGCATTACGAAAAATAGGCCCGCGACAGAAACCTTTGTTTGATGCTGTCGGGGTCACTGCTGCATTTCTGCACCAGAAAAGTGCCCAGCACATGCGTTTTCATCGTCGTTTCGATTGCTGCTCTCCTGGTGTCGTAGTCTCCGATCACGTTGCGGTTTTTGATTACGATATATCTGCCGTCATACTTCCCGGCGAGATCGAGCCGGTTTTTCAAATAGTATTCAAATTCATCGTTCAATCCATTTTCCATGGTGCGCCTCCTGGGCAACCCTCGATTTCAGCCATCGCCCAAAACACCGAAGAGCAAAATTGATTATACCACCATCTTCTTTGAATGCCGCCCATCCATCCCCCCGGCGGGGCGCCCGGGAAACCGAACAAACAGCCTCTTGCCGGGCATCTCCAAAGCGGCTAACATCGAATGAGGATATGCGCATCGGCGAAAAAACTCGCAATCTCGAAGAAGACGGGATTATAATGGGAATGGTTTCCCGCGGCCCGGGGAACCGGCGCTGGCGTTGCACACGCCTGCATCTACCCTGAAGGGAACAGCGCCGAAAGAAGAAGGAGGGGGTTACTCATTTTTCCCATTCCCAGGTAGAGGACCCAACTCATACTGGGTATGGTACTGGCTACTCCACGAGGATGAGCAGCAAATGAGTAACCCCCAGTTCTTCATTCCTCCCGCAAGTCCCGAATGCGCCCTTGAAACACATTCCCGCTGATTCGCGTCGAGTAATCGAAAAAGGAAGGGGGTTACTCATTTGCTTTTCATTTCCTGTCGATAAGCCGCAAACCGACAAGAAATGTGTGCGACTCCACGAGGTCAAGCTGCGAATGAGTAACCCCCTATACTTCATTTTCTCCTGAACGTTTCGAACGCGCCTTTGAAACTCGCCCCCTTCCGGCGTCAT
This sequence comes from Nitrospinota bacterium, assembly GCA_028820795.1. Lineage (GTDB taxonomy): Bacteria > UBA8248 > UBA8248 > UBA8248 > UBA8248 > Bin107. Next base: position 9,514 of record JAPPHK010000105.1, on the reverse strand, counting down.
TTCCGCCGACAAAACCCGCAAGTATCATCGCTTGCGAAGTCTGGTCTCAAGAAATATGGAACCTGTAGTGGAATCCTCGTGAAACGACATGCGCCATTGTTCCCTCCTGAACTGCGCTACCGGAAATACTCCTTCCAGGAATCATGGCGATGCGTATCAGGTCGATTCGGCGGCGTCATTGCTTTTTCGCATTTGCGAAACGTCCGGCTTTCTCATTTGACCATACGGTCATTTTCCCATATAGTGTACTCGTAACATCAAATATACGTATAATGCCGCTGCTATCTGTTAGGTTGATTCACTTATCATGATGCCGCTCGACCCATACAATCCTCCCAATTCCACACGCGGATTGACTCACTCAGGCCCACGGACGAAGTCCGGGCTGGTTGGCATACAATCCACGTTTTGGAAGAAAAGTGGGTTCCCGCCTATTTCAACTCTCGGGAAGAGTCGTCTTGTATTCAGCGGGCAGCCCGTGAGATCGACCACACATGGATTGTATGCCGAGTAAAATAGTGGGGGATTCAACCTGACTTGTCAAGCGAAAAGTGAACCTATCGTTCAAGCTTTACGGATTATTGAATTAAACCCGTCTTTATTCGAGAACAAGAGTCAAACAAAAGCCATCCGGGGTTGTTGAAAAAGCCCGATGCGGCGCAATCCACCTGCTCGCCCTGCGCAGCCCGCTACTCCGCCTCACCCTGAGTAGCGGCCCTTCGACAGGCTCAGGACAGGCTCCGCCGTCCCCCCACTTCCCTCATCCTGAGTAGCCGCGTAAGCGGCGTATCGAAGGATGGGGGTTCGGGGCGCTTGCTCGGTATGAGAGCGTCAAGCGTTCCGCGAAGCCCGATGCGGCGAGGCGGGTCAACCCCGACCGGCGTGGACTTTTTCAACAGCCCCCATCTCTGCCGTTTCGTCGTATGCCCGCACACGTCTTTGTTCACTCGCAGGCAATCCGGGCGCGCGGCGCGGACCTCCCTGATGGCGCTTACCTACTTCTGCGCCCAGTCTGGAACTTCCTCGCCCTCGGGTATGTACTGAATCAGCTCCACCGCGAGCCCGCCCGTGGTGGCCGCGTTCGTGAAGGTGATGACCCCGCCGCGCGAGCCGTAGGTGGGCGCCAGGACGAACTCGACTCCCTTCGCTTCCCATTCGGCCATCGTGGCCCTCAGGTCGTCGACGACGAAACAGATATGGTGCAGCCCCTCGCCGCGCGCGGCGATGAACCGGTTGAGCGGCGCGTCGGGGTCGCTCATCTCCACGAGCTCCATCACCGCGCCTTCGGCCCCGTAGAAATCGAGACGGGCGGTGTTGCCGGGCCGCTCATACACCCTTCTCTCCAGAAACCCGAAACCCAGCAAATCCTCCATCACGTTCTTTTTCTCGTCCAGGTTGCTGACGGCGTAGCCCAGGTGATCGACTTTCGGCATGTTTCACTCCTCGGAATATGTGCGGCATGGCGCATGGAAAAAATGAGAATTCGCCCGCAGGCTACCGCGTCCCCGCGCCTGTGCGCAAATTCTTCCAGGCCCGAGCGGCGCTCCCCCGCAATGGCGAAAGACGCCCGCAAACGAGGATGTTCATCCGTTGGAAATTCTCGTTCTGAGCGCCCCCCGCCGGAGCAGCCACTCCTTCGGGGATTGTTGAATAACCCCTACAATGCCTGTATTGCCGTCATTCCGGCGAAAGCCGGAATGACGAGCAAAATTGCATTCGACTGTAGCTGGACAGCCCTCTACGCCTGTCCGGAGTTCGCGAACTGTGGGACAACCCCGAGGAGGGGTTGTCACTACAATCCCATCGCGTCGAACCTTTATTCATCAGAACCTTTTCAACTACCCCCACCGGAGCAGCCATCCCTTCGGGGTGGCCACCCGGGAGAGCGGTATGTATACTCGGCCTCTATCCGCGTAACAGAAAGGATTCCCGAGAAACGCATGTCTTCCATATTGCCGCTTTTGAACATCGTCTTTCCGGTCATGGCCGTGATCGGCATCGGCTTCCTCTACGGCCGGTGGAAAAAGCTCGACCCCAGGGTGCTGGCCGAACTCGTCCTGTTCCTGCTCGCCCCCGCCGTGATGTTCGACGCCCTCGCGCGCCAGCACATCGTGTGGGACGAGTTGATCAGGGCGGGCGTCTTCTCCACGCTCATCCAGGTCATCCCGGGCGCGGTCGCCTGGGCCATCAAGCGCGCGGCGGGCATGACGAACCGCTCCTTCGTGCCCAGCGTGATGCTCATGAACTCCGTCTCGCTGCCCTATCCCCTGGCGCTCCTTGCCTTCGGCGAGGCGGGCCTCGCCCAGACGGTGCTGCTCTCCATACCGAACGTGTTCATCTCCTTCACGCTGGGGATCATGGCCTACGGCGGGAGCGCCGACGTCAGGGAGCCGCTCAAGATGCCCGCCATATACGCGGCGATTGCGGGCATCGTCGTGGCGCTGGCGGTTATCCCCGTGCCCAAGTTCATCCTGCGCTTCTCGCACCTGACCGGGCGCGGCATGTTCCCGGTGGAGCTCTTCACGCTGGGCTACCGGCTCCGCTCCATCCGGGCGTCGGATTTCAAAATCAGCCTCCTCGTGGCGTCGCTCCGGTTCGGGTTGGGGTTCGCACTGGCCTGGGCGCTGTGTGAGGCCTTCGCGCTCACGGGCGCGTTCCGCTCGTCGCTTTTCCTGATGTCGTGCAGCCCGCCCGCCGTGCTGAACTACATCTTCGCCGAACGCTATTGCGAGGAAGGCTCGCTCGCCGCCTCCATCGTGTTCACGGGCACGGCGCTGAGCCTCGTCACCATTCCCCTGCTTCTGCTCTATCTGGGCGTGTCATAGGGGCAGGGATTGTCGACGCACCACAGTCATGCAGCCGTTAGGGGGTTGTTGAAAAAGCCCCGTATGCGGTCCCTGTGCGCCCCCCGAATGACGACTGTAGGGGCGGGCTTCCGTGCCCGCCCGTCGGACATATTCACCCCGGAATAGGACAGGCACGGAGGCCTGTCCCTACAACGAACGATCTCGAAAATTCATGCAGAGAGTTTTGCAACAACCCCTCATCAGTCGCGTCGAACACTCAATCATCAATCGCGTTCGACCCCCCGGCCTGCCTTTTCCTTGAGCCAGAGTCTGATGTTGTCCTGAAAGTAGACCGCCGTCGCCCCGATGATCACCATGACCACCAGCAGCGCGACCACCATGCCGTATTGCTCCTCGTACATCCCCGCCCCCTGGATGCCGAGCATGATGGTGCCGGGGATCCTGCCGAGACACGCGATGACAACGAACGTCAGCGTTTTGAGCGGGCTCAGGCCCAGCAGGTAGCACATGTAGTCCTTGGGGAAGCCGGGGATCGAGAAGAAGATGAATGCGAGAAAAGCGCCCCTGTTCGTGATGAGGAAATCGAACTTGTCGAGAATCCTGGGCGGGATGAGCTTCTCCACGAAGGGGCGGCCCAGCCTCCGCCCGATGTAGAACGCGAGGAAGCTGCCTATCGTCAGGCCGACGGTGCTCAGGATCGTCGCCGTGAGCGCGCCGTAAACGTAGCCGCCCAGAAAGCCCGTCAACTCGCCCGGTATGGGCGAGAAGACCACCTGGAACACCTGTACGCCGATGAACACGGCGGGCCCCCAGGGACCGAAGGAGTGAATCCACTCCCTGAAATTCTCTTTCTTGTCCTGGAGTTTCAGAAGATACGCCCAGGCGTCGTCTATCTGCCCCCAGAAGAGGTAGGCGAGCAGCGCCGCCGCCAGCAGGCATAGCCCCGCCACCCACAGGATTTTCCCGTTGCCGTTCAACTCGAGTTTCCCTTTTGAGGGCGATCAGATTCCTGAAACGAAAGCGAATCAATACATACCACCAAACCTTCCAAATGGATAACAAAAAATCTCTTGTCATTGCAATTGTTGACAAGAGAACCGCTCGCGCCCCAAGATCGGTGGTTCACGAGACACTTATCCATCACCTGGAGAAGAGATGGCCGACGCCCGCCCGAACGCACATCCCGAGAACAGGGGCGCTGAATCCGCGCACGCAGCGGAGGGCCGCATGAGCGCGGGCGAACTCTCCAGAGCCGTCAAGAAATCCGCCCTGGCCCACGGCTTCGACCTGGCCGCCGTCGCTCCGCCCGGCCTGGGCGAGGCGCACACGCGATACATGGAGTGGATCGAACGCGGCTACGCGGGCGAGATGAGCTATCTGAGCAGAAACCCCTACGTGCGCGGCGACTTGCGCCGCCTCTGGCCGGAGACGCGCGCAGCCCTCGTCGTCGCCATGCAGTACAAGCCCGAGCGTGAGACGCCCCACGCGGAGGGGCAGGGAAAAATCGCGCGCTACGCCCACGGCGGCGACTACCACAAGTTCATGAAGAAAAGGCTCATCCGCGTCCTGCGCGATTTGAAGGAGCTCGACCCCGGCGTCGAAGGCAGAAGCTACGTGGATACGGGCCCCCTGCTCGAGCGCGACCTGGCCGTCCTGGCGGGCCTGGGCTGGAAAGGGAAGAACTCGCTGCTCCTCTCGCGCCGGCTCGGGAGTTATTTCTTCCTGGGCTGTCTTCTCCTGAACCGCGCGCTGGAAGCGGACGAGCCCTTTTACGAGGAACACTGCGGCACGTGCACGCGGTGCATCGACGATTGCCCCACCGACGCCATCGTCGCGCCCGGCGTGGTGGACGCGCGCCGCTGCATCTCCTACCTCACCATCGAGCTCAGAGGCCCGATTCCCAGAGAACTCCGCGCGCCGGTGGGCGCGCACGTATTCGGCTGCGACATCTGCCAGGAGGTCTGCCCCTGGAACGACGACGTCCCTCATGCGCGCGAGCCGAGGTTCGACCCCCGCCCCGCGGCGCTCGACCCCCAGTTGCACGCGTTCGCCGCGATGGACGAGCGGCAGTTCCAAAAGGCGTTTCGCGGCACGCCCGTCATGCGCGCGCGCTACGGGGGGTTCTTGAGGAACGTCATCGTCGCCATCGGCAATACGGGAGGAGCGGAGAGCATCGCGACCCTGGCCCGCGCGCTGGAGCACCGCGAACCCCTGGCGCGCGGCCACGCCGCCTGGGCGCTCGCCCGCGTCGGCAAACGAATTCGCAATGAACGCGCCCGCCTGGCCCTCGAAGCCAGACTCGAAGTCGAAAGGGACGCCTGGGTGCGCGAGGAGATCGAACTGGCGCTCGGCGAATTCGCGCTCATGTCGCTGCCCGTTTTAGGTTGGGATGATTGAGAAAACACACCCCTGATTTTCAGCTTTCACCTCCCTGATAATTTCCAAGACACTGAGAGAATACCCACCAGATCTCCCCAATTTTGGGGAAGAAAAGAAGCGTGCGATATCCTATATTTTAAGTATTGATATTTTGCCTGAACACGCAGAACAGAAATAGATAAACACCTCTGCACCGGTTGACGCGACGAAGTACGACACCGGCGATGTGGGATGCGATGCCGGAAATGTTCAAATGACTCAGGCCCTGGAATACGGATCGAGCGCGGATGAAACAGTTTGCTCTGGCCCCGGCGATTTCATTTTCCATGATTGCAAGGGCGCATGCGGGCTATAATAGTGGACTCTCGCCGCCTGGGACGATGAGATATGAACCCGCTAGGCGTCCCCGACGGAATGCTGGATGTTTACGCGATAATAAGGTATCCCGATAATACTTCGACCAGACTTTCCACTAACGAACCAGAAGCGTCGGTCAACAGAATCAAAGACATTCCGGCTGCGGGCTAGAAAGGCGTTGAGTTCCGAGCTGAATCCCGTTCATGGTATTGGTATGTGGATGCTTTTTCCGATATCAATGGCAACTCAGATTCTGATTACTTGGTTCTGGGGTATTGGGTTCAGGCCTTAAAACAGCAACGTGACGACATTTCCAACTATCGTATGGGTGTATTTGCGGGCGGCAACGATCCTTTTGAAAGCAACAACCTCGCAGGCCTCGCAGGCACGGCGACCTACGAAGGCCCCGCAACCGGCCTGCACATGAAAAAGGATAACGCAGACGCTGAACCAGCATTCGATTCCTTCAACGCGACGGCGAGCTTGACGGCCGAATTCGGCGATGCAAGTGTGCTCGGAAGCATATTCGGGACAATCACCGGAGGCATGACGGATGGAGGCGTAGTTTTGCCAGAACTGACGCTGGAGTCAGCCGACATACTCGAGAATAATACTGGAGCCGGCGGGAATTTCTATGGCGACACCAGCGGTACCGACTTGGCGGGCAAATGGGGCGGCAAGTTCTACGGCAGCGGAGCGAGCGCGACCGACCAACCGGGTTCCGTGGCTGGCACCTTCGGCGCCAAGTCGGCGGATGACCTCCAGGCGATCACCGGCGCTTTCGGGGCGTATAAACAATAATTACTACGAGGGGGCGGCTGAGAGGCCGCTCCCTCCTGTTTTATCCAATAAGGCAAAACCTCCACATATCTCCTCATCCCCATCCCCGCGTTACGGCGCTCTCTCTCGTGTGCTAGAATCGACGCTCCAACGACAACTCGGCGTTTAGCAGCCGGTTCAGACACGATGGGAGCGCGCAATGAAAACCGTATCCGTGAACGGAATCGACGTCGCCTACCAGGAATCGGGGAGCGGGCCGCCGCTCCTGCTCCTGCACGGCTTTTCGCTGGATCATACCATCTGGGCGCCGCAGGTCGAGACCCTGCAAAGAAGCTACCGGCTCCTGGTCCCTGACCTGCGCGGAATGGGGCGGACGCCGCACACCGAAGGACCCATCTCCGTCGCGATGATGGCCGACGACATGGCTGCGTTCCTGGGCGCGCTCGACATAACCGCCGCCGCCGTGGCGGGGTTTTCGCTGGGCGGCTACATCCTGCTCGAGATGGTGCTTCGCCACCCGCTCAAGGTGCGCGCGTGCGGGTTCATCAGCACCCGGGCGACGGCGGATACCGAAGAAGGAAAGAAGGTGCGGCTGCAGCACATGCAGACCGTCATCGACGAGGGGATGGCGGGCTTCGCGGGGCATTTCATCGAGAGCCTCTTCGCGCCCGCCTACATCGCCTCCCATCCGCTCGAAATCGAGGCCACGCAAAAGGTCGTGCTCTCCCAGATTCCGGACTACATCGCCTCCCTCATTGACGCGCTCAGGAGGCGCGAGGAGCTGACGCCGCGCCTCGGCGAAATCACCGTCCCCTGCGCCGTGTTCGGCGGCACGGGCGACGCGCTGGTGCCGCACGCGCAGATGACCGCCCTGCACGAGGGGCTGAGCGATTCCGTCATCGAACTGGTCGAGGGAGCCGGCCACACGACGCCGTTCGAGTGCGCGGACCGGGTGAGCTTCCAGCTCGACCAGATGATGCAGCGCGCGGGCATGTGGATGTAGGCTTGGCGGAAGTGATTGTTGAAAACACCTCTTAAGGGTTAAAGGCAAATTGCTTGCGGCGCATTCGCCGCCCTTGCCCGTAATACCGCCCTTGTCCCGAATATCTCCGGCGATCCGTGCCGAAACTCCACCCTCATCCCGAGTAGGCGCGCTCGCGCGCCGTATCGAGGGCACGAACCCGACCAATGAGGGAGGGTTCGCCCTTCGATACAAACGCTCCTTTCCCAGTCGCGTTTGACCTTCGGCGGCTACTCAGGGTGAGGCAGATCCGGCGGCATGGGAGGCAAGGAGAACGCGTTTATTCAAATGCCGGGTATTTCAACAATTCCTTGAGGAGTTGGTGAAAAGTCCCTCCTCGCTCGGAATTGACCACCGCCGGAATGACGGTGAATACTCTAGATTTTTGGGGAACAGCCCCTGTAGCGGGAGTGTTGAAAAAGTTCCTGAGAGGGTAAAGGCAACCCCCCTACCCCTTGTCAGGGGACAAGAAAAAGCAAAGCCCCCTCTGCCCGGCGGGGGCGCATCGCCTTTTTATATCCCCCTGTCAATGGTCTGTTGAAAAAGCCGGCCCTGGGATCGGGCGGTATGGAGGTTCACGCGGCGTGGGCGGGCGCGATGGTTTTGTAGGGGCGGTTCGCGAACCGCCCCTACGGGATGATAAGGACCAACAAGTCAGGACAGGCACGGGGGCCTGTCCCTACGATGAACAATTCGATTATCGGGATTCTCTCCCTCCTAGTGGGGCTTTTTCAACAGCCCCTCAAGGGAGGTAGAGGAGGTGGTTTTCAGCGACCACGGACAGGCACGGGGGCCTGTCCTCCTACTACCCCCAGAAAACTCTCTCTCTCAGCCAGTCGATTTGCGCCGCGGGCGCGGCGAGGACGGGTTCGGGCGCCCGGCGCCCGTCGGCCAGGGCGGCGTAGTCGATCTCCGCTCCCGAGAGATAGCGCACGCTTCCCCCCGCGCGCTCGTAGACGAGTGCGGCGGCGGCGAAGTCATACGCGCGTATCGGCTCCATCAGCGTCCCGAAGGCCGAACCCGCAGCCGTCAGGCAAATATGGCAGGCGGCGGAGGCCAGCGCGAGAAAGCGCCCGGGGTATTCGTGCGAGAGACCCGCCACATCGGCGCACGGAACGAAGAGATAATCGTGCTCGGAGGGAACTCCCTGACCGACCCTGCCGAGCGGCGCGCCGTTTCTCATCGCGGGTTCGGAGACACCGGCGGAGAAGGTATGACCCAGCGCCGGCATGTGGACGACCCCCGCCTCGACACGGGAGCCTCTCAGACGCGCGACCGAAACCGCCCAGAAGGGGAGTCCTTTGAGATAAGGCCCCGTGCCGTCGATGGGATCGATCGCCCACCAGCGGGTATCTGCGCCGATATCGCCCGCGCCGCTCGCGCCGCTTTCCTCCGCAAGGATGGGGTCGCCTGGATACGCCTTTCGAATCTCCCCGATGATGATACGCTCGACCTCCCTGTCGGCGCGCGAGACGATGCTGCGCCCTTTGGGTTCGGCCTCCACCTCGCCGAACAGTTCCATAGCGCGCGCACCCGCCATGCGCGTGATCTCTTCGATGAACGAAACGAGGTCTGACAACAGACTCTCCTGTATTTACAGGTTTCGAGGTGCGCGCATCATGGAGGAGGCTTCGCTGCATGACAAGGGCGGGGCGGCGCAGGGCCGCAATCGTCGACAAAAGACGGATGAATTGCTAAAAGAGGGAAAATTTCGATCGCTTCCGGAGAAGCCCGAAGATACAGGAGACGCATCCATGCCATTCGCCCGCACCCATCGACTCACCACCAGGGGGGCCAAGACGATGATGGCCGCCGCCATCGCCAAGGCGGAGGAGTTCGGCATCCCCGTCACCGTGGCCATCGCCGACGCGGGCGGACACCTCGTCCTGCTCGAGCGCATGGACGGCGGGCGCTTCCACACCGTTCACTCGTCCACCACCAAGGCGGTCTGCTCGGCCTCGAACAAGCGGCCCACCACCACGCAGGGCGCGCAGGCGCAGCATCTCGACACCGCCCACGCACTGGGCCTGGCCCTCGCCGCAGGTCCCGAGCGGTGGACGGCGATGGAGGGCGGTTTCCCGATTCTCTACGAGGGCGAATGCCTGGGCGGCATCGGCGTGAGCGGGGGCGACTGGGAGCAGGACGAGGCCATCGCGCGCGTGGCCGTGGA
>JAPPHK010000017.1 GCA_028820795.1 Nitrospinota bacterium | reverse complement strand
AAATCGCCAGATTCACCAGCGTCCTTCTCCTCGCGTCATTCGTTGCGACGTTCGTCCTCTCCTGCCTTGATGCCTACGGAACGGTTCATCCGCAAGTCGATTTCGGCGAGACCGCGAACATGCTCGGCGCGGCTATCTCTCTGGGCGGAATCGCGCTCATGATCGTCTCTCAGTACCAGATGGGAGCCGCGTGGAGGTTCGGTGTCGACGAAGCCGAGAGAACCGATTTGGTGACGGGCGGCCTGTACACCTTCGTCAGGAACCCGATCTATAGCGGCGTGTTCCTGTTTTTAATCGGCCTGCTGGTGTTGCTCCCGCACGTATTCATGCTGGTTTTTATCGCCACGGCCTGGTTGAGCATCGAGTTGCAGGTGCGCTTCGTCGAGGAGCCGCATCTTCGGGGCTTACACGGCGCAGATTATGAGAAATACGCCGATCAGACGGGGCGTTATTTCCCGAGGCTTCGTCACAACTCCGGGCGATAGGGGGCTGTTGCAAGAATCCTGCTAAGAACAGCGAACCGCAACGCCTCTTTCCTCACCCTGAGTAGCCGCCGGAGGCGGCGTATCGAAGGGCGAGGGGAATCGAGCACCTCGCGCCGGGCCAGAGGACATCCTTCGATACGCGGCTTCGCCGCTACTCAGGATGAGGCGGGGAGAGGTTGTTCAACAATTCCGATAGGAACGCCTCAACTTACGAGCGCCTCCAGGCGCGCGCAGATTTCGGGGGAAAGCGCGCCGCCAGACGCCGCCGCGTTCTCGCGCATGCGCCCCGCCCTGCCAGTGGCGGGAATGACGCTGGAGACGCGCTCGTCTGCCAGAAGGTATTTCAGGAGCGCCTGTCCCGGCGTTCCCGAATGATGGGCTTTCAGTTCCGGCATACGCGCGATAGAGCCTTTCGGCCCAAGTAAGCCGCTTCGCAAGTGACTGAAAGGCCGCATGACGATCACGCCCAGGTCCATCTCCCGCGCCAGGGGCAGCACCTCCTCGCGGCACGTCACCTCGCCCAGATAGTAGGGAATCTGAATGGCGTCGTACGCGCCCGTCTTCATGGCTTCGATGAGTTCGGGGAAATTGCCGGGCCGCCTGTCGGTGATCCCCAGATGGCGGATTCTCCCCTCTCGCTGAAACGCCTGCATCACGGGCGTCACCTCGCGCCAGCCCGCCATGTTGTGGATCTGCATGAGGTCGATGACGTCCGCCCGAAGCCGCCTGAAGGAGCGCTCGATGCTCGCGCGGGCCGCCGATTCGCTCGACTCCCACACCTTGGTCGCGAGGACGATTCTCTCGCGGCTGCCTTTAAGCGCGTCACCCAGCACGCGCTCGGATTCCCCGTAAATGGGCGCGGTGTCGAAGAAATTGATCCCGCAATCCAGGCATTCCCGGACGATCTCGACGCACCGGGCGGGGTCGCTGCTCGCCATGTGCATGAAATTATGTGAAGTGCCGAGACCGATCTCGCTGACTTCCAGCCCCGTCCTGCCCAGAATGCGGTAGTTCATGTCGCTCCTCATCGAAGGAAGTTTTCGGCCTTTCACGGGACGAAACCCTTTGCCCCAAGTAATCCGAGGTGACCCCTTCACCTACCATGAACTGCATTCACGATAGCGGGGGAAACTATCAGCAGAGATATGGTGAAATTGATATTACAAACGTGGTGAAATTATCAATAGAACTAGGGGCAAAGTGATATTTCGGCTCATCGCCGCGGGTGCGGGGTATTGAAAACCTTCTCGGGGGAAATGCCTCCGCCGCATTCGCCGTCCTTGCCGTAACGCCACCCTCATCCCGAGTAGGCGCGCCTGCGCGCCGTATCGAGGGAGCGCCCTTCGATACGCCGCCTTCGGCGGCTACTCAGGGTGAGGCGGATATGGCGGCAGGCAAGGCGAGGATTCCGGCCACTCGCCCCCTCACCCCGCCGCTCTCGCCAGAATCTCGCGGTACCCCGCGTACACCGCCTCCCCGTAGGCGGGCGGGGCGTGGACTTCGGTGAGCTTGCCGC
>JAPPHK010000242.1 GCA_028820795.1 Nitrospinota bacterium | reverse complement strand
CGAACATCGAGGGCACCAAGTGGACGAAGCTCATCGCCAACTGCATGACGATGGGCCCCTTCGGCCTGCTGGGACTCAAGAACGCGGAGACCAGGGAGCTTCCGGGCGTCATCGACCTCTCGGTGGGACTCGGCAAGGAAGCGATGGCGGTGGGCGAGGCGCTGGGCTACGGGGTGGAACCCGTGTTCGGGCTATCGCCGGATGACTTCGCGGGTTCTGACGATCAGGTGCTCGTCACGGCCATGAAGACGCTGCTAAGCCACGTGGGGCCGCGCTCGCGCACCGCGCCGATCCAGGACCACATCAAGGGCAGAAAGAGCGAGATGGAATACATCAACGGACTCGTCTCGCGCCGGGCGAGAGAACTCGGCATCCCCACTCCGTTCAACGACGCGGTGACCGAGATCGCGCGGATGATAGACGACGGCGAAATCGAGATGGGCCGCCCGAACTACGAGCTTCTCCAGGCGAAAATCGCCGAACTGGTCTAGGCCGTACGCACCCATGAAGATGCGTCCGGCAGGACTTATGGGTAGTGGCTCAGTTTGAAATATTCGGCAATTCGTACTTGTTTATATCCCCGTTGCTTTGAATGCCGGCAATGAGCGGCGGGGCGTTTAATTCCAGAAATTTCTCTATTTTGTTTTTCCCTTTCACAAGAGAATGCAGAATGTAGAGTTACTCTCAGATCTTGTGTATGGGCTGAATTGAAGAAGACGGCGCTGAGCCTGGTTCACCAGCTCGCTATGAGCGCCGAGAAACGATGGTGTCGACTGCGCGGCTTGCGTCATCTGGCGGACGTCATCGCCGACGTGAGGTTCACCGATGGGGGGGGGGAGGAGAAAGAAACGGGCAGGAAGGCCGCTGGATTCGAGACGGCCATAAACAACATTCGGCCTTAACTCCTTCTTAGAAAACCACTGGTCAACGCTGAGAGCCGCCTATTCATGAACCCGTCTCATGAATCCATCGAAGAGCGGGACCGTGAACGCTGCATACCCATAACCCGGGCTGTAGATCATTCCGCTGTTGATCAACGCATCCCGGGTCGGACCCAGTTGCTGGGATGACTTGCCCATGGCCTCCGCAATAGTCCCCGTTCGATGAGGGCCGGATCCGCATTTCGCCATAGCGCTCAAGTAAGCCTTTTGAGGATCCGACAACCGTTCATATCGCGACCTGAAGAAATTCCGGTCCAGGCGCTCGATTGCGATGCTGCTCGATCTTGCGATGTCTTCCGCCGTGATCGGTGAAGCGATTGCCGTATTCCAGGCCTGGTATCCCCATTCCTGAAGGAAATAGGGATATCCTTGCGTTTCCTTTATGATCGCGGCGACTGCTTCATTTTCGAATTCGACATTTGCCTGTGCGGCAGGTTTCACAAGGGCGCGCCGCGCTTCCGTGTCGTCAAGCGGCCCGATATCAGGATACTCGAAAAGACGCTCCGCATAGGTCTTCGCATTTCCGGAGAGTTTGACCAACAGCGGCAGGCCCGCGCCAACGATCAGCAGGGGGAGCTTTTTTTGATCCGTGCGGTGCACCGCCATGATAAGCGCTTCAAATTCTTCGGCGGGCAGATTCTGGATTTCATCAATCAGGATGATGATCGAAGATTTGCGCGCCTTCGCAGCCTCGCCCGCAGCGACAAACACCTCGGCCAGATCACGGGCCAGCGTGCCGCTGTCGGCAACTCCCGGTTCGCCATCTATGTCTACGGAAAATTCAATATCCTCAACCTTGATCCTGACCGCACCAACAAAACTCTTCAGAACGCGCAGGCTTCTTTTTACATGTTCGCTGACTCCCTTGATTCGATCGAGCTTCAGCAGGATCGATCGCAGAGAGGCAATAATCGTTTTCGACAAAAGTTCGTTCGCGCTGATTTCGATAAAGTCCGTAAGTGCGCCTTCTTCCTCCGCCATGGCTTGCGCCTCGTTCAGCAGAACCGTCTTGCCGACACCGCGCAAACCGACAAACATGAAGCTGCGGGCTGACTGCCCGGACTTGTTGCGCTGT
>JAPPHK010000165.1 GCA_028820795.1 Nitrospinota bacterium | reverse complement strand
CGCTGAAAAACCTGGGGTGGGTTTTCCCGGTAAACACCCCGCGGGCCCAACCCACCCCACCCCTATAAAATCACACCCCCCCGTTCACCCCGGCCAACCCGTTATTCACGGCAAACCCTCCCCCTTCGGGGTTTTTCAACCGGCCCTCGTCAGAGGGGCGTTTTCAACAATCCCGTATAGGGGCGCCGGATATGGAAATTTGAAAAATCAAGCGAATCTGCTACAATCATAGTTCAACGGAAGAATGAAGTTTTCTGTTGTACCTGCCGGTTTTGTATGAAGTCCGCCTGATTTTGCGAAAGGAATCGTGATGCGCAGGACGGCAGCGCGTCTCGTCACACAATTTATTTCCAAACGAAAATCCACCAGCTGTTCCGCGATGGTCTGCGTAGTCGGCGTGTTGCTGCTGGGCATCGGCGCATTGTTGCTCAGCCGTCCGGTAACGCCTCCTCCTCCCGAATCCTCTGAAAAGAACCCCCCACGTCCGGATGCGCGTGCAGCCGAAAAAGCGCTTGAAGATGAGACGCCGCGGGAAATCGCCAAAGCGCCACAGAAGAAGATGCGCGAGATGTCCAAAGAAAATGCGTTGAAAAAAGCCTCTCCGGATCACCCAGTCAAAAGTCCTCCGAAAGAGGAAAAACTCACCACGAAGGCCGGCAAATTCTCCAGGGCGGACACCGTCATCGGCGTTTTGATGGCGCATAAGGTGACTCGTTCTGAAATTCAGAAAGTCCTGGACAGCGTCCGTGAAAAGCGCGTCTTTTCGCGCATCCGGGCGGGTCGCCGGTATGAAGTGAGAAAGAGCGAAAAAGACGGCGCATTTCATGAATTCGTTTTCCAGCTGGACAATGAAAGACGACTCAGAATCTCGCGGTCACCGAACGGGGCGATGGTTGCCACGAAAGAGGCCATACCCTATTCGATAGACGTCGTTCGCATTCAATCCCGCATCGACAGTTCCTTGTATCAGGCCATCGCCGATGGCGGGGGCTCTCCCGTATTGGTGAATAAGCTGAGCGATATTTTTGCATACGTCATTGATTTTCATAAGGATTTGCAAAGCGGGGACCGGGTGGAGGTCCTGGTGGAGCGAAAGCATCTTCGGGATGAATTCACAGGCTACGGGAGGATTCTGGCGGCAGAGTTCGTTGTGGGAAACAGGCGGCATTCCGCGGTGTATTTCGAGCGCGGAGGCGGGAGGTACTACGACTTCGACGGCGAGTCTCTGAGGCGCGCCTTCTTGCGTTCACCGCTTCGCTATACGCGAATCAGTTCGCGTTTCTCGAAGAGGCGTTTTCATCCCTTGCTCAAGCGCTATCGTCCCCACTTCGGCGTCGACTACGCCGCTCCGCGGGGTACGCCCGTGTATGCGGTCGCAGACGGGGTCGTCGCCTGGGCGGGCCGCAAAAGCCAGGCCGGCAAGACGGTCGAACTGCGCCACGGCGGAGGTTACCGAACCGCCTATCTTCATCTGTATCGCTACGCGCGCGGGATTCGCACCGGCAGGCGTGTCCTCCAGGGCGAGGTGATCGGCTACGTGGGTTCTTCGGGCTTGTCCACAGGCCCCCACCTCGATTACCGGATCAAGCGCCGGGGGCGGTATCTGGATCCGTTGAAGGCGGAACTGCCCAAGGGAATTCCGCTTCCCCGTTCACTGCGTCCGGCTTTCCAGAAAATTCTGGATGAGCGGCGAACGATGTTTGACAACCTGCCCCTCCTGAAGGAAGTTCAGGCTTCGCCGGCGGCCCACGAGCCGACTCCCGGCGACGCGGATAAGCGAACATCACGTCTTTGAACCAATTACGAAACAAGGGAGAAGGTGCTCATGTTGATTCCCTTCGAGGGAGTGCTGCCCAAAGTTCATGAAACCGCCTGGCTGGCGGAGACCGCCGTCATCATCGGCGACGTCGAGATCGGCGAGCACAGCAGCGTCTGGTACAACTGTGTTCTGCGCGGGGACCATATGCCCATCCGCGTGGGCAAGCGCACCAACATACAGGACGGCTCCATCCTGCACA
>JAPPHK010000184.1 GCA_028820795.1 Nitrospinota bacterium | reverse complement strand
AGGTGCGGCTGGGCCTGATACCCTATTACATGTTCGTGGAAAGGGACACGGGCGCAAAGCGCTACTTCGAACTGCCCCTAGTGGAGGCCCACGCAATCTACCGGAAGGCGTACTCCCAGGTGTCCGGTCTGGCGCGCACCGCGCGGGGCCCCTCGATGAGCGCGGCGCCCGGCAAGGTGCAGGTATTGGGGATCGAGGAGGTCCGCGGCGAGCGCATCATCGCGCTTCAGTTCCTCCAGGCGAGAAACCCCGAGTGGCTGGGCCGCGTCTTCTTCGCCGAGTATGATGAAAACGCCACCTGGCTCACCGGCCTCAAGCCGGCCTTCGGAGAAAAGGAGTTCTTCTACGAAGCCGACTTCGAGGCGATGAAACAGCGCCTGGCGAGTTAGGGCGCGTTCAATCTGCTCCGGCGAAGATCACTTCTTCGCCATACGCAGCACTTCGTCGAATTCCTGTTTAGTCAAGGGCTGGACGCTCAGGCGCTGCCCGCGCTGGGTGACGCGCATCTGCGCGAGCTTGGGATTCACTTTAAGTTCGTTCAGCGGGACGGGCCGGGGGAGCTTTTCCATCGCCTGCAAATCCACCATCTGCCAGCGCGGGGCATCGGCGGGGGCTTTCGGGTCGTAGTATTTGGATTTCTTGTCGTATTGGGTGTGATCGGGGTACGCCTCTTTCGCCACCCGGGCGGTGCCCGCCACGTGGGGCGGCTTCGTGCTCGAGTGATAAAAGAGAACGTAGTCACCCACCTTCATCTCCATCATAAAGTTTCTGGCCTGGTAGTTCCGTATGCCGTCCCAGCAGGCGGTCTGCTCGGGCTCCGCCATGAGGTCGTCGAACGAGTATGCGTCCGGTTCGCTCTTCATGAGCCAATATTTTCGTGCCATCGAAAGCGTATCTCCGTGTGTCGGTGTGGATGAAACTTGGGTTCCGGGAAGACTACCACGCGGCGGACGGCGGGGGAATGCGAGTGTTCATGTTGCGGGCTTCACCTCGCCCGCAATTTGAAGGTCGGCGAGTTTCAGGGTGTGTGAGATGAAATCGTTGCACGGCGTCTCGACGCCCACCTCCGCCCCGATGCGGGAGACCGTTCCGCACAGCGCATCGATCTCGAGGCGTCTGCCCGCTTCGAGGTCATGGCACAGGCTGCCCTTGCTGGCCGGGTTTTGCTCGTCGATGAAGCGGTAGCGACCCTCATCCGCGCCCTCGGGTAGGTTCACGCCCTTCGCCCGGCCGACGAGGTAGACCTCGCGCATCGTCTCTCGCATCATGTTTCGGGTGCCCTCATAAGCCATGATTTCGCCGATGGATGAGCGCGTGAGCGCGGTCATCCCTCCAACCGCACAGATGAAGATGAACTTCGTCCAAAGCTCCGCCTCGATGTCTTCGGAGTATTTGGCGTTGATTTCCGCGTCTTTCAGTTCAGCCAGTATCGCATCGCCGCGCGCGCTTGCGCCGCCGGCCATCTCGCCGAAAACCATTCGCCTGGGGCCTCCGATTTGCCGGATGAGGCCCGGCGCCGCGATGGAAGTGAATATGTAGGCGGCTCCGCCCATCACCCGCTCCGCACCGTAGACGGCCGCGAGTTTCTCCTCGTTAGCCACGCCGTTTTGCAGGTTGATGATCACGGTGCCTGCGCCGACCATGGGCGCGATGGCGGGAATGGCCGCGTCGTTCGCGGTCGTTTTTACGCAGTAGAGGATGACGTCGCATACGCCCGCCTCCGCCGGAGAATCCGTAAAAATTCCTTCCCGCACGCTGAATTCTCCGGGTATGACGCTCTCCGTGCGAAGCCCGTCTTTTCGCATGGATTCGAGATGCGCTCCGCGCGCGATGAATACGACGTCCTTGCCGCCCCTCGCCAGCATGGCGCCGAAGTAGCCGCCCACGCCTCCTGCCGCCATGATGCCGAAACGCATGTTCGACTCCTGGAAAAAACGGCTTGTCTGCCGTCGCGTATGGAAAGAAAAAAGGAGGAAAGCCCGGGCTCTCCTCCTTTTGGTTGTAGCAGAATTTCGGGGT
>JAPPHK010000084.1 GCA_028820795.1 Nitrospinota bacterium | reverse complement strand
AAAGTACATCGCAGAATTTGTAAAAACCACATCATTCCCCAATATTATTTGGAGAGCAGAACACGGAGTCCCAAGATGCAAGAGCGTTACCTAGGGGATTGGCATGATTTCCTGAAATTCGCATTGCTGCGGTTTCTGGGAAATACCCTTGAACTTCGGGTAGGGATTAATTGGTATCTGACTCGCCCTGAATATTTGGGAGAAATTGGCAACAATGATGGCGAACAGCGGAACCACCTGAAAGGTGGGGAATGGGAAGAATGGGATAGCGACCTTTTGACGCGCATCCGCCGCTTTGAGAATCCCACCGAGCGGCACCTTGATCGCATTCCAGCCTCGGGAATCTTGCCATCTGACACCCTCTATTTTGAAGAGCCTGTCCCGATGAAAGAACGCGATTTTTGGCATCAGAGGGCTCTATTGCGATTTGCCGATGCTGACTTGGTTTTCCTGGATCCGGATAACGGATTTGAAGTGAGTTCAATGGAGCCTCAAAATAGTCTGAAATACTCCTTTTTCCAAGAAGCGGTCGATTTTCTTCTCATGGGTAAAGTCGTTGTCGGTATTCAATTCGCTCGACAATGTGACCCTATTGAACGAGGAATCACGCGAAGAGAACAGCTTCAGACTCTTGCAGGAAGTGGAGCTATGCTACCCATCATAAGGGGACGAGTGTCGCCAAATATTTTATTTTTAACACTTTCTCCCCCTGATCGGGTCGAACAAGTCAGAAAAACTCTTTTTGATTTCGCTGACTGTAGCCCGAAGTTCGCCAAAGACAAATGCAGAGTAGAAATAATCGACTGATCAGGTTTTTGCTTCAGATTCGAGTGACTACTTTCAGCCTACACATCTAGTCTTTTGTCTCCCGAAAAGCTCACCCCACCCAACACCCCCGGACAGGGCTCGAAAATCGTCTGCTTCTCCAGGTATTCGGAACCTAGACGACTGATCCAATCCCAAAGCATATCAAGCGGCCCATCCAGCGGGATATTCCCCTCGCGGTATGCTTCCAGCGCGCCCAGGAAGCGCGCCTTGTCGCTCTTGCTGATTTTCTCCGATAGATGCCTCATCGCGTGGGTTAAGGCGTTCACCCATGAGGCTTGGCCGGGCGTACGGGCGAGGAGCCGCAAGAGCGCGCATTCGTAGGCGGAGGCGACCTCAATGAGTTCGCGTTTTTCGTGATTCGCCGCGATCCGTCCCATCTCGCGCATGGTCTCCTGATCGTAGGCCATGAACAGGAGCTTGTTCTCCGCGTGGTAGCGGGTGAGGCTGTCGATGCGGCCTGATCCCCTGGCTTCCCGGAAGGCGGCGAGGGCGAAGATTCTGGTGAGGAAGCCCCCGCGGGTGCCCGGCTCGTTCAATCCGGTCTCGTCCACAAACGCGAGGGAGCCGAACGCTTCGAGCGCGGCGCCTGCAAACAGGCCCGGCCCTTGGGCGGTGTGATCGCCCGATGCGGGGGAGGGAAAAATCCTGGCGTCGGTGATCGCGCAAGACGGCGATTTCGCCTTGAGGATGAAGCCGTCGACTTCTTCGAGGCCTTCCAGATACCGCCTGGAGAAGGCGTTCATCTTCCTGGTTAAGTGTCTGCGCGTGGCGGGCTGGTAGAGGGCCTTCCGTTCGCCTTGCAGGTAGATTCGTATCGGGTCCCTCGGCGTGCCGAGGCCGATCTCCACCTCGGGGCAGATTGGCCGGAAGCGAACGTGGGGTTCGAGCCGTTCGATGAAGGATGCCGAGATTCGCTCGCCGTTGTAGCGGCACGCCTCGAACTCCAGGCACTTGCTCACCACGACGATTGGCTTTGCGAACGCGCGGCTCATCGTCTCTCTTCCGGGATGACGGGCGCAGCGGCGATGCGCATCGTTGGTTCCGGGGCGGCTAAAGAACCCGCCTATTCGTAGTCATAGAATCCCTTGCCCGTCTTTCTGCCCAGCCACCCCGCCGAGGTCATCCGGCGCAGGATGGGCGGGGCGTAGAACCTCGCCTCGCCCAGCTCTTCGGCCATCGAATCGGCGACGAAGGTCT
>JAPPHK010000076.1 GCA_028820795.1 Nitrospinota bacterium | reverse complement strand
GGCATTGCACGGCCTCGAATATCTCATCCTCGGTGGCGCCCAGGTCCAGCGCGCGGCGGATGTGGTTTTTGACGTAGGTCTCCACCTCGGTCCCCGGCAGGCGCACGCAAAGGGCGGTGATGATGATGAGTTCGCGCATCTTTTCTGAAAGCGCGCCCTCGCGCTTGATGACGTGGTTGTACACCGCGCTCTGCCTGACGTGATATTCGGGATCCTTTTCGATGTAGAACTTCTGCTCCGGCAAAATCCAGCCGCGGTCGGCGACCATCTGGTCCATCAGGGCATTCTTCTCGGCGTCGTCCATCTTCGGTCTCCATTCGAGTGATGCGGGAACGGTTCGGGTTTAAGGCACTCGAACCGTCCTCGCCGTCTACAGGCGGACGCCATACCCGCAAAAACGCCCGGCTTCACATGCCATCGACCGGGCGTTCCTGTGAGAAATAGTATGAAACCCGAACAGATTCGGGGTGATTTATAGTGTGCCGCCAGGGACTCGAACCCTGGACCTACGGATTAAAAGTCCGTTGCTCTACCAGCTGAGCTAGCGGCACAAAGAGAAAAGAGATTTACGACGCGTCGGCCCGTAAGTCAAGCCTGATTGGCGAACCTCAGGCGGCGCGGACTCCGCGATTCAGGCTTCCCGGCCCTCTTTCCGCTTGACGAAGGCGGGGGCGGCGTGTTCAATACCACCCTCATGGGGAAAGCGAGCCTCACCAGGGTTGCACGCTCCTTCTTGCCGACGTAGCTCAGACAGGTAGAGCAGCTGATTCGTAATCAGCAGGTCACCGGTTCAAGTCCGGTCGTCGGCTCCAATTTATTCCATTTCCGATAATCCAATCCGAGGTGTTTCATGGCGAAAAGAAACTGCGTGGGCGTCATCGGCCTGGGCCGCATGGGGAATCCCGTGGCGCAGCGGTTTATCGGGGCGAAGATGCCCCTGATGGTCTGGGACGTTTCGGAAGAAAGGCGGGAGCCGTTCGAGGAAGCGGAAGGCGTGACCATCGCCACGCCGCGCGAAATAGGCGAGGCCTGTGCGGTCGTCTTCTTCGTCGTGCCTTCATCGGACGAGATATCGGCGTGTTTCAAGGGGAAGGACGGCCTGCTCAAAAACCCGAGAAAAGGCCTCGTGGTCTACGACCTCACGACGTCCGACCCGGCGAAGACCAAGCGCCTGGCCAAGCGCGCCGAGCGCGCGGGGCTGGGCTATCTCGACGCAGGGATGAGCGGCGGGCCTGGCAACATACTGCAGGGCAAGCTGACGCTCATTATCGGGGGAGACGAGAAGCTTCTGAAACGCACGAGGAGATATCTCGAACCCTTCGTGGATCACACCTTTCATCTTGGCGCGCTGGGTTCGGGCCACACCATGAAGCTCATCCACAACATGGTGCTCCACACGATGTTCCTGGCGACCTGCGAGGGAGCGCGCCTCGTCGAGCGTCTCGGGATGCGGGTCGAGGACATGATCGACGTCTTCAACGCATCGGCAGCCTACAGCTATGCGAGCCGGCATCGTTTCCCGAACAACATCCTCTCGGGCACGTGGAACGGACAGGCCCGCATCTACAACCTGCAAAAAGACGTTGGTCTCGCCGTGGGCATCGGACGAAAGCGAGGCGCCGACATCCAACTCGCAGAGCACACGCTCTCGTTCCTGAGGAAGGCCGTCGAGCGGGGGATGATCGAGGAAGATCTGACGCTCCTCTACCGCGATTTCGACCAGATACAGAAGATGGACGCGCCCGAATAGGTGAAATGCGGGCCGATCCCGTTCGGTATGCGGTTTGACGCGCTCGATCCCTGAAAGTAGAATACGCGCGCTTGGGAATCAGGGCAGAGATACAATTTTACAAAAACGGAAAACCCATCCGCAGCGTCTCGTTTCGCCGTCATGCGAGCCGGCTGGATTTTGATGATTTTTCGGGACCGTGGCCCCTGTGGCTTGATTTTTATCACCTGAATCGGAACGTTCCATTCCCATCAAGGAGAAAACGAAATGGCATTTGAACTTCCCGCTCTCGATTACGACTACA
>JAPPHK010000006.1 GCA_028820795.1 Nitrospinota bacterium | reverse complement strand
CGGCGATGGCGGAGATGTGGATCGCGAAGATGTGGTTCGTCACCAGCTTCATCTGGAGGCCCGCGCCGTTCGGGCCGAAATAGTGGATGGAGGCGCTGAAGGCTTCAAGCACGTCGCGGTGCGCGTCGAGCGAGGCCACATCGCCCCCCGCCATGATGGCGAGGGTGCCCGCCTTCGCGTGGGGTACGCTCCCGCTCACGGGGGTGTCCAGAAACTGAACGCCTCGGCTTTTCGCCTCCGACGCCAACTCCTGGCTGCCCTCGACAGTGAGAGTCGACAAGTCGAAGCATACCGTGCCTTCCGACGCGGTGGTGAGCGCGCCCGTCTCGCCGAGATAAGCCTCTCGCGCGTGCTCGACTTCGGGCACCGAACTGCAAATGACTTCCGCTCCCGTGGCGGCTTCCGCCGCCGTCTCGAAGACCGTGAGACCCGCTGCGACCGCCCGCTCGCGCGCGGCGGGAACGGGGTCGAAGCCCCGGACGTCGAAACCCGCCTTCACCAGGTTTTCCGACATGCCCGAGCCCATGTTGCCCAAGCCCAGAAAAGCAACCACTTTCGCCATTTCGCATCACTCCTGAAATTGTATTACTGCGTTATCACCCGCTCCCAGCGTAGGATGGGTTGGATAAGATAGGTCTATCCCTAGAAATTCACCATGGCGTCTACCGATGAGAGCGGATACATCCATCTGCCCCTATTAAAATTTTCTCTTCGGCTTCACTCCCATGGCGTTCAGGAAGGCCTCGAAAACGGCGTTCAGGTCCGCGTGTTCGAAACCGAGCGCCATGGCGGAGGTGTGCTGCTGCCGCGCGGCGGCGCCAATGGGCACGGGAACGCCCAGATCGTTCGCTTCGTTGACGCTGATTCCCATGTCCTTGTAGCTCAGACCCAGGTGCCCGATGACTTTGGAATAATCGCGCGCCGCCATATCCGAGCCTTTGTAGTGCATCAGGTCCGGAATAACGCTCCCCTGCAGGAACTTCATCATCTTCCGGGCCGTGAGTCCCGCCTTCACCCCGAACGCCAGGCCCTCGGCCATGCCGGCGTGCTGGATGAAGACGATGTGGTTCGACACCAGCTTCATGAGGAGGCCGTTGCCGGATTTCCCCATATAGGTGACCGACTTGCTGAAAGCGTCGAGCACGTCGCGGTGTTCCTTGAGCGCGGCCTCGTCTCCGCCCACGATGGCGGAGATTCCCTTTCGCTCCAGGTGTGGAACGCTTCCGAGTACGGGAGCGTCCAGAAAGGCGATTCTCTTCTTCCTGGCTTCTTTGGCGACCTCTTTCGCGAGGGCAACGCTGCTCGTCGAAAGCTCGAAGCATACCGCGCCGCGTCGCATGGTCTTGAGCGCGCCCCCAGAACCCAAATAGACGTCTCTCACGATGTCGGTTTTGGGGAGTGAGCTGCACACCACGTCTGCACCCTTGACGGCCGCCGCGACGGTTCTTGCGATTTTAACGCCGTTTTTCTTCGCGGCAGCGAGGGCTTTGGGAACAGGGTCGTAGCCCGTGACGTCGAACCCTGCGTCGACGAGGTGCTTCGCCATCAACCCGCCCATGCGGCCCAGGCCTAAAAATGCGATTTTTTTCTTTGTCTCGCGCGCCATATTATCAGATTCCTGAAATCGAATACGCCATTGCACGCCTTACATTTCGGCGATTCTTATGCCTCGATAAGATTCATTTTCTCTTCGGCCTCGTGCCCATGGCGTTCAGGAAGGCTTCGAAGACCGCGTTGAAATCCGCATCTTCGAGCCCCAGCGCCATGGCGGAGGTGTATTGCTGCCGCGCGGCGGCGCCCAGGGGGACGGGGGCGCCCAGATCGTTCGCCTCATTGATGCTGAGCCCGAGATCCTTGAAGCTGATGCCCAGGTTCGCGATGACGTCGGAATAATCTCGCGCCGCCATGGTCGTGCCCTTGTAGTGGATGAGCAGGGGAATCACGCTGTCTTGTAAGAATTTCATCATCCTGGGGGCCGTCAGCCCCGCCTTCATTCCGAAAGCCAGACCCTCGGCCATGCCGGAGTGGTGGATGTTCAAAATGTGGTTCGTCACCAGTTTCATTATCAGGCCGTTGCCGGATTTCCCCATGTAGGTGATGGACTTGCTGAACGCGTCGAGCACGTCGCGGTGTTCTTTGAGCGCAGCCTGGTCTCCGCCCACGATGGCGGCGACTTCCTTGCGCTCGAGGTGAGGAATGCTTCCGCTCACTGGCGCGTCCAGAAAGGCGATTCTTTTTTTCTTTGCCGCCTCAGCAATCTCCTTCGCCAGGCTGACGGTGCTCGTCGAAAGCTCAAAGCAGACCGCGCCGCGGCGCGCCGTTTCGAGCACACCCTTGGAACCCAGATAGACGCTCCTGACGACGGCGGGCGAGGGGAGCGAACTGCACACTACGTCTGCGTCCTTCACCGCCGCAGCGACGGTTTTGGCGGTTTTGGCGCCGTTTTTTTTCGCAGTCGCTACGGCCTGAGGCGCGGGATCGTAGCCCGTGACGGGGAAGCCGGCGTCGATGAGGTGTTTCGTCATCAGCCCGCCCATGCGGCCCAAACCCAGGAATGCGATTTTTTTTGTTACCTTGCGCGCCATTTTTCTCTCCTATCTTTCGATCCCGAGCAGTTTCAGGGGATTTTCCACGAGTATTCTTTCACGAACGCTCTCATCCGGCGCCCAGTCGAATAGTTGATCCAGCAAGTCGCCGTCGTTCGGTATCGGTATCTTGCAGGCGGGATGCGGCCAGTCCGTACCCCAGATGATGCGCTCGGGGGCCGCTTCGATGAGTGCGCGGGCGATGGGGTCCACATCCGTATAAGGTGTACGCTCAAGGCCCGTGATGCGGTAGGCGCCCGTGAGCTTCACCCAGGTTCGGCCCTCTTTGAGCAAATCCATGAATTCCCGGAGCGGGTCCAGACCCTCGGGCGCCGGGACGTAGCCCATATGCCCGAAAACGCTGTGCACGGGGAGGGAGGAGAAAGTTTTCCGCAGATCGGGGAACTCATGGACGTGGATGAGGAACTCCATGTGCCAGCCCATGTCCTCGATGCGCTCGCCCATTGTCTGAACATCCGCGAACGAAGCGAAGGGGTTCCCGCCCTTGTCCGCCAGGTTGATGCGCAAGCCGCGAACGCCCGCGTCGTGGAGACGTGTCAATTCCGCCTCACTCACCTCCTTGTCCACGGAGGCCACGCCCATGAGCCGCCCGCCGGAGCGGGCCATGGCGTCCAGCATGGCGGTGTTGTCGACCCCGTAGACGCTCGGCTGGGTGAGGACGCCCCGCGACACGCCAAGCGTCCGGTGGAGGGCTCCGTAAGCATCGAGCAGGGCGTCGGGAGGCGTGTAGCCCCTTCTGGGGGAGTAAGCGTATCTGCTCTCGGGACCGAAGATGTGTCCGTGGGTGTCCCAGGCGCCGGGGGGGAGCTTGAAGCGGGGCGCTCTGGGATGGGGATCAGGCGGCGGGCAGGGAAGCATATCCGGCATTCCGTTTCTCCCTAATGGAGGTCGCCCTCGCGGCCATAGAGCTTGTGACGCGGCCTGCCCGCGAGGATCTCCGCCTTCCCCCAGTCCGTGACGGCGCGGAAGGCATCGCTCCTGATGAAGGCCATGAAGTCTTCCTGCGCCTTCCACTCCGAGAGGATGGTATAGGAATTCGGGTTTTTCACCTGCTGGTACAAGAGGCTTTGCACGTGGCCGGCCTGTCCTTCGAGGGCGCTTGCCACGGCCTCGAATTTCTCCTCGAACTCCTTCTCCTTGCCCGGGAGCACTTCGTAATACATCCCTACGGTGATCATGTTCCGCTCCTTGCGTGTTGCTGATGAATCATTCTAGATATTCGCGCTCCCACGCCTGGACTTCCGAGATGCCCAGGGCGTCGTTGTATTCCTGAAAAGTGGCCATCATCCCGCGCGCCGCGCGCGTGGAGCCTTCTTCTTTCAAGATGTGCAGCACGTCGTTCACCGCTTTCAGGTACGTGCAGCGCACGATGCCCGGGTAGATGATGACGCCGAAGCCGAGTTCGCCGAGTTCATCCACGCTGAGGGCCGCCTCGCGCCTCGATTCATCCAGCGTGGTGACGTGGGGCGGGGGAACTTCGGCCCCGATTTGCCGGAGTTCTTCCTCCGTACCCTCCACCTCGATGAACGTAAGGTCTGCCCCTGCCTCCTTATAGGCGACGGCCCTGCGGACCGCCTCGTCGAGTCCATGGTCGGCGGCGGCGTCCGTGCGGGCGAGGATGAGGAAATTCTCGCTCTGCCGTGTATCGAGGGCCGCCTTGAGCTTGCCGAGTTGCTCTTCCAGGGTGATGACGGGAATCGAGCCGGGCAGGAAGCCGCATTTTTTTGGGGTTACCTGGTCCTCGATCTGAATGCAGGTGACGCCCGCCGATTCCATTTCACGGACGGTGCGGACCATGTTAACGGCGTTGCCGTATCCGGTGTCGGCGTCCGCAATGAGGGGGATCGAAGTCGCCTGAACGATGTTCCGGCAGACGTCGGCCACTTCGCGGAGCGTCATGAAGCCCACGTCGGGCTTGCCGAGGAGCGCCGCCGAGGCGCCGTTTCCTGTCAGATAGTTCACCTCGAATCCTGCCTGCTCCACCATGCGTGCGCTGAAGGCGTCGATGCAGGCGGGAGCGAGCACGGGTCGGTTTTCTTCCAAAAGCGCCCGGAGGCGCGCACCACGATCGTTCATGGCGTTATCCTTCGAATGAGTGGAGATCAAGTTATCCGGAAGTTCTCCCACCCCCGGCCCCGTGTCAAGTGAGCCTTGTGTTCCGCGTGGTTCCGGGGATAGAGTAGTCCTTGCCTCCACGAGAAACACAAGGTTCTCCTCCTATGCTGAAGAAGCGCTCTGCTCGAGCCGAGTCCGAAGAGATGGCGGCCATCGCCCGAGCCGTCGAGCGTTCGCTGGCCGAGGGTTGCGCCGGTCTCCACCACCTGAGTACGCCGCTTGGGCGCGCCAGTTACCTGCGCAAAGCGGAGGTCGTGAGAAACCTGAAACCGGATGGCGGCAGGCTGCTGGATTGGGGGTGCGGCTATGGGCAAATGTCTTTTTTGCTGAGAAACCGGGGTTTCGAAGTCGTTTCCTATACCATCGAGGCGGAAGAACCTTCTCCTTGGAACTCCTTTCTACGTGAGCAGAACTTGGAAGTCGTTTATGGCGAAGACCCAGTCCGGCTTCCCTTTGAGGAGGAATCGTTCGACGTCGTTTTGTCCTGCGGTGTTCTCGAGCACGTGGAAGACGAGTGCGGCTCGCTCGCAGAAATTCGCCGCATCCTGCGCCCCGGAGGGATGCTCGTCGTGATGATGCTTCCCAACGAATGGAGTTATGCGGAGTTCATGGCGAGAAACATTTTTCGGGCAAGTGATCACGACAGGCTCTATTCCATCGCAAAGATGCAGGAACTCCTCGCGCGGTCCAGGTTCCGGGCGGTCGAGACGTGGTACTCGAACACCATGCCGAAGAATTTCACCCCTTTGCCGGAAAGACTCAGGAAATTGCTGGGAGCGCATACTCGTTTATGGTTGGGCGTCGAGGCTTGTCTATCCAAAATTCCTCCCGTTTCCTGGTTCAGCGGAGTCGTCGAGGGTGCTTTTGAGCGCGTATAGAGGGGATGTGTCGAATAGTCTCAATTGGTCGTCGGGGCGCGGCACTAATGAAGACTTGAAACATCTCAGAGAAACAGCAAGCGCCATCAATATGTGTGGATCATCATGCGCGTGTTAATTATTTCCCGCTTCTGTGCTTCAACGATTTATCGGGCGAAGATCGCCGCGCTCGCCCGGCGGTCCGGCTTGGAAGTTTCTCTGCTTGCGCCTGCGCAGTGGAAAGAGGGCGCCCGGACGCTCATCTGCCCGGAAGGCATAGAGGACGGTTACCGGATTTTCACAGGCTCCTTGATTTTCAACGGCAGGGTGGGCGGCCATGTGTACGGCAGTGGACTATGGAGGGCGCTTAAGGAAGCGCGGCCCGATATCGTCCACATGGAAGAGGAGTCCTACAGTTTCGCCGCGGCCCAGGCGTTGCTTTGCCTGTCTATGCTCAGAACGCGTCCGAAGTTCATAACCAACAACTCGGAGAATTTCGATATCGCTCTTCCTTTGCGCTCCCGAAAGATCGAAAGGGTCGTTTTTCGCCGCGCGGACGCGCTATTGGTTTTTGCCCGTACGGCCCGAGAGAGGCTGTTGCGCCTCGGCGCGCCAGCGGCAAAAGTGCGAACGCTGCCTCAGTTCGGATTGGACGCCGAGCTTTTCCGTCCCCCCGAGCCGAGCGAGCGCGGTGATGTGTTCAGCGTCGGTTTTGTCGGGAGGCTCGTTTACTCGAAAGGCGTCGATGTTCTGTTGAAAGCGCTTGCGGGCCTTTCGGGAGAATGGAGAGCGCAGATCGTAGGAGATGGGAATGAGCTTGGAACACTCAAGCAACTGGCGCGATCGATCGGAATCGGGGAGCGGGTGGAATTCTTAGGCTGGGTCGACCGCTCTGACGTTCCCGGATATTTACGCGGGTGGCATGTGCTGGCCCTGCCGTCGAGAACGACCACGCACTGGAGAGAGCAGTTCGGCCGGGTGCTGATCGAGGCGATGGCCTGCGGCGTGGTTCCCGTGGGCGCGGCCACGGGTGAAATCACGCACGTCATTGGGCCGGTGGGATTCGTATTTCCAGAAGATAACGTGGAGACTCTCCGGGATATCCTCCAGAAGCTAAAAAACGAGCCCAGTGAGTGCAAGCGGCTGGCGGATGCGGGTCGTAAAAGAGTGTTAGAAGAATTCACTTGGGATGTGCTGGCGGATAAGGCGCATTGTCTTTATGAGGATATCTTGCGGTATTGAGCGGATAGGGCATGAACGTGATGGAGCGGATGGCGTTGTATATTTCTTGTAATTGGAGGGGGGAATTTCCGCCAAAGGGCGAAGCGCGCTATATTCTATATTATCTGCGAAGTCCAACATTTTTGAGAGCGCAATATGAACAGGTGGGAAAAAGTAGGAATGCGCGAATCGCCCGAAGATGCAGCGAGTTTTTTCGATGAGGCTCGCTTGAGCGTGCCTCCCAAGACCGCTGTGCCCTTGATGAGAGAGGCGCTCAGACCGGAGCGGGGCCGCAGGATATCCGTTTTCGATCGCAGGTATCACTATAAGAGGTTTCCGGCGAGGTGGACGTTTCGCTTGGTCGACCTGTTGGGCGAAACTTTTTGTCGCAAGACGAGGGAACGGCCTTCGGCGATACGCCGCATTCTTTTGATGCGCCCCGACCATATCGGCGACGTCGTCTGCACGCTTCCAGCAATCCGTGCGATTCGCGACAGTCTGCCAGATGCACAAATCGACCTCCTCATTCGTTTATCGGCGCGCTCTTTGTTCCGGGAGTTCGATGAAGAATTCGCGGGGGTGGGTTTCCTCGTTTTCAATGCGTCCTGGCGCGACAGGCCAAAGAGGAAGAAATTCGGCTTTCGCTCAATGCGCCGTCTGAGGCGGTTGCTAAGACTCAGGGCCGAGGAGATCGACGGGCCTTACGATCTGGCGGTGGATTTTGCGGGCGATTTTCAGTCGATCATCACGGCCAGGCTCGCGGGCGTGCGCTATCTGGTCGGACGTGGAATCAGGGGGTTCGGTTTCGGCCTGGATGTAGAGGTTGAGGAGTTACCCAAACGCCACCAGGTAGAATTCAATTTAGACATGCTCGAATATGCTGGGTTGGGTCCTTTTGATACGAAAAACCCTACGCTGACACTCTCTGAAGATGAGTTGGAAGAAGGGCGAGCGTGCATAGCCTCACTGACGGAGGATCACTCGGGATTTTTTATTGGGATTCACCCGGGCGCCGGAGGAAAGGAGAGAATCTGGAGTCCGAAACTGTACGGAGAGTTGATCAGCCGTGTAGTTTCCACGCTTCCCGCTCGGGTTCTGTTGTTGGGCGGACCGGATGATCGGCAAATCGTCGATGAGACACTCAAATCCATGAAGGGTGTTCGCGTTCGAGGTACGGTCGTTGACATGTGTGAAAAGGTTCAGCATCTCCGTTCGCTTATGGGGGTGATGAAGGCCTGCCGCTTGTTTATCGGCAACGACTCGGGTCCTACTCATATCGCGGCTGCGCTCGGCATTCCCGTGATTTGTATCTTCCAGGGTCCGGCCGAGCCGAGCGTATGGGGGCCGCGTGGTTCGAATGTGGTGGTGTTGCGAAAACGCCCCACTTCCTTAGGTGATACTTACAAGGACAAAGAGAGTCGAGAACTCGATCGCGTCTATGAGGCGGTGAAAAGATGCGTATAGGGGTCGACGCCCGGATGATATCGATGGGCGGCATCGGCACCTATTTGAGAAGCTTACTCGGCGGGCTGAACAGGCGTGATGACGATGTGGAATACGTCGTGTTCCTGCAGGAAAGGGACATGGATAGCTGCGCTCGCCTGGGTAGTAGTTTCAGGCGAGTGGTTTGTACAGCGTCACCGTATTCGCTCGCCGAGCAGGCGAGGTTGCCCCGACTCCTGGGGCGCGAGCGGCTGGACCTGATACATCATCCGCATTATTTCACTCCTTTTTTCGGTAAGACGCCCATGGTGGCGACGATTCATGATTTGATTCATCAGTTGTTTCCAGCGCTTTGCCCCTCGCCGCTGCATTGGCGTGCTTCTGAATGGATGCTCGCGAAAACGGCGCGGAGGGCGCGTCTGATTCTCGCCGTTTCCGAGCACACGAAAAGAGATATCATTGAGCACGTGGGTGTCCCGGATGAAAAAATACGCGTAACGCACAACGCTCTACCGCCTGACTGGGAGGATGTGTGTACTCCCAGGCCAGAAGCCTTGGAAAGGCTCGGTAATGCGCCTTATTTTCTGTATGTGGGAAACCACAAACGCCACAAGAACCTGCATCTGCTGCTCGAAGCTTTCGCAGAGCTGTTGACGGAAGCGGATGGGGTTCGCCTCGTCATGACAGGTGAGCGGAAGAGTCTCGATAGTGTTTTACGCTTTTTGGGACTCGGCAAGGAGGTGGTGTTTCTGGGTCAGTTGCCTCAGAAGACGCTGCCGGGTGTTTACCGCCCCGCGCTGGCGTTGGTGTTTCCTTCCCATTACGAGGGATTCGGTTATCCCCCCCTGGAAGCGATGGCGTGTGGCGTGCCGCCGATAGTATCGGATGCGGCATCTTTGCCAGAAGTTGTCGGCGACGCGGGCCTGATTGTTCCCCGAGGGGATAAGAACGCCCTGCGAAACGCGATGCTGCGCGTCTTGAGGGAGCCGAATCTGAGAGATGACCTTGCTGAAAAGTCGAAAGAGCGGGCGCGTTGTTTTCACTGGGAAAAACTCGCCGCCGAAACGATGCGCGCTTACCACGACGCCCTTTTGTGTTCGCCCGATAGAATTTCCGCCTAATCTTCCGTTTCAGGCAGTAAGATTTCAGGAGCTGACATGCGAGTAGCAATCGTGCACGATTGGCTTACGGGCATGAGAGGTGGGGAGAAATGCCTCGAGGTGTTTTGTGAGATATACCCGGAGGCGGATATCTTCGCGCTGTTTCACCAGCCGGGTTCGGTTTCTGGTGCCATCGAGAGCCACCGAATCTATACCAGCCCCTTGCAGCGGATACCCGGCGCGAGGCGTCGCTACCGATATACGCTTCCCCTCATGCCAACGGCCGTACGGATGTTCCCTCTCGAGGATTACGATTTTATTCTTTCGAGTTCGCATTGCGTAGCGAAAGGAGCAAAGGGGGGGTATAGGACCTACCATCTCAGCTATTGTCATACACCAATGCGCTACGCCTGGAGTGGATACGAGGCGTATTTCGCGTGCTTAGGTGGTGCGGTCAGGTGGTTTTTCCCTCTCCTCGTCGAGTATCTGAGAAGATGGGACAACGAAGCCAACAAGGGAGTGCATGATTTTATCGCCAACAGCTATACGGTGGCGGAGCGCATCCGCCGCTATTACGCCAGGCAGGCTGAGGTGCTCTACCCGCCTGTGGATACAGAGTTCTACTTACCCCGCAACAAACGTGTATCGGATTACTACCTCATGGTCACAGCATTCGCGCCCTATAAGCGAGTCGATGCGGCAATCGAAGCCTTTGGGCGGCTGGGGCGTCCGCTCAAGGTAGTAGGGGAGGGACAGGATTTCGATAGCATTCGTGCACTGGGTAAATCGAACGTGGAGTTCCTAGGCTGGCAGGATGATGAAACCATCCGTGAGCTTTACTCTGGATGCCGCGCTTTCATCTTGCCTGGGGAAGAAGATTTTGGCATCACCCCGCTCGAAGCGCATGCATGTGGACGTCCGGTTCTCGCACTGGGCGCAGGAGGCGCGCTCGAGACCGTCGTGGGCGTAAATGCCCAGGAGTATGAACCGCCGCCAGGTTTCATCCCATGGAATGAGGAGACTGCGCCCACGGGATTGTTTTTCTCCAGTCCTGAACCGGCAAGTATAGAAGAAGCTGTCCTGGCGTTCGAGAAGATGGAAGGCCGATTCTCACCTGAAGCCGCACGCAAACAAGCGGAGCGATTCGCTCGTGAGAACTTCAAGAAAGCGGCGGCGGAGCGTTTTCGGCAGGGCTGGCTGAATCATCGCGAGCGTCTGGAAAAATCAGGTGAAACATACTGAGCAATAGGATAATAGTGATAAGATAAGGTTTCTTGACAGCGTTTTTCACGAGGAACATTGGCCGGACCCGACAAGGAATATCATGTCGTGTTGCGCAGATATGGCCAATTGAACGCGATTTTTCTATTCGGGGGAGACGTTATCGCGTTGATTTCAGCCTGGTTCATGGCGTACTGGCTGCGTTTCGTTGCGGAGATAGTTCCCGTTTCCTCCGGCTATCCCGATTTCAACGTATATCTCGTCTCTCTTTTCGTAGTATTGCTCATTTGGCTCATCGCTTCGAGCATAACGCGTTTGTACCATTACCTATCCGGTCTAAACCATACTCGAGAGGTCATTCGGCTTACCAGCACGTTGGCCTGGACGGTACTGTTGTTCGCCTTCTTCACGTTTTTCTATCGCAAACAAAGCTACAGCCGATTGTTGGTTGTTCTTTTCATGATGCTGGGTCCGGTTTTTCTTTTCATAGTCCGGCGTCTGGTCTGGTCCTTCATTCGACGCTTGAGGCGCCTGGGTGTGGATATGCGACGCATCCTCATAGCGGGAACGACACCTCTCGCCCGCCGGGTCGCCACCCATTTGGAGGCATATCGAACTCTTGGCTTTCAGATTGTGGGACATCTCTGTGAAGGAGGTGAAGCAGCAGACGTCCGGGTGCTCGGGCGGCTAGAGGAGGTTCGCGAAGTGGTGGAGCGAGAGAAAATCCATGAGATTTATCTGGCGCTTCCCCCGAATTCGCGCGCCGCACAAGAGGAATTGCTGAACGCTCTGGCGGATTCGAGTGTTGATATTCGCCTGGTGCCGGATATCGTTGAACATATGCGGTTGAACGCCGGGATTGAGGAACTTGATGGCTTGCCGGTGATCCTCTTGTCGCAGACACCCCTTTTGGGCTGGAATCGATGGATGAAGGTGGCGGTGGATTATTTTCTGGGGACTTTGGCCTTGCTCGTATTCAGTCCGCTCATGGTGGTCATCGCGCTCGTAGTGAAGTGGACGAGCCGGGGACCCGTCTTGTATCACCAGGAAAGAATGGGCCTGGACGGCGTGCAGTTTCGCATGTACAAGTTTCGCTCGATGAGGATTGATGCGGAAGCGGAATTGGGCGAAGTCTGGACAAAGAAAGACGATGAGCGGTGTACCCGGTTCGGCGCTTACTTAAGAAAGACGAGTCTTGATGAGTTGCCGCAGTTGTTCAACGTGTTGCGCGGTGAAATGAGCCTCGTGGGTCCTAGACCCGAGCGACCCGTTTTCGTGGAGAAATTCAGGACATCTGTTCCCGATTACATGCTGCGCCACAAGATGAAATCCGGAATTACGGGTTGGGCGCAGGTGAATGGATGGCGCGGAAACACGTCGATAGAAAAAAGAATCGAATTCGATTTACACTATATTGAGAACTGGTCCATGGGTTTCGATTTCAAGATTTTATGGCTCACCCTCTGGAAAGGACTGATAAACAACAATGCATATTAGACGGCGTCAAGGGTGGAGAGAGTGAGCGGCATCCGGGTCATTGCCGTCATACCTGCCCGTTGGGCTTCGGAGCGCTTTCCGGGAAAGCCGCTGGCTTTATTGTGCGGGCGTCCCATGATTGAATATGTGTACAGACGCGCATCGAGATCGGTTTTGGTGGACTTCGTTTGTGTTGCTACGGATGATGCGCGCATAGCCGATGTGGTGCGCGAGTTCGGTGGAAACGTGAGGATGACGCGAGGTGACCACGTCAGCGGCACCGACAGGGTGGCTGAGGTTGCAGCCAGGGAAGATGCGGACGTAGTCGTGAACATCCAGGGAGACGAGCCCCTGATCCACCCGGATGACATCGACGCCGGGGTCAGACCCTTGATTGATGAAGTCGGTTTGGGGATGTCGACGCTGGCGGTGGCCTTCGATTCGCCCGAGAAGTTTCTGGACCCGAACGCCGTAAAGGTGACGAGAGGCGAAAGTGGGAATGCGCTTTATTTTTCACGCGCTCCCATACCATATTCGAGGGATATACTTTCCGAGGAAGGCAAAGTTTATGAAAAAATCTCGGAGAATTGGGAGAAGATATCTCCGAAACCGTTGAAACATCTCGGATTTTACGCATACAAAAAAGAGAGTCTGTTACGATTCGCGGGGTGGAAACCTTCCCTGTTGGAAGAATTGGAACGCTTAGAGCAGCTTCGCGCGCTAGAAAATGGGTTGGCGATTCGCGTTGTAGAAACCAAAAGAGATGCGGTAGGAGTGGATCGACCCGAGGATCGGGAGAATCTGCTGAGAGACGAAGCGTTGCGCAGTGCGCTTGAGGAGGAAAAGGGCAGGTGGCCAAGTATATCTTCGTGACGGGAGGCGTTTTAAGTTCCCTGGGCAAGGGCCTCGCCTCCGCATCCATCGGCGCCCTGCTTGAAGCCCGTGGCCTTCGGGTGAACATTCAGAAGCTAGACCCCTATCTGAACATCGATCCGGGAACGATGAGTCCCTTCCAGCACGGAGAGGTCTTCGTGACCGACGACGGGGCCGAGACGGACCTCGATTTGGGCCATTATGAGCGCTTCACCCATGCGCGGATGAAAAAAGAGAACAACTACACGGCGGGCCGCATCTATTACAACGTCATCACGAAAGAGCGCGTAGGCGATTATTTGGGTGGGACCGTCCAAGTGATTCCCCATATTACAGATGAGATCAAGCGCTGCATTCGCCATGTGGACAATGGTGAGGACGTCGTGATTTGCGAGATCGGGGGAACGGTGGGCGACATCGAGAGCCTCCCTTTTCTGGAGGCGATCCGCCAGTTTCGATTCGACCACGAACCCGGACACGTCATTCATATCCACGTGACTTTGGTGCCCTACATCAAGACGTCCGAGGAGCTAAAGACCAAGCCGACACAGCACTCCGTCATGAAGCTGCGCGAAATCGGCATTCAGCCGGATATCCTTTTGTGCAGAACGGAGATGCCTCTTGAAGAGGACGTGAAGCGGAAAATATCCTTGTTTTGCAACGTGCCTCCCAGCGCCGTGATCACGGCGATCGATGTGGACTGCATCTACGAGGTGCCTTTGAGATTCAACGAAGAGGGTCTGGACCGTATTGTGGTCGATTTGCTGAAACTCGAAAAGGCGCTGCAAACGCCCGATCTGAGTGTTTGGGAGGAGATATCCCGCAAAGAGAAAGAGCCCAAAATCAGCAGCAACATCGCCATCGTCGGGAAATACGTGGACTTGAAGGAGTCTTACAAGTCCTTGTCCGAAGCCTTGAGTCACGCCGGTTTCGGGAACGACGTCCAGGTGAACCTTCAATATGTGGACAGCGAAGAGATAGAAAAGCGCGGCAGCGCACCACTACTCTCGCAGGCGCATGGGATTCTGATACCCGGTGGATTCGGCGAACGGGGGATCGAAGGGAAGATCGCCGCCGTGCAGTATGCGCGTGAACGGTTGGTTCCTTTTCTCGGCATTTGTCTGGGCATGCAATGCGCGATCGTCGAGTACTCGAGAAACATCTGCGGTCTGGAGGCGGCGAACAGTTCGGAGTTTTCGAACGAGACGCCTCATCCCGTGGTGGCTCTCATGCCTGATCAGGAGGGGGTGGATATGGGGGGCACGATGCGGCTGGGCGCTTACCCGGGAATTTTGAGGCCTGGTTCTCTAGCGGCGGAAATATATGGCGGGGTGTCGCAATTCGAAGAGCGGCATCGGCATCGCTACGAGGTGAACAATGCCTACCGCGAGGATTTGGAGGAGAATGGGCTTCACTTTAGCGGCCTCTCCCCGGACGAAAGCCTGGTGGAGATGATCGAGTTGCCGGGCCATCCTTACTTCATCGGGTGTCAGTTCCATCCAGAGTTCAAGAGTGCGCCCTACGCCCCGCATCCCCTGTTTCACGGGTTCATCGCCGCCGCGAAAAAGGCGAGCGGAGAGTTGTTCCCCTGATGCGTCCTTCCGTGCTGTTCATGCGGCATGAAGACGGGAAAAGAGAAATGGCGGCAAAAAAGATAGTAAGAATCGGGGATGTGGCCTTCGGTGAGCCTGGAACGATATGCGTCATCGCAGGGCCTTGCATGCTCGAAAGTGAGGAATTGGCCGAGATATGCGCTCGAAAAATAAAACAAATTACAGATAAATGCGGTATCGGGGGGGTATTCAAGGCCTCGTATGACAAGGCGAATCGCAGTTCGGGAAAATCACCGCGCGGACCCGGCATCGAACAGGGTTTGAAAATTCTTGAGATGGTAAGGCGCGAGACCGGCCTTCCGGTGATGTCGGATATTCACAGCCCCGAAGAAGCCGAACACGCGGCCCGTGTGTTGGACGCGCTCCAGATTCCAGCGTTCTTATGCCGCCAAACAGACCTCCTCCACGCTGCGGGAAGAACGGGAAAACCCGTGAACGTCAAAAAAGGGCAATTCATGGCGCCTGAGGATATGAAAAATGTCGTGGGAAAGCTCGAAGAAGCGGGTTGCCGAAAAATACTTCTTACCGAAAGAGGGACCAGTTTCGGCTACCACAACCTGGTTTCCGATATGCGTTCGCTCGTGAAGTTGCGCGAATCGGGATATCCTGTCGTTTTTGATGCGACGCACAGCGTTCAGTCACCGGGTGGCCTCGGGGAAAGCTCGGGAGGCGATAGGAGTATGGTTCCTCATCTCGCGCGCGCTGCTGCGGGCGTGGGAGTTGACGCATTTTTCATCGAATGCCACCCCAGGCCGGATGAGGCATTATCCGATGGCCCCAACATGATTGATATTGAAGATCTAGGTTTACTGGTCACCTCTTTGAAATCGATAGATTCTGCACGCCTTCGCGCGCAATAGTATTACGGATAGCCTTTCTTTCCTTACATCATAGGTTTGCTTGTTTCAATTCTCTCTATATCATACCTGCCTCTGACAGGCGCGGAATTTGACCTCTATGCGGAATTTGGCCTGTATTATGAGTTGGCGCAGCTTTTGAACATTTTGGTAATATATTGAGTCATTGTTGGTTGAAAATTTGCGATTCACACTTTCATGGGAAGAACCCATGCAACACCGCCTCCATTCCGGCCCCCGGTCGAATCTCTCTTTCATAGGCACGGGTGTACGCCTGGAAGGCTCTTTGCTTTTTTCGGGCAAATTTCTTGTGGCAGGTGAACTAAGAGGAGAACTCCATGGCGATGGGGAACTCGAGATTGCGCAAACAGGAATGGCCGAGGGTGAGATTCATACGAACGAATTAGTGAATTCCGGGCGTACCAAGGGTTCTATATTAGTGGCGAATCGTGTTGAATTCAAAGCCGGATGCCACCATCAAGGGAGAGTCGCAGCTCCCAAAATACTTATAGATCCGGAAGCAAAGTTCGAGGGCAAATTGATAATGCCCGACGCTGCTCCAACGCCTGTGCCCAGTCCTTGGATTTCGAAAAAGCGCCTGCAGATTGCGGCGGGTTTGGTTTTGTTTCTGGCTGCCGGTATTGCCACCACCGCGATTTCTCGTGAGTCTCCGGATTATTTACACAATATCTGGAAACGCCTCGACGTGATTTGGGAAGCGAGAGTTGCTGAATGGCTGAAACCCGGCGAACCGAAAAATATGAAGCTCAGGGTCGAAGAGCTACAAAGAAGATATATTTCGGAGGCGGCTCTGCTCGAAAGTAAGGGAGAGTTCGAAAATGCCGCAGTCAGCCTGAGAAAAGCGTTGACGCTCAAGGGGAGCCGTCAGAATGTGGCTCGGTACCGTTTGGCGAAAATTCTGGCGCAGCAAAATCATGCCTCGAAAGCCATACGTGAAGTACAATCTCTGCTCCAGCGTACTCCGGGACACATCGAAGGGATGATCTTGCTTGGAGATTTGTATGTTCGTAGTGGGCAACTCTCAAAGGCGCTTGAAATATATAGAGAAGCTTATCTGCGTGAACCTGAGGACATCGTCCTGAAAAGACGCCTTCAGCTTGTTGAAGCGCGTGTAAGGTCGGTTCGGCCCGAATCCGCCAAGCCCGCGGAAGAGGCGCCGGATCCAACCCAGGTTTTAATCAATGCGGAGCGCTTTATTTCCAGCAAGGATCCGGCAAGGGCTGTTAATCTACTCAGGGGCGCCATCGAAAAAGCCCCCGACAATGCGAGATTCCACTTCTTACTAGGCGCCGCTCTGGTTCAAATGAACCGGAGGAGCGAAGCGATTCGCGCATATGAGAAAGTTGTTTCTTTATCGCCCGACTGGCTGGATGGTTATATACGTCTGGGTGCTTTGCTGGAATCCAATGGTCGAGATAAGGATGCGATAGCACTTTATCAAAGAGCAACTGGATTTGACTCGAACGACATCGAGATGAAAATTCGCATTGCGAAGCTTCATAGATCGAGAGAGCGAAACAAAACCGCCCAGAAGATACTTCTTGATTTGCTGAAGGAAAACCCCCGCTCTTCTCGAGTTTTGGTGGAACTTGGTGTTTTTCTTTGGGAAACCGGGCAAACAGAAGAATCGAAGAAGATGTTCTTTCAGGTGCTCGAAATAGACAAGGATTCAGCACCAGCGTTGAATCGTTTGGCATGGTTCCACAGGAGGGATAAGGAAAGTTTGGATCACGCCATCAAACTTTCAAAGCGCTCGCTGGAAATCCAACCCGATACGCCGGCGTATCTCGATACCCTGGCGGAGTTGTATTACCGCAATGGAGAATCTGTGAAGGCGCTTCCACTCATTCAAAGGGCGATTGAATTAGATCCCGGAAGTCGCTATTTTCGTCTGCAATTGGAAAAATTCAAGAGAGCGAGCCGCAAATAATGACCGAACACATTCAGATGGATAATTTGCCCGTCGCACCTTAATGGGTTTGAGCAACTGAGCACTTGTTTGATCATGAATAAAAGTGTTTCATGAAATGGTAGCCAACAAACGATATGAAGGGATTGAGAAGCACGATTCATCCAGCCCGTCAGTGGTCACCACTCTTTGTTTGGAGGGTTGAGGAATGGGAATTCTGACAATCTCAAGAGAGCTTGGGAGCGGTGGTGATGCTATCGGGAAGAAAGTTGCTGAAGAATTGGGATGGACCCTGTTGGATAACGACGGATTTGCGGATGCCGCGCAATCGTACGGGTATGTTCGAGCCGAACTGGAGCAGGTAGATGAGAGAAAGCCCGGTTTGATAGACCGCTTTTTCAGGGACAGACAACTCGTATATCTCGATATCATGCGTGCTATCGTTTATGAATCGGCCTTGAAAAATAATTTTGTCATACTGGGCCGTGGCTCTCACATTCTTCTAGAGGGGATCGAAGGCGTATTCCGGGCGCGTATCGTGGCATCTCGAAATTACCGTCAAAGAACATTGGTGAATAACGAGGGGATTACTCCATCGATGGCTGAGCAGTTTATACGCCATAACGACGATGAAAGAATGGCCTATACGCGACATTTTTTCGATGTCAGGTGGGGAGAGCCGAGTCATTTCGACATCATATTGAATACAGGACTGTTCAATGAAGATATGTCGGTGCGTTTGCTGGTGAACATATTGGGGAGTGAAAAATTTTCACATTCCCAGCCATCGGAATCTCAAAAACTGCAGAACCTGGCTTTTGCGCAAAAGATCAAAGCGACTATCATGACGGATGAGCGAATCGATGCGAGCGGCATAGTCGTAGAATGTCTCGGACCTGGTGAGTTGTTCTTGCACGGGCGCGTCAATAGTGATGAAGAAAAAGAATTGGCTGAATCAATTGCCAGCGGATATGCCGGTGTTGTCGAGTTGAGCAGCGAATTAGTCGTGATGCCACCTATCGAAGGATGGTATCCGGTATGAACTTGTGGCGTGGTCGAGAAATAACTTCACTGGGCATGAAGCGTCTTGCATTACGCATGGTGTGCATCTGTGGTTTGATGACGCTGCTCCCCGGTTGCAGCTTTGTGGTGTTGCAAGCCGACTACGAGGAGGATAAGGCGCAAAGCAAAAAGGAAGTCGAGTCGATCCGAGGCCAGCTTCTCGCACACACACAAATTTTGGCGAATCATGGGAAATCGTTGAACGAATTCAAACTGCAGCTTCGGAATGCGGTATCGAATGTTGAGAAAACGGTCAAGGAATTGAAGGCGAAACCCAAGACGAAGATGGTATCTCCATTACCGAAGCGGAAAAATGAATCCTCCGTGAAATTTGGCCGTCACAGTGAAACGTATGCGGGCACCAGATACATACGACGCATATATAGAGGAATGCCGCTGAGTTTTGCAGGGGGCTATGAAGACCCGCGTGGCTCCCGCTATCCATACAGACTCGAACCGGGAACGCGCGTAGCCGTTATTTCCGGCGACCGGCGTGGTTTCACCAGAGTAGAAGTCAGATCAGGCCGCTGGATAGGAAAGAAAATGTGGGTACGCACCCGCTGGCTCATTGAACGGGCTCCGAAGCGCGCAAAGGGCAACAAGGGTTGAGTCTATAGCTTTTTGAGTGATTCGCCGAGGTCGTCTCTCAACACCTCAAAATCCTCTAGTCCCACCGAATACCGAATCAATCCCGCGGTAATGCCCCGATTCTCCGCGCCTTGTATCCCAATGTCCGCATACGCCATCTTCACGTGATGCTCCACCTGGCTCTCCGTACCGCCAAAGCCAGGGGCAAGTACGGGAATTTGAAGGGTGTTCACCAACTCGTCGGCTTTATCGGGGTCGCCTTCAAGCTCAAAGCTGACTATCCCGCCGAACGCGGTCATATATTGAACGGCTCGTTGATGATCCGGATGGGACTCGAGGCCGGGATAGTGAACGCGTGAGACATTGGGGTGACCAGCGAGAAATTCGGCCAGCTTGAGAGCCGTATCGCTGATGCGCCGAACGCGCAATTCGAGCGTTTTCAGTCCCCGCTCCACCAGAAACGCCTCCTGCGGCCCGAGAATGGAGCCCAGCAGTGCTTGTTGTTCGCGCAACGCGTCGATGATGTCTAGGCCGCCTGAAACCGCGCCCGCCACAACGTCGTTGTGTCCACCGATATATTTCGTCGCGCTTTGAATCGCCAAATCGGCCCCATGCTCCAGCGGACGAAACAAGGCGGGAGACGCAACGGTAGAGTCCACGATGAACCGGGCTCTTCTTTTTTGAGCCCATTCGGCCATTTTCCCGATGTCCGGTATTCGGAGCGTAGGGTTGGACGGAATTTCTGCGAACAACACTCGGACCGGCCCGTCCGGGAGGGCTTCGAGAGATTCCACAGAGTTTTCCGCCAGGACATCAACGCATACTCCGTAACGGATCAGAAGTCCCTCAGCGATGTCTCTTGTATGTCTGTAGCTTTCCTGAGGGATGACCATTCGTGCTTTCGGCGCCAGGAGCGAGAGAAATACCGAAGAGATGGCCGCCATTCCACTGGCATAGAGCAAAGAAGCTTCCGCGCCTTCCAGGCGAGCGAGTCTTTTTTCGGCGGCTTCGTTGGTCGGATTTCCGTATCGCGAATAGAAAAACGCGTCTTTCTCTCCGCTGTGGAAGGCCTCCA
Organism: Nitrospinota bacterium; assembly: GCA_028820795.1. Lineage (GTDB taxonomy): Bacteria > UBA8248 > UBA8248 > UBA8248 > UBA8248 > Bin107. The sequence goes on along the minus strand of JAPPHK010000006.1, from coordinate 1,964 downwards.
GCTCATCCGCACTATCGAAGGTGAATGTCGCGGTCTGGAAAATCGGCGGTGAGAGAGACTTCTTCGCCTCTGTACGCTCATCCCTCCTCATGTTGTTCGACAAAGTACTCATCTCCTGTTTCATGAGTAGAGCGAAAATGAAAACCGAACGGACTCTAGCTTACGGACAATGCGCCGATTTTTTTCTCGATGGCGTCTCGAACTAGGTCGATATCTTCAGGAAGCTCGATGGGAGTATTGGCGAAGCGGCTGTTAACGCCCGGTATTGCTTTTTGATGATAATTGACCTTGAATTCGGTGAATTTCAATCCATGAGCAGTAGAGATGACTACCACCCGGTCTTCAGGGCTGATTTCTCCGCGCGTGATTATTTTTTCGAGAGCGGCCAGCGCCACGCCGGTCTGGGGACAGTTGTACATTCCGGTTCTGTCCGCGCGTGCGGCGGCGTTCGCCAATTCCTCCTCGCTCGCCTGCTCCACGGAGCCCTCGAATGCTTTCAAGGTCCTGACGGCCCTATCAATACTCACCGGATTCCCGATTTGGATGGCCGTCGCCAAAGTCGGTTCGGCTTCTATGGGATGGAATTCCTTAAACCCGGTCATGAAGCTTCGGTACAAGGGATTGGCTTTTTCGGTCTGGGCGCAAACGATGCGGGGGAGTTTGTCTATCAGCCCCAAATCGCGCATTTGCATGAAACCCTTGCCCAGCGCGCTCACGTTACCCAGGTTTCCGCCGGGAATGATAATCAGGTCGGGAACCTCCCAATCGAACTGCTGGACGAGTTCTATGCTAATGGTTTTCTGTCCCTCAATCCGGAGCGAGTTCATGCTGTTGGCGAGATATATCCCCTGTTCTTCGCACACCTGTTTCACAATACCCATGCAGCCGTCGAAATCCGTGTCTATGGCGAGCACCATGGCGCCGTTCGTTATGGGTTGAATGAGTTGCGCAACAGAGACTTTTTCGCGCGGCAGAAAAACGATTGCCGGAATATCGGCCGCTGCCGCGTACGCAGCCAACGCGGCGGAGGTATCGCCCGTAGAAGCGCAGGCGACGGCGCGGAGTTTTTTCCCGTCGGCCATCATCTGCTGGGCGGCGGAAACGAGGACCGTCATGCCGAGATCCTTGAAGGAGCCGGTGTGGCTGTTTCCGCATTGCTTTATCCACAACTCGCCGATCCCGAGTTCCCGCCCCAGACGATTCGCCCAGAAAAGGTTTGTCCCACCTTCGTAGAACGAGATGATGTTCTCATCGTCAATTAGAGGGCAAACCCACTCTTTCTTTCCCCAAACGCCGCTGCCATAGGGCCATATGTTGCGCTGGTAGCGGTCGTCGAATAAGTGACGCCACTCCGAGGCGCTTCGCATGCGCAGTGTTTCCAGATCGTGCGTGACGTCGAGGAGGCTCTCACATTCGCGGCATTGATAAACGGAGTCGAAAATGGAGTATGTCGCCTCGCATTCGGGATTTATGCATTGGAACCAGCAGTTGCAGTCCATCTCTTCACCAAAAGTAAAAGGCGAAGCCCTGCCTCGCCCGAAAAAACAAGAATTATTGCAGAGGCTTCTCCTGGTGGCAAATTCGAACTTTCATCTCTGGGTGTGCGGTATTTGGATTCCGTTCATTCAGTGCTAAGTCGTGGCTACTTGCGGAACGCGGACCTCTCTTTCGTTGATGAAAGAGACGAGCACGGCCGCCTGGAAACAAAGGTAGGCCGCCAGCGCGAACGCGAGGTTGTAGCTGCCCGTCATGTCGTAGATGTAGCCGCTCAGCCAGGCGCTCAGGCCCGAGCCGAGCTGGTGGCTGAACGTGATGAGGCCGAACAGGATCGCCACGTTTCTGGAGCCGAAGAAATCTCCCGTCAACGCCGAGGTGAGCGGGACCGTTGCAATCCAGGAGAGGCCGATCATCATGGGCGTGGCCCAGACGGTGAAATCGTTCTTGAAGAAAATGAACAGGATGAA
>JAPPHK010000183.1 GCA_028820795.1 Nitrospinota bacterium | reverse complement strand
CCAAAATGACCTAGATGTTTATATGTATGAGTTCTTTATTCGTCAAGGACGATGGCGAAAACATTTATTGATTGACTCTGGCCAGAGCCGCGTCGAGACGGTGGAGGCTCCTGTCTTTTCCAAGAAGGCTGAGTGTCTCAAAGATGCCGGGGCTGATGGTGCCGCCCGTAATGGCGACGCGCACGGGTTGCGCCAGTTTGCCGAGTTTTACGGCCTCTTCTTCCATAACGCGATGAAAAGCCGATTTGACGTTTTCGGATGAAAACATATCGATTTTACTCAATTCATTCCGCAGTTTCAGCATCAACCCCGAGTTCTCCGAAGTCAAGAATTTCGAAGCCGCTTTCTCGTCAAAATCGACTTCATTTTCAAAGAAAAAACGAGCGCCATCTATCATCTCCGTCAATGTGCTCGAGCGCGTCCTAAGTTCATCCACAATGCCTTCACGAGATTTATGTGTGAGGACATCCGGCGATAAACCCTGTGCTCTGAGGCCCGCATCGAGCGATTCGACGAGAAAATCGCCATCGGCCGATTTGATGTATTCCTGATTCAGCCACAATAGCTTTTCCGGGTTGAAGACGGCGGCGGATTTGTTCAAGTTTTCCAAAGCAAAATTTTCGACTATTTCTTCTTTGGAGAAAATTTCCTGGTCTCCGTGACTCCAGCCGAGCCGAACAAGATAGTTGATCAGCGCTTCAGGGAGAAACCCCCGCTCTTTATAATCCAATATCGAATCCGCCCCATGTCGTTTTGACAGTCTTTTTTTATCGGACCCCAAAATCATCGATATGTGCGCGAATTTTGGCGACGTTTCCTCCAGGGCCTGATAGACAAGAAGCTGTTTTGGAGTATTGGAGAGGTGGTCGTTACCGCGTATGACATGGGTGATCTTCATATCGATGTCATCGATGGCCACGCAAAAATTGTATGTAGGCGTCCCGTCGGTGCGGACGATGACCATATCGTCGAGTTGTGAGTTCTCGAATACCACCTCACCGGTCAGGATGTCGTCGACAATCGCCTTCCCGACATCAGGCGCCCTGAGGCGAAGACAAAAAGGGACATTCGGGTCTTTGTCGTATCGATCTCGACAAGTGCCGTCGTATTTCGGCGTTTTCCCCTCGGCGCGAGCACGTTCACGCATGGCGTTCACTTCATCTGGCGTGCATGTACACCGATAGGCGGCACCGGATGAGAGCAGTTTATCGGCCGCTTCTTTGTAGAGATCCATGCGCCGGGATTGACGATACGGGCCTTCATCCCATTCGAGACCCAGCCAATCAAAAGCCGCTAGGATTGCGTCGTAGTATTCTTCCGTAGAACGCTGCCGGTCGGTATCTTCGATTCTCAAGATAGCCGTGCCCGCGTGATGTTTCGCAAAAAACCAGTTAAACAAAGCGGTACGCGCACCGCCGATATGGAGGTGGCCCGTGTTGGATGGAGCGAAGCGAACTCGAATGTCGGCATACATCAAAAATTTATCCTCAAATAAACTACGGGGGTTTCGACACATCAGGTGTGGATTCTAGGTACGATGAGTATGTGATTGCAAGGCGGGCTTTGTGATGATCTTGCGATTGTGGCGTTAAAAGTAAACAATCGGAAAATCATTTCGAAACGAAAATCAAGAGGAGCGGGCTGATGCAATATTTCTATGATCTAGCGGAAATTGAACCGCAAAAGATGCCGGGCAGAGAACGCAGGCTCGTTGTCGGCGAGCAGGTCATGATGTTGTATATCGAAAGAGAGGGGGGAACGGAACAGGACCATGTTCATGATGTAGAGCAACTTGTATATCTGATGAAAGGCGAGGCCACGTTCACAGTCGCCGGTGAAACGCGCAAGGTTAAAGCTGGTCAGGTTGTCCACATACCGAAAGGGGTGCCGCATCGGCTGGATGCCCCCACCCCCATTACATATATCGGCATATATTCTCCATTGCGTGAGGAGGCGATTCGAGCAGAAGCATGAGTTTTGCCAGGATGTAGACTTGCTTTAGTCGGGGTATTTCCAGCCCTCTTCTTTGAGTTCATCCATTGCTTCGAGCATGCAGGTGACGCCATAGGTGAGCACCTTGGAGCCGGCCGGATTCACGCAGACCATGAGAGCCTCGGCGATTTCCTCTGGGTGTAGACCTAATTTGAGGCCTTTTTTCAGATGCTGTTTGAGGTGAGGTTGGTTATGCGGATTCGAGCCCTCTACGGCGAGGGCTAGAATATGGAAGAGTTCATGCATTGATTCATCAAATCTTCTTTCTTTCGCTCGAATGACATCGTCGAGATGTAAAAGCGCTTCCATGTAGTCGGGAAATTTTGCTGAGATGAATTCATGGGCCGGGTATCTGCGTCCTCTGCGTTCTGCGATTTGTTCCGCTAGAGTTTTTTCTGGCATCGTCAACCTCTGTCTTGAGAATCATTCGACCTCGTTAAAAAAATCCAGATCATCCAATGGCTTTTTCTGGCCTTGTAGCGTATCGAGCAAGACTTTTTTGAGCGCTCGGATGGCGCGGTTTCTGGCTTGGCGATCGATCATTTCGTAGACGATTTCCGTAGCCTCGTCATTTTGTGAATCCAAAATTCTACGAGAAGACTGCTCTGCCCATTCATCTGCGTATCTCTGGAGAATCTGGCGCAAACTAGCCTCGTATATTCTGTCTTGGGTAACACGGTCAAGAATATGGACGATGTCCGACGTGAAGGCATCTACAGTTTCCCTCGAAACTTCGACTTCCCCAAGGTGAAACATCAGTCTTTGGTAAATCTGTTCTCGAAAATCCAAGTCAACTCCGGGAGATGGCTGCAAGAGGCGAAACAATCAGCAAGTTGCGCTATTTGCAAGAGCGCACTAGCGCATCATGTCCCCTGGTCAGTCAAAGCCGATTTCCTGGTTTCCGGCGTTAGCCAAAGCAAAGCGCCCCCCACCAGGAAAAAAGCGAGGACAGATAATATCGCAGTTCTTTGGTCACCCGTCAGTGCGGACACACCTCCAAAAACCAGTGGGCCGAGAACCGAACTCATTTTGCCGCAAATACCATAAAACGAAAATGATTGTGCAGCTCTTCTTTCAGGAATATAGCGGGCCATCAGAGCGCGGCTTGCCGATTGGCTGGATCCGAGAGAAAGCCCGGCTAACAACGAAACGCCCAGGAAGACATATTTCGTAACAGTGAAATAGGCCACAATGACGACCACGCACCAATTCACCAATGTCAGCAGAATCGTTTTACGCGGTCCCCACGCATCCGTCAGATACCCGAGCGTAAACGCGCCGATGCCGGCAGAAACTTGAACCATTATAAAGAGGCTCAATACTTCGCCCATGCTGAAATTCAGCGTAGAAACCGCATAGATCGAACTGAAAGAGATGACGGTGACAATTCCGTCGTTATAGAGGAAAAAAGCAACGAGGAATTTGAGTGCGCCCGGAGTTTGTTTCGTATCACGAAGTGTTATCCATAGTTCGGCGAAAGCGCTTTTTTCGCTTGCTTTTGTGGAACTTGTTTTGCTCTCTCGAAGCCAAAAAATCAAAGGAATCGTGAACAGGCCATAAAACCCGGCGACCGCAACGAAACTCATTCGAAATAAGGGAAGATTTTCCGGAGAGAACCCTCCCTCCAGCAAAGGTTTGACCAAAAAAAGACAAAACAGTCCGCCCAGATATCCAAGTCCCCAGCCCCATCCACTAACCTTCCCGATGGTTTTGGGCGTAGAGACGTCGGGCAAGAATGAGTTGTAGAAGATAAGAGAGCTTTCGAATGCAGCGGTGGCGATAATGAACAGCGCCATGCCGGCGAATATCATGCCGGCGGTTACATTCCCCAAAAGGGCAGTCGTCAATACGCAAATATAGGCGAAAAGGATCAAGAAACGTTTCCGAACGCTTCGCCTGTCGGCGACCGCACTCAAGGGCGGGGTGATGGTCACGCTCAGTATCATGGCCAAGGCGAGCGATACCCCCCATAGGAAGTCTCCACTCCCGCCGCCGCCGGCTACGACTGTCTTGAAATAGACGCTGTAAGCAACCGTGACGATGAGTGTTGGAAATGCGGAGTTTGCGAAATCGTACATACACCAGGAAAAAACTTCTCGGCCATGACTTGTTTTCTGGTGGTCGGGATTTTTATTCATATAGATGATTTATCACAATGGAGAATGATTTTATCGGAATTAATCACAGGAGAAACGAAATTTATGTATTCTGCTAATGTTATATTATGAGGGAGTGGCGTGAGTCTATATTATTATTTGAGCCACGAGCCGCCATTTAGTTTCTCCTACAAGAGTTCCTTATGTATCGAATCCTTAAATGGTTGATTTGGATTGCCAGCATATGTTTCGTTTTTATCATCGTTGCAGCCGTCGCCGTACAAATTTTTCTTTCCTCCGATGAGATAAAAAGATTCGCGGAAAGGGAAGGACAAAATATTCTGGGAAGAAGAGTATCCATCGAGCGACTGGAAGTGGGACTATTCAAGATCGAGGCGAGTGGAATCGTCGTAGGCGGGCAAAAAGAAAAAAGTGGGGCAAAAAACAAGAACCCCTTTGTGCGATTCGATGATGTTGAAATACTGCTGAATCCATCAACCCTGATATACAAACGCATCAGCATTCTTCAACTCACTATCAAAAGCGCTTTTGCCCGTGTGTATCGGGATGCAAAAGGCAGGTTTGATTATCAGGACATCATCGACAACCTGAATCGAAGAGCAGGTTATGAGGCTTCGGCGCGCGCAGGAAATACGTTTTCATTCGTAAAGTCCGCCGAGGCGGCGGCGAGCTTCCCGAAAGGTTCTGAATCAGGGTTAAGTTTTACCATTCACGAACTCGACCTTTATGACGTCAAAACCGAATTGCGATTCGATGCCAGCGACACCGCACCGGCTTTCGATGGTTCATGTTCCTTTGCTCACATCGAAGTCGACAAGATAACGCCGGGTGAGCCAGTGGACATTTTTCTGGACGGGAAATGTCAAGCGCCCGGCGGCAAACAACTCATCCAACTTAAAGGCGATGCGCTCTTCGACATGAAAGGCCCGAGTTACCGCGGGTCATTCGCAATGCCTCTGGTTGACTCGTCCCTCCTGCCAGTGGTTGCGCCGACGATACCGGGCTATCGGTTCAGGGGAGGAATTTTCGCGGGGAATTTGAAGTTCGACTATATCTCCGGAAAGCCGATTACATGGGATATCGACTTGAACGGCCAAGACGTTCACGCGGAATTTCAAATGAATCGTCAAGGAGAATGGCAGAGATTGGCATTGCCGGGTTTGAAACTGAAGACAAAGGGCCGATTCGATCTGTCAGATGGTTCCGCTCGAATCGAAACTTTCTTTGTGGAAACGAATTTTCTGAATGCGAAAATAACACAGCCTTCGATTTGGAACGTCTCGGCACGTGATGAAGTTCATGTGGAGGTGAATATTCGCGATATAGGCGAGATGGGCAATTGGGTCACTCGCGTAACGAATATCCCTCTCTCAGGGCTAAAGGAGCGAGCGACGGCCCAGATTCTCGTGTCGGGGAAACGAGAACGCAAGATATCAGATGACGTTGTCCGTGTAGAGATGAAATCTCGTTTCGACCCGATAGATCTGGCCAGTTTCGGTGGATTCATACCCCCCGTCGATCAAGTCTCGAAAATCCAGGGGAACGTGGGCGGAAACGCGCACGTGGTTTTTGATTTAGGCGAGCGGGTTGAGTGGGATGTGGCTTTAGAAACCCGTGACGTCAGCGCGAGCGTTAGAGTAGACAAGAGAAAGCCATGGGAGATTCTGGAACTGGGAAGCGGCATTTTTCATTCGAAAGGCAACTTCGACATAAGAAATAGTTCCGCCCATATCTACGCCTTGGAAATCAAATTGCCATTCGCCAAGGCGAAACTCGAAAGGCCAGCGAAATGGAACGCAGATGGTGATGATGAAGCCGCGTTTTCCGTTGACGTGAGCGACTTCATATCTGCAAATGACATCCTGGAGCGTCTCGAGCTTGTATCGCTTGGAGACGTTCCCCGTGATGCGAAGCTTCGCTTGAAAGCCTCCGTGTCACGAAATCGGAAAGTTTCTTCACCAATCAAAGTTGACGCGAAAACACATTTCACCTCTTTGCCGATTGCATCACTTGCAGATTTGATTCCCGTGACCGCCTATGTGCAGAAAGTTGCCGGTCGGGTGAGTGGGGAGTTGCAGGTGGCCTCGGCCCCGGATGGCGCCCTTAGATGGAAAGCGGAAATCGCCGGAAAGAAACTCGGTGCGAGATCCAGGATCATACCAGGGGATAAGTGGAGAAAAGTATCCCTGGAATCTTTGAAAATTCAGTCGAGCGGTTCTTATCTCGCCTCAGAAGGTTCTTCCGAAATACAAACTCTGGATTTGAAGCTGCCCTTCGCGAGGGCATACCTGAACCGCGTGGCTATATGGAATCAAAGAAGCAAGGATGAATTTTCGTTGACGCTCGATGTCACGGATTTGAGCGCCGCTCAAGTTTGGCTGGGTGAATTGATGGAGTATTCCATAAAGCCAGGGCCAAAGAGCGAAAAATTGAAAATTTCGCTTTCCGGCACGAGAAACAGAAAAGATGGACCGGGTTTTTCCTATAAGGGGTCCGTGCTCTTTGATCCAGTGCAAATATCACCTTGGGTGAAATTTGTGAGCCTTCCTCCTATTTTTCGTAATCCTGCCGGAGAGGTAGGTGGGAAAATAGAATTTTCATACGTTCCCCAGGAAAAAATTAGCTGGAATCTTGGACTCACTAGTGAAGACTTGAGAGGGGAGTTCCTTGCGCTGATGAGCCACGACTGGAGGCTGCTGCGCACCGGCAAGCTCCGTATTGAAACCGCGGGTATTTACGACCTCCGAAATCAATCCGGGAGGATCCACAGCCTGAACCTGAATATGCCTTTCGGTTATGTGCAGACATCCAGGCCCGCCGATTGGAGCACGAAGGGAATGCATTCGGGTCGATTCGACTGGGCATTATCGAGTCTCGAGGGCGCCGCCCGGTTCGCCGGGAGTTATTGGGGAGCGCCGATTTCGGAGTTTTCGATTGCCGGCTCCGCCAATGGATCGATGGAAATTTCGAGAAGCAGAAAGAAAGCGCAGCCGACTACCACCAAATGGACGTTTTCGGCGAATTTATCATCGCTCGCTCATGCGGCTTACCCGAATTTGAAGGTAACGGGGAGTATTTCGGGAAAGGTGGATGGAAGTCGGATGATGATTCGGATTCCGAAACTACGAACGAGTGGTTTCGGCAAACCGAATGCAGAGCCCGACATTTTTCTGAAAAATCTGAACACGTCATTGGATCGCTCATCAATCTCCCGGGGTGAGATACGTTCATCAAGCGTTCGGATCGAAAAATTGAACTTTCGATACGTGCGACACGTGAAGGGGACGACGAATTTCGGGTCTTTGTTCAAAATGAGGAAAGCGCTTGATGAACGTTCTCGGCAGGAGCGTAGTCGAGAAAAAACGGGGTCGTCAGATACAAAAACCGCATCGAAAATAATCCAGAAGACCGGGCAAAAGGAGGGTGGGCACCTGTTCCCGGCGATTAAAATTGCGAAATTCGAAGTGGCAAGGATGGGGTTTTATTTTCAAGATAGTATCGCGGAAGATAAACCACCTGTTGTTTTGAGGGTTCCAGACGCCAAGCTTTCTATCAAGAATTTGGATACGCTGATGGCTTCCAGCCTGCGGGAAACGCGCTTGGAGTTCAGGACGCTCGGAGAAACGCCCTCCATTCTGGTGAAGGCGAACTTGAATCCCGCTTCGGCGCCTCCGGATGCAGATGGAATTTTCAATTTTTCGAGTTTCGACTTGCGAAAAATTTCTCCTTACGTCCGTGACAGCAAGGGGGAGAGTGCTAGCGCCTTGTTGATGAGAGGAACTGAGATAACCAGGGGAAAATTGGATTTCAAATCAACTTATTCGTTGAGGAAAAACCGCTTGAATTTGGAGGGCAACGCGAAGATTACCGGATTGCGTTTGAAGCCCGACGAGAAATTTCCCCTGGTCGACCTCGTGGTGAAATTGCTCCGTGAGTCTGTATTCCGTCTTTTTGAGAGGCCGGACGATAAAATTTCACTGAATGTTCGGGTATCAGGGCGTTTAGATGACCCTGAGTTTCATTTTCTGGATGCCATTGTGGAACCGATGTTTGTGGGTTTGTTTGAGAAGGCGCAGAACTTGGGAGACAACTTGAAGGATATCGTAACAGGCATTCTTGGCACTGCCATTGAGGGTGTGCAAAAAATAGTCCCGATACCAAAAGATAGTCGAACAGTACCCGAGAAAGACTCCGGAAAAGGAGTTAAAGAAAAAGAAAGCCAACTTGAGCGATTGGGTAAAAAACTTGAAAATACTTTGCAAAAGGGGCTCCGTGGTTTGTTTGGCGTCAAGTGACCAGTGAGTAGGTTCTCCTCAATTCACTAACTTCAAACTTTTCTTGCATTTCCCAATTAAATTTGATAATGTTTCTAGGTTTTCCTCTGCCCGAGGACACATATCCCGTTCTGTTTGTGGATGGGAGCATAGGATTTAGTGTATGCCTATTCGTCGCTCGGGTATCCATGCCAGACCTTCCCCGCTTTCCCAAAGAACCAATGAGATCGTAGGTTTATCCTTGGTTGGTTTCGCGGTTTTTTTGGCGATTTCGCTTTGGACGTTCGATTCCGGCGACCCGACTTGGGGTTCATACGTCAATCAAAAATGGAAGATTCGGAATTACGGGGGAACAGTAGGCGCTTATGCCGCTGGCGCAATGGTTCAGGCGGTGGGCGCATTCTCGGTTTTGATGCCCATCGGATTCTTTGTTTGGGGTGTAACCGCGTTTGCGGGTTTGCGTTCATGGCGACCCGGGTGGCGCGAACTGGCTGGTTTGTTCTTCCTTTTGAGCGCCTCAGGTTTATTTTTCAAAGCATATGAAACCGATCCTCTTTTTGGGGAGACGACATTAGCCGGTGGAATTGTCGGCTATAGTGTCGTGATATTACTAAACGCCTATTTGGGCAGTGTTGGCAGTTGGGTTTTGCTTGGTTCCGTATTTCTGGCCTCGTTTGTCGGCATGACCGGATTCTCGTTTAAAAGAATGATTGTTGGACTGGCGATTGCACATTGGTGGTTTTTTTCACGCATCTATATGGTTTTCAAAAATTTAGTGCTCGGTACGACGAGGGCTGCCGTATTCGCTGCCCGAAAAGTAATTTCCACAATCGTGGGATTTCCATCAGCTATGCGAAAAAAGGAATCATTTGCCGAGTATGCCGAGACGATAACCGGTGGCGAAGACGCAGGGCCGGAATATTTCGAGCAAGAAGAATTGGCAGGCGACAAACCACCGTTGAATCTCTCGAATGATTATGTCGGCGAGTTGATTTTGGAGCCGGAGAAATCTTGCCCGTCAAATCAAAAAAATGGAAAGCGCGCTTCTCGACTGTCGGCGCAAAATGGCCCTTCGCTTTTTGGGGGAGGGAAATTTCCAGAGCCGGAGTTGCCTGCGCTGCGTGGCCCGGCAGCCTACGAGGAGGAATCCGAACCCCCAGAAAAACCGATGAATCGTTTCGATGAGGGAATGGCCGGTTCGGTTTTTGAGTCACTTCTCCAAAATGACGATGACGATCTGTTTCCAGCCGACGTCGGAGTGTGCAACGGCTTGCCGCCGAACGTTTCGGACAAACAGACGCCAAAGGCGGGTGAAGAGATCGATAAGCAAGCCAAAAACGTGATAGCAAAGAGAAAATCGGTGCCTGGTGGTCTAAGGATTAAGCTGAAAAAAAATCTTGATGTCGATAGAGATGAATCGTCCTCGCCGCTGGACAAGGCTGCTACTCTTCGGGGATCACCTGACACGATTCCTGATTCACCTTCGACTCATGTTGATGATGCAACAAAAAACGGAGAATCAGAAGAGCATATTACAGTACGATATGCGGGAACTGCCGGTGAGTCGGGCGCCGTCCAGTTTCAAGACCTTTCTCTGGTCCGCTCCAATGAGCAAACGGAAAATCAGCAAAAAGAGCAAAGAACCTCTGAACCCACTGAACCGAAAAAAGAATACGTTCTTCCCTCGATAGATATATTTGCGGACCCGCCCTCGGGCGGACTGATAGTCGATGAAGCGGGCATTCGCGAAAAATCTTTGCTTCTTGAGCAAACGCTGAAAGAATTCGGCGTTGTCGGTACAGTCAAAGAAGTAAAAACCGGTCCGGTCATTACGAGTTTTGAATATGACCCGGCCCCGGGGATCAAAGTTTCCAAGATTACCGGTCTCGCTGATGATCTCGCTCGAGCTCTATCCGCCCTGAGTGTCCGCATCGTCGCCCCGATACCTGGAAAATCGGTAGTCGGCATCGAAGTTCCCAACATCAAACGTGATGCTGTATTTGCGAAAGAAGTGCTCTCTTCCAGAGAATTCAAGCAGGCCGAAGATAAACTCACGATGGGTTTGGGCAAGGATATTCTGGGAAGAACGGCATTTACCGATTTGGCCAAGATTCCACATCTGTTGATTGCGGGAACGACCGGGGCAGGGAAAAGTGTCGCCCTGAACATGATGATTTGTAGTCTCTTAACGAGATGTACGCCCAGAGAAGTTCGCTTTTTGATGATCGACCCCAAAATGTTGGAGTTGTCGATATACGAAGGCATACCTCATCAACTCGTACCTGTCGTTACTGACCCTAAGAAAGCTTCGGCAGGGCTGAGGGGTGTCCTCGCGGAGATGGAAAGACGCTACAAGATAATGAGTGAAGCAGGCGTGAGGAACATCCAAGGCTACAATGCTTCCGTGGCGCGGCAATTGGGTGAGCGGGAGGCGAATAGAAGATGGAAACAACCCTTGGCCAATGAAGATTCCTCCCTGGATTTTCTTCCATATATTGTTGTTGTGATTGATGAATTGGCGGACCTCATGATGGTTGCCCCACGTGAGGTGGAAGAATCGATGACCCGCTTGGCCCAGATGGCTCGCGCCTCTGGAATCCATTTGCTGGTGGCGACCCAACGTCCCTCTGTGGATGTTCTCACTGGTCTTATCAAAGCGAATTTTCCGTCGAGAATAGCGCTCCGCGTCGCTACGCGGACGGACTCGCGAACCATCCTGGATTCGAATGGTGCGGAACGCTTGTTGGGTAAAGGGGACATGCTTTTTGTGCCGCCCGGGTCCAGCACGCCCGTTCGTATCCATGGCGCGTATGTTTCAGACAGTGAGATTTCCCATCTTGTTGCGCACTGGAAATCTCAGGGGGAAGCGATTTTCCGTGAGGATTGGTTCGTGGAGGAGGAGAACTCATCGCAAGATTCGAGTAGCGATGAAGAATATGATGAGCGATATGACGATGCGATTGCGCTTGTTTCCAAGACGCGCGAGGCATCCATTTCTCTCATCCAGAGACATTTGAGGATTGGATACAACAGGGCAGCGCGCATGATCGAACGTATGGAACAGGACGGAATCATCGGACCGGCGGATGGCGTGAAACGAAGGCAGGTTCTGATCAGCGAGATTCCGGGCGAAGAACCGGTAGAGACGCCCTGAGTATTCTCATGCGCCTCCATTAGCCGGTTTCCGTTGTATATTTTTTCCGGTAAGCCTATCCGGGTCACGAATCCCCCAAAGACCGACATGTAGTTGTGAACGTGGAGTTGACGCCGATTAGCCAATAAGGAATGATGCTCAACGTTTTTCATCGAAAAGTCATGCCCGCCTGAACTCGGAATTATTGAAATGGTTTTTCGATATTCGTCGGACGTGTACTGATTTTTTGGCCTGTTGGGTTTTGAATTCCGGAGGATTGGAAATGGCGGAAGGGGTTTTCGAGTTTACGGACCAGAATTTCGAGTCGGATGTGATTGGTTCCGATACACCCACATTGGTGGATTTTTGGGCGGAGTGGTGTGCTCCTTGTAAAATGATAGCGCCTACTGTTGAAGCGCTTGCCCATGAATATGAAGGAAAGGTGCGCATCGGGAAGTTGAATATAGATGAGAATCCGTCAATTCCCTCGAGGTTCGGAATTCGAGGCATCCCTACGTTGATGTTGTTCAAGGGAGGTGAGGTTGTGGAGCAGGTCGTCGGAGTGAAATCCAAAGCCGATTTGAAGGCCACCATCGATCGCGCCCTGTAAGCCTCTCCTCCATCACTCGCCGATAGTTTAGGATGCTCTTTTCTTGTCTTGGTTGCGTCATGGTGCTCTGAATATATCCGGTTACAGAATCGCCTATTGTGAGGCCGGTCCCCAGGTTTCGAGCAGCGTCGTCGTATGCATTCATGGAGCAGGGGGTAATCGGGATAGCTGGATTCCTTTGGTGAGGAATTTAGCGGAACAGAATGTGAGCAGCCTGGCTTTGGAATTGCCCGGTCACGGCGAATCAACCGCGGCTCGAATCTCGAATATCAAAGAATACAGCCGAATCGTACTTGAATTCTTAAATGCCAGGCAATTGAATGGGGTGTATTTGACCGGACATTCAATGGGTGGCGCCGTAGTTCTTGCTAGCGTACTGTCGAATGCCGAGTCATTGCTCGGGGTGATTCTCATTGGCTCAGGCGCGAAATTGAGAGTGAAAGATTCAATTTTGGAGGGTGTCAAAAGCGATTTCGCCAATACTGTGGAGGAAATCATAGGTTATGCCTTTTCCCCGTCGGCGGAGCCATCCCTGGTCCGTGAGGGCGCTCGAAGTTTGTTGCGATGCGATGCGGATACACTGCATCATGATTTCATGGCGTGCGACCGGTTTGATGTCCTTTCCGAATTGGAGACTATATCTACTCCCGCTCTGATCGTGTGCGGGGAAGAAGACCTTTTGACTCCCCCTAAATATTCTGAATTCATGGCTGAGAAGATTACGAATTCGAAATTATTTATTGTTCCGCAAGCTGGTCACATGGTGATGCTGGAGCAACCGGGATTAGTCGGGGATTACATCTCCCGGTTCATCAATGATTTTTAGACGGCTGCCGAAGCCACAGAGTAGTTCCATCCGAATCTGACTAGAACAGTGAAAATTCCCGTGTATTGCTACTTGCTGGTTGGGGTCATCGCCCTCGGCTGTTCCGCCATACTCATTCGATTGGCGGATGCCGAACCACTGGCGATAGCAGCATATCGCATGGGCGGCGGCGCTTTATTGCTGCTGCCATTTACAGCAAGGAACGCCATGCACTTATGGGGCGCCTTGACGCTGAAAGAGAAGATAATTTGGGTGGGCTCTGGTATATTTCTGGCGTTTCATTTTGCGTTTTGGATAGAGTCACTTTCGCATACGTCCGTTGCAAGTTCCGTCGTGCTGGCGACTACCAACCCCATATTCGCAGGCATTGGCGGAGTCGTTCTTTTAGGAGAAAGGGAGGGGCGGAATTTCTGGCTGGGCGTAGTACTGGTTATCGCTGGCAGCGCATCTCTAGCATACTCTGACTTATTGGGCTGGGAAAGTAGTTTCTGGGGCAATTTTCTTGCGTTGTCCGCGGCAGTGATGGCCTCCGCCTATATGTTATGTGGCAGAAAGCTGAGAATGAAAATTCCCGTGGCTGCGTATGTGACGGGGTGTTACGGGTTCAGTGGAGTTTTGTTATTCGGCGCCGCTTTAATTCTGGGTCAACCTCTCGACGGATATTCTCAAAATACCTGGTTGCTTTTGTTCGCCATGATTCTCTTGCCGACTTTAGTCGGTCATACCTCCATTAATTATGCATTGGGACATTTGCACCCGGGAAAAGTGGCGCTTGCCGTTGTGGGAGAGCCAATAGTGGCCACGGGATTGGCATGGTGGCTGCTTCAGGAAATACCTACGTCCAGTCGGCTCTTCGCTTGCTCTATCATATTGATGGGCATCGTGTTGGGCGGAAGATCGAAAAATTAGCACTTTCTTGTAGTTATGTCTTCATTCTTATATTTTGCGCGTAAGAGACGAGTGGGGGTGATGACGAATGACTTCTAGCGTCAGAATGTGTGTCTTATCCGATACACATGGTCGTCTTGCGCAAGAGGTGGTCGAATTTTGCCAGGGCGCAGACCGTATTCTTCATGCTGGAGATGTAGGTTCTGACTATATCTTGCCGGAACTCGAGAATATTGCCCCCGTCACCTGTGTTATGGGAAACGTGGATGTGGCCGGCTTTGCGCCAATGCGGTCGAAAATCGATATAGCAGGTTGGCGCATTCTGGTTCAGCATATCGTTTGGGACAGAGGAGGGCCATCCCGGGAATTGAAATTGCTGCTTAAAAAAGAGGCAACGGATCTAGTGATATTCGGTCATAGCCACCAACCGCTTTGTCGAATGATAGACAAAACCGTATTTTTCAATCCCGGCAGTTGTGGCCCGAAAAGATTCGATCTCCCAACGACGGTTGGCGAGGTGGTTTTGGATACTTCTGGTGGGTGGTTTCGAATCTGCGACCTCGTTAATTTTGAAGAAACGCCGCCAATCATCGAATTTCGCTTTGAGCGACCCTGGTAATCGTATGAAAGTTGACTCGTATTTTATTGCATATGAATCAAGAGAAGGGCTATAGTGTGCGTGTGTCAATATGGCGATTGCCATATTGCAATATTATATTTCGCTCAGGAGGAGTGTAATTGAGAGTCAAGCTAGCTAAGACGGCTGGTTTTTGCTGGGGTGTGGAAAGAGCACTCGATATCGCCTTGGACACTGCCAATGACGCATCCAGCGAAGTCCTCACGCATGGACCTCTGATTCACAATCCGCAAACCGTAGAATTGTTGGAAGAAAAAAGTGTTTTTGTTTCTAATCCACAAGAGACGCCAAGCAATACGAGCTTGGTTGTCATTCGGGCGCATGGCATCTCGCCGCAAGTTCGTGATCGTTTGAGAAGCTCAGGCGCCGGCCTTAGAGATGCGACTTGCCCCTTGGTTGCTAAAGTACATGGGGTGATCAGAAAACATTCTCGCTTGGGTGCGTTTACAGTAATTATCGGAGAAGAAGGCCACCCGGAGGTGGATGGTCACAAGGGCTATGCAGAGGCTGGCAGCTATTTGATTACCTGCATGGAAGATGTGCCTGAACTTCCGGACATCGGTGGTCGCCCCGTTGTGGTTGTAGCGCAGACGACCATCAACATGCGTGAATGGAAAGATGTGGAAGAAGCAATTTTACGGAAATATCCCCAGGCCCAAATGTTCAATACGATATGTGATGCGACGGAGGTTCGTCAGGAAGAGGTGAAGAAACTAGCGCCCGATGTAGATCTGATGGTCGTTGTCGGGGGCCGCAACAGCGGTAACACGAACCGTTTGGTAGAAGTGGCGAAGGAAGGGGGCGCGGACTCCATTCTCATCGAAACTGAAGATGAAATTGATGAAAAATTTCTGCAAAAATATAAAAACATCGCTGTTACGGCGGGGGCCTCTACGCCGGATTGGATGATCAGGCGTGTCGTGAATCGAATTGAAGCAATTCCCGATCCGAATCCAAATTTCGGCGACAAGATTTTTGATTTGTTCAAAGTATTGTCGCGGGCCAACGTGCTACTTTTCTTGTCCGCGCTGTTGGGTAGTATCGCCATCGCGAAATTGGGTGGTTTTCCTCTCTCGATGAAACTTGCGGTAACGGCGGGACTTTATCTTTTCGCCGCTCACACGATCAATCGTTGTGTCAGCTATGAAGCGGATAGATACAACGAACCTAATCGAGCTCAGTTTTATGAAAACCACAAGGCCATATTATTGTCCTTGGGTGGCATTGCTGCTTTTGTTTCGATTATGTTCGGTATCAGTATCTCCTATTTGACCGGGGGCATTATGGTCGTGGGATTGGTTTGGGCCATTTTCTGTAGTCTTAGGCTTGAACCCCGGGCGCTCGTGGGAAGGGTAATGAATTTCCCCGCCTTGAAAATCTTGGTTCTTGCGTCAGGCTGGACCTTTAGCATGGCGTTTTTGCCTGCATTGGCGAATTCTCAGTTGATTTCTGTCGGTTGGGTAGTCTCTATAATTGTTGTTTTTGGTTTGATTTTCTTCCGTACCGGTTTGATGGAATTGAGAGATATTCAAGGTGATCGAATCGTGGGCAAAAGAACCTTACCGATTGTTTTAGGAAAGGAGCAGACAGTAGCGCTTTTAGGAGCAATTTGCACCGCATTGGCCGTCATTCTTGTAAGCGCTTGCATAAACGGGTGGGTGGCTCCTTTGTATGGCTACGTGATGCTTGCTCCTGTCGTTTATGCGGGAGCATGCTTATTTTGGTATACCCGCAAGATACTGGGACATAGTGGACTCATGGAAGTAGCCGCCGATCAGGTATTTATTATCGCCGGCGTATTGGTTCTTCTGGTTGCGTAGGATTCATTCGCAATGAATAGCCGCGCTCTTTGAGCGCGGCTTTTGTTTTGGCGCAGAACGGATATTTATCAGTAAATCCGTACTTTAATTTCCTCGCGCGGCTCGCTTCGAGGCTTTCAGAGGGTTGAGTTTCTTTTCTAAAGGGGCCTCGAAGTCTAGCTTGATATGTGTGGCGAGGGGGCATCTGCCGCGTTCCCAACGATTTTCTGGATTGGGGAATTTTGAGCAGAATTTTCCTTTTGGAAACTCCAGGATGTGTTCACATGCCTTACCGTCATCTCCCGAAAGGCATTCTTCAATAACGGGAAAGCAGGAACTGCCGTTGTATGAGCATTGGTTTTGTCCATTGGAGCCTTTCGATGCAAAATGACATTCTATAGGTGCTTCTAAAAGCGTACATTCCATTGTTGTATTTCTCCTACGGAACACGGAAAATATCGTAAAAGTTTATGGAAAAGTCCTCGCTCGTGCAACCTCTTGGTAATGCGATTGGAGGAAATTCGGGAGATACGGCGAAAAATCTAAAATTGCTCATCATCCCTATGTAACACCATGGAAACATATATCTTGTACATAGTCATTTTAGTGGTGAGAGAGAGGCCATTCATGGGGTTTATTGATTGACGACCATCCATTGCGTGTTATAGTCGATGAAAACCATCCCATCGGAACTTTCACTTGAACTTGGGGGATACACGACATGCGATTGGTTGTAGCCATTATCAAACCTTTCAAGATGGACGAAGTAAAAGAAGCCCTTGGAGCAATCGGAGTGGCCGGCATGACGGTGACCGAAGTAAAGGGATTTGGAAGGCAGAAAGGACATACGGAATTATATCGGGGCAGTGAATATGTCGTCGATTTTTTGCCGAAAATCAAACTTGAGATCATATGTGAAGATTCCAGTGTGGAGACCATAATTGATGCCATCATGGGGTCTGCGAGAACAGAAAAAATCGGGGATGGCAAGATATACGTTCAGCCCGTCGAGGAAACTGTTCGAATTCGTACTGGAGAACGAGGTATGGAGGCGATTTAACGATATCTTCCGATGACGCCATCTCTCAACCATTTATCTAAACTTCAAAACGATATTCGGGAAACGACTCTTGCTGCTAGCGGGTGGGAACGAAGTGTTTTTCTCCGCTATATCAAGGATGCGTACGCGCAAGCTGGCGGACATATATGCAACGCGCAACATGAAGGTGCGGGTGGATATGAGTTGTGTGAAGCGCATGCGAAGTTCATGGATGCGTATATCGTCCTGGTCTATACGTACGCCCTGGAAGGAGAAAGGAGAAA
This sequence comes from Nitrospinota bacterium, assembly GCA_028820795.1. GTDB lineage: Bacteria > UBA8248 > UBA8248 > UBA8248 > UBA8248 > Bin107. The sequence continues at coordinate 4,425 of JAPPHK010000183.1, read as the reverse complement.
ATCCGGCAACGGCGAACAGGCGTTTCCATGCGTTTTAGTTGCTATTGGCGGATATGGGCGAGGGGAGTTGTCTCCCGGTTCGGATATCGACCTGTTGTTTTTATTTTCCGGCCATGAGGGGCAAATCAGCGAACTAATTCGCTCCGTTCTGTATCTGATGTGGGATGCAGGTCTTACGATAGGCCACAGCGCAAGAACCATTTCCAATTGCCTGAAAATTGCCAAAGAAGATTACCAAAGCGAAACCGCCATGTTGGAGAATCGTTTGTTGGCGGGCAGCAAGGAAGTTTTCAGGGAATTCAACAAGAAATTCGATGGTTACCTGAAGCGTGTCGCGAAAAGTTCGCATCTACGAAATCGTCTTGAAGAACGAATGAGACGATATCGATCGTGGGATCCGTCGGTTTATGTCCTTGAGCCGAACGTGAAAGAAAGCGCTGGGGGCTTGCGGGATTTTCATGCCGTTTGTTGGTTGGCCAAGGCTTTCGGCCTGAAGGAAATAGACGAGATATGGCGTAAGGGCTGGGTCCCGCAAGCGGAGTTCGAAAAAGCGATGAAGGCTTATGATTTTCTTCTTCGCATTCGAGCTCAACTTCACATACATGCAAATGCCAAAAACGATATGTTGAATTTTTCGGCGCAAGCAGGGATCGCTCACGCGTTGGGTTATGAAGATAGAGAAAGCGCGTTGGCCAGCGAGTCACTGATGCGCGATTATTTCTTGCATGCAAGAGACCTACACATTTTTTGTCGTGATTTTTTCGAAACATTGGAAGACCATTTGAAGAGCAGAAGATGGGTCAACAGGAAGCCCCGGCTACAACCCCTGGGAGATGGGTTGCTTTTACAGGACTATCATACGCTCGTTCTGGATGAATCCAATCCTCGAGCAGTCCTAGAAAATACCACAGGCCTGATGAAAATTTTCGAATGTCAATATCGATTTGGGTGCCGCTTGTCTCCTTATGCAAGAAATTTTGTTCGGGCCCACTTGGATACTGTCGATGATAATTTTCGCACTTCGCCTGAAGTAAGAGATAGCTTCTTGCGGATATTGAGCGGAAAAGCCGGCGTGACATCCACGATGCACGAAATGCACGGTCTCGGCTTGTTGGGACGTTATATCCCTGAGTTCGAACCTCTGACATGTTTTGTTCAATATGATCATTACCATCGATATACGGCGGATGAACACACTTTGTTGACGTTGGCGGCATTGGATGAGCTCACGTATACGAAAGATGTGTCCTTACAGCAGGTGGCCCATATCCATAGAGAGATGGAGCGCACCAACATATTGAGACTTGCACTTTTGTTTCACGATATCGGAAAGGCGAGAGGGCCGAGGCATGTACACAAGAGCTCATCTGCGCTTCCCGATATCATTATGCGCATGGGCCTGCCGGCGGATCAGGGGAGCATTATCGAATTTTTGGTGGCTAGTCATATTGAAATGAGCATCACGGCTGAGAGGCGCGATATCGACGATCCTGTCTTGATTAGTAATTTCGCCGATAAGATGGAGACTGTGGAAAGACTCCAAATGCTTTATCTCTTGACGTATGCGGATATATCCGCAGTTGCTCCCGGCATATGGAATGAATGGAGAAGCGCCTTAATCTACGAGTTATACAAGCGAGTACTCGGGGTGATGGAGACGGGAGAGGATTTGTACAGGAAAAAGCGTAGGGAAGACATTGTAGAACAGGTCAGTTTGGAAGCGAGGGCTGGAGGAAGTCGTATTGGGCGCGAGGCAATTACCGTGCATCTGGAATCCATGCCGGATAGGTATCGTACCGGGACTCCACCACAAGATATTCTTCGCCATATCGAACTTGGAGCCAGAATTTCGGATGGAATGATATGCGAGATCGATATAACACATCGCAGAATGCGTGGTAATACACGCTTGACACTATTGTGCAGGGATCAGCTCGGTTTGTTCGCGCTTGTTGCTGCCGCGTTTGCGGTGTACGAACTCAACATTTTGGATGCGAAAGTATATACGCGCGAAGACGGTCTGGTGATAGATACGTTTGAGGTAGTTGACGCTGAAGGAAAGGCTGTCGTTGATGAAGATCTTTGGAAAAAATTCCGGGAATCGCTGGAGGAATTGCTATCGGGTGTACTGGGATTGTCGGAATTTTTGGGTCGGAGCAAAAAATATTTGCGCTTGAAGAAACGGATGTCGTTTGATCTGCCGATACTGGTCGAATTCGACCAGACGGCGAGCGAGGACGCGACTGTTCTGGAGGTTGTAGCGCCTGATAGGCACGGTCTTTTGGCGCAAATTGCTCAATTCTTCGCGCAAGAGGGCATATCCATCTCTAGGGCCAAAATTACCACTGAAGGGCAATGCGCAGTGGATGCTTTTTACATCACTGACGACAACGGCAACAAAATAGAAGATACAATCAGGCTGAAGGAGTTGTGCGGACATCTTAGCGAAATTCTTGAGGAAGGACGCCCTGTTGGCGTCATCATGTCATAACCAAGCCTTAGGGGCTGAACAAATCCAGGTTTTGTGCCGGTCATTAATCGCAAAACCGCAATTCCGTATGGAGGTGTAACAGATGGTTGCAGATGTCATGAAGCTGGCTAAGGAAAGTGGCGCCAAAATGGTTGACTATCGTTTCATAGACATGCCCGGCATGTGGCAGCATTTCTCGGCACACATCGACACGCTTGATGAAGATACCTTCGAGGAAGGTGTTGGCTTCGACGGCTCGAGTATTCGGGGATTTCAAAGCATCGATCAAAGCGACATGATCCTCATACCGGACCCGACGACCGCTTTCATCGACCCGTTTATGAAAATCCCAACCTTGGTCCTGATCTGCGACATCAAGGATCCGGTAACTCTGGAACTCTACGATCGTGACCCGCGTCATGTCGCCATCAAAGCGGAACAGTACATGAAGTCTACAGGTGTCGGAGACGTCGCATACTTCGGTCCAGAAGCCGAGTTTTTCGTGTTCGACGATGTGCGCTATTCAGGTTCTGAAAATCACGCTTTCTATGAGGTCGATTCCGTGGAAGCCGCCTGGAACACGGGCGCCAACGAAGACCCGAATCTCGGCCACAAGAATCGCTACAAAGAAGGCTATTTCCCCTTGCCGCCCAACGACACGCTCCAGGACGTTCGCTCAGAGATGATGCTGGAGTTGCTGGAATGTGGCGTTGAGTGTGAAGTGCACCACCATGAAGTGGCCTCAGCCGGGCAATGCGAAATCGATATTCGATTCGATACACTGGTGACCACTGCGGATAAGCTCATGAAGTACAAATACATCGTCAAGAACGTTGCGAGAAAGCACGGAAAGACGGCGACCTTCATGCCGAAACCCGTTTTCCTCGACAACGGCACCGGAATGCACTGCCACCAAAGTATTTGGAAAGACGGGAAGAATATCATGTATCGCGCGGGAACTTATGGCGATCTGAGTCCGGACGCGCTTTACTACATCGGTGGTTTGTTGAAGCATGCGCCTGCGTTGTTGGCTTTCACCAACCCGACAACGAACAGCTACCGCCGTTTGGTGCCCGGCTATGAGGCGCCTATCAACTTGATCTATAGCTGCCGCAACAGAAGCGCATGTGTTCGAATTCCCATGTATTCTTCAAGCGAAAAGGCCAAGAGGGTCGAATTCCGGTGCCCTGACCCTTCTTGCAACCCCTACCTGGCCTTCGCCGCGATGTTGATGGCCGGTCTGGACGGTATTCAGAATAAAATCATGCCGCCCGAGCCAATCGACAAGAATCTCTACGATCTCGATCCTGAAGAGAAGGGCAGCGTGCAACAAACGCCAGGTAGCCTGCCCGAAGCTCTGGACGCGCTCGAGGCGGATTATGAGTTTTTGTTGAAAGGGGACGTGTTTACGAAAGACGTCATAGACAACTGGATCGAATACAAGCGTGTTGAGGAAGTGGATGCGGTTCGCCTGCGTCCGCACCCTCACGAATTTAGTCTCTACTATGACATTTAGATTTCGGCTTGAGCGATTCTGAAAAGCCGAAAACGACAAACCCCTCGAACAGACCATTCGTTCGAGGGGTTTAATGTTTGTATCGGGATTAATGCTTTGTTTCGTTCTTGTGAGGAAAAACTGCCTTGTCTGGAGGGTGGTGCTTTCTATAAATCTCCCGTGGTGAGTGAGTCGGGAACGATAACGGCGAAAACATCGCGCGGGCCATGCACACCTTTAATGAGTGTCAGGGCGATGTCGGCCGAGCGGCTAGGTCCCGTGATTATATTCACGCAACTCGGCGAGGTTCCTTTTTCGTGACCGAGAACTTTTTCGAGTTGAGGTCCTAGCGAAGAAATATGAGGCAAAATGTTCTTTTCTGGAACGAGGGCTAAGTGAGTTTCTGGAAGCAGGGAGTGAAGGCGCGGATGACCGGGCCCGCTCCGCAAGACGATACTGC
>JAPPHK010000308.1 GCA_028820795.1 Nitrospinota bacterium | reverse complement strand
CGTACTGAGTCACCCAGTACACGCACACGGCCTCGATCCAGTCTTGCACATCCTGTCGCGACGGACAGAACATGAGGCGGCGGATCGTCCAAGCCCCTCCGTACGTCCACACGTTCAGGCCGGCTTCCTTTAGCTGTCCCACAGCCCTTCTGAACGCTTCGTCGTCACCTTGGGCTGCGACGCCGGGACCGCATAGGGCCTGGGCTTGCGGGTATTCCCTCGGGTCTATGGGCCGACCATCGAAATGCCGGATGACGAGCTTGCCCAGTTCCTCTTCTGTTGGCGTACGTCCTCCATAGGGACTGAGGGCGAGCACCTCCTCTGATAGCTGGCCTGTAAAGGAGAGAACCACCGTATTCAGACCGATCTCATCGCGCAGCCGCTCGACGTAATCGGGGTAGTTGAGCACCTCACCCGTGGTCAGATAAATTCCCGTGAGCCAATTATTGGTCATTTGTTCCCTTCCTTTCGAGAGTCGTAGCAGACTCAAATTACAAATATCATGTTGTCGGTCATGCCAGTGAGCCCATCAATCACTGTCCAGATACCCGCCGAGACGAATTGTCCCAGTACCATTCCCAAGAAGAAGGGGCGCAGGGCTCTAAACATTTTGGGCCCACCATAGCGCAACGCGATGATCTTGATCAGCCAAGCCAGAAAGATACTAAACCAGGTCCAGTCCATCACCCGACTGCCGGCAACAGTCAATCCCAGCGGATGGAGAGGCCACCCCAGAAATTTGTGCCGCAATAGCGTTAGTATGCCCATGAGCGAGGCGCCAATGCCCATATTCATCCACATTCCTCCAGTCACGTCAATCGGGCGACTGACTACCGTCGATACTAGGTCGAAGGGCAGCAGATTTGCTCCCAAGCAGAACCACGAGTGGATGTTTACGCCCCCGACCCCATAAACGAGCTTGAGCATCATCCCGAACGACACGATCAGCGACACGATCAGCGCCGCGACAATACAGACAAACACCGGGCGCTTGCGTCCTTGGAAGCGCTCGTCGTCTAGCAGCTTCAATCCGTTGGCAATCGACGCCATCAAAAAGGTCCGAATATCCGAAGACCATCCGTAGGTGTATCCCAGCGCCGTCACCCCCTGTGAGCCTAAGGCTGGAGTGCCGACGGCATAAAGCATAAAATTGGGCGCAATCAGGGGTGCCCGGCACGCCGCCATACCGCCCTCGACCACGATGCGAGTAATGGCTATAAAGATCACAAAGGCGATAAACAGGAACAGCCCTCCCGCCCAAAGAGGTAAGCCGGCGGCACTGAGCCAGACGAGCATGACGACCACCGACACCAGGGTGCCGATTACCGCACTCCGATAGGAGAGAATCTCGCCGGAATCATCTACATCAGGAGCTGGGGTAAACGCCTTTCTAAACACATCTTGCAGGTGACCTCTGGCGACCCAGCCGCCATAGAGTACCAGTATCAACATTGCCCCGATCGCGGTCGAGGAGAATATCCCTGAGCTGCCGCCGTAGTGATTGACCCGCAATTGTAGGTACACCCCTAGCGTATCGAACACGCCGTCTAGGCATTTGACCACAACATCGAGGAACCAGAGCCCGAAGGCCACATCCTGATTGATCAAATAGGCAAATCCCATCACGGGGAAACTGATCATAAAGCGCAACTGGATCGATTCCCGCAGCAACGAGAGCGTGACGCCGGGATAGAGGGGGTTGATTTCGGGCAAATAATCGTAGTACGCATTGAGACCAATGGAAGAAGTGATGAAGGAAGCAAAGGCGAAACCTAGCCACATCAGGGGATTTTTGAAGAACCCCGCTAGCAGACCGCTCTTGTTATTCTCACCGATCATATCTAGGGGGACCCTAATGATGGGATATATCAGCCTTTCGTGCTCGATCCACTGCTTTCTCAGGATGACCATCAGCGCGATCATCACAAAGTAGAAGGCGGCGAAGAAGATGCTCCAGTAGGCCAGCGGCTTCAACCACACAGCCCACGGAATCGACTCACCTTTCGGTAGGCCCTCAAAGAAGTACTTACACGCCAGTGGATCCTCGATGACCATCCATCCTCTGACATAGGGGGCCACTAGATTCGCCCAGTCGTTTTCGGGCGTCGCAAAGTAGGGCAGCGTCGCCATCAGGGGGATCTGGTAGTGGGTCAGCCCCATTCCCGTGATCGCGCACGAGGTCATCATCATCACATAGATGAGGATCAATTCCGCCGGCTTGAATGCCACTCTGGGACCTATGAGCTTCAACAGCACATTGACGCCGGCCACTAAGAAAAAGAAAATGAACAGAGCCCCGCCGGTGCTGAAGTCATCGGACATGCGCGAACTTCTGAGGAAGATTTCCCCGTACTGCGTTCCTCCGCTTACCAGTGCCGAGCACACCAGACCGGTGAAAAAAGCTCTCGGCGTCACCCCAGAGGAGTTTCCCACGCTCGTATCTTTTGGCTGCTGTTTCTTCATCCTTTGTCCTACGTTGTACAACCCCTCACAAATCCGGTGGTGAATCTCTCCGCATTCAGCTCACAAGGGCCATATTGTCTTGCATATCGGTGCAGTAGTCAATTACGGTAACTCTACGGGCAATTGCGATATAACTTGGTCCCCAGCCGCGTTCCTGAGTACCACAGTGACGGCTTCCGCTTCTCCAGACAGCCGAATCTCCTCCGAAACCCGCGCTATCTTTCCCGGTAGCAGACTCTTGGTGAAAAGGGACTCACTGTCAGCCGCATCTTGCGCGATGAGTTCGGTTTCTGCCGATACCCCAATATCCATTTTCAAGACGGCCTTTTCTCCATTGCCGCTCTCAAAGGTCAGGCTCGGCTCATCCAGCAGCAGATAATCTCCTGTGAGCCTGTACAAAGAGACAACCTGTTCCTTGGTGACACCGTGAAACATCGCCATATCCACGGTGTACTCGCACACCTCGTCCCGGTCGAGATCGACAGAGTAACCCTCTCGCTCCCAGCGGTCGGCGTGATTGGAGATGTGACGGGTCAGCGAAGGCTCTAAGTAGTATGTATCTGCACCCCGCGTATACCCTATGTAGGAGGGGATCTCTCTATCCCCGACAGACACCGGGGATATGGTCATGGCCATTACTTGTCGGCTCTCGTCGTCTCCAATTACACCCCACGGCGCTGGCACAAATAACTGGAGACCGCCCGAGCCCCCCCTGCGAAAATCCACTGCTTCGGGTATCGGCCACGAGTGCCACGACTGGTCCGGGATCTGGTACTGGGGGATGAGTCCGCTCCACACCACCCAGCACTGACTGCCGGGGGCGTAAAAATAATCGCTGTCGTCGCACTCTCCTCCAACGCAGGGAGTGCCGTGGACGCAGTGTTGAAAGCGGGCGCGCCGTTCGCCGATGTTTTCTACCTTGTAATCCATCTTCAGCCGCGTGGAGCCTTCATAAGCAGTCATGGTCTTCTCGAATCTCAGTTCGCACAATTTGCCGGTGACTGGGTCGGGATAGGGAAAAGTCATCTTACTTACCAAGACTGCACGGCGTTCGTAGGTCCGGGCTGTCATCTCCCACGGTTGCGTCCATAGGTAACCCATATAGGGCGATCCCCCGGTCCACGGCACACATTCGGCGACCCCGCCGTGCGGATAGTGTTTGCCGTGGTTTTTGTCGAGGGGTTCGAGCTGTCTGAGTTGTTCCACGCCCGCGATTTTGTCGAAATAACTCAGAGGCGACCGACCTCGGGTATGGGCTATCTCACTCCTGATGTATTTATTTTCGAACACATATATCGGCTGCCCATCGCGTTTGCTGGGGTAGAGAGATACTTGGCCCATTCCGGGGAGAGCCCACAAGAGAGCTAGGGATAAAGCCCATAATCTCATCGAAAAACTCCTTTTGCGAATCTATAGTGGAGCCTTTGACATCAAGGCGCACGGCTGCTGCCTTTGACCCATCCCCTGCCTTCCTCGATCACGACGCGCTGATTGACGGCTAACTGGCTCATGCGATCCACTGTGCCGCTGGGCCAGCGAACGACGAGTAGCTCTATACTCTCACTTTTGCCCAACCCAAAAGAGGCGTGCAGGTCATTTTGGCTGTACAGTCCAGAGCCGCTCTTGATTTCCCTGATCTGGCGCAAACCGCCCGCGTTGAGTTCGATCCTCGCCCCCACACCATCCCTATTGCTCTCTACACCGACCACTCTGACTTGGAACCAGTTGTGCTCGTTGCCCCCATCATTCCGCAGCAGGTCGGCGCGGCCGACTGAATTGACCACGAATATATCCACATCGCCGTCGTTATCGTAATCTCCGAACGCCGCCCCTCGGCTCACCTTGACGATGGACAGCCCCGCTCCCGAGGCATCGGAGACCTCCACAAAGCGTCTCTGTCCCCCGTTCCTGAACAACTGGTTGCGCTGGGGATACGAGGTGGAGGCGTCGAAGAGAATCACGTTGTCCAGAGTATGACCATTGGCGACGAAGATATCCAAAAAACCATCGTTGTCATAGTCGAAGAAGGTGGTGCTCCAGCCCACATAGGGGAGCGAATAGCGCCCGATACCTGAAGGCGTCGATTCGTACGCGAACAGACCATCGCCTTCGTTCCGATAGAGACTGGTAGGCTCGCGCTGAAAGTTTGGGACAACGAGATCTAGGAAGCCATCGTTGTCATAGTCACCAAAGTCGGCCCCCATGCTGGCTTCCATCCGCCCATCGCCGCTGTAGCCGACCCCTGCGATGAGAGCTACATCTGCAAACGTTCCATCGCCGTTGTTCTGGTAGAGGAGATTGGCTGTTTGGTCATTGGCCACAAAGAGATCCACGTCACCGTCGTTGTCGTAATCGCCGCACACCAAGCCCATCCCTTTGCCCGCTGAATTGAACACCCCGGTTTGGACCGTGACATCCGCAAAGGTTCCATCCCCTTCGTTGTGATACAGTGCATCGGGAGAGCCTTTAAAATTATCGGGACTGGGATAGGCTCTGATATCTGTCGCTACTTCTTCGCCCGCAAAGGAGCCCACGGCGTATGGAGTCAGATCCTTTTTAGGGGCGTCGAGGGTGTACTCGACATAGTTGGCCACATATAAATCGAGGGCTCCGTCGTTGTCATAGTCAAAAAAGGCACAGCCCGTCCCCCACAATTTGTTCCCTAGTCCTGCTTGGTTGGTGACGTCTGCAAAGGTTCCATCTCCCTCGTTGCGGTACAGCGCGTCCGGACCGTAGTTGGTGAGGTAGATATCCACATCGCCGTCGTTGTCATAATCGGCGGCGGTTACGCCCATGCCGTATCCTCTGTCTCCCACCCCAGCCTCGCGCCCGACTTCGGCGAAGGTTCCATTGCCCCTGCTGCGATAGAGCGCATTGCGCTCTTCGGGGTCGGCATTAGGAGTCAGATCGTGACCATTGACTGCGTACAAATCGAGAAATCCATCGCTGTCATAATCCAGAAATGCGCACCCCGGTCCCATGGTTTCGATAAAGTACTTCTGCCCAGTGCCGCCGTGGGTATAGTGAAAATCGATCCCTGCCTCTGCACTCACCTCCACAAAATGCACCTGTCCACCCGTGGCATGGATGGCCGAACCCCAGAGTATGAGGCAGATTGACCGCATTGAGTATGAAAAAAGACGGCCCATGTAGTCTTTCGACATTGAGATAGCGCCTTACGGCAGGAGTGGCACTAGGGAACTGCTAGAGCGTCCTCTACCTGAATATGCTCCTGCCCTTCGAGCACCAGAATCCGGGATAGATGCTGAGCCAGTACTTCGACGATTTGTACGACTCCGATCCGCTTCATCTCTCGCCGGGAATACACCACAAATTTGTGTCCTATCTCGACCTTGTCCGCCAGTCCCAAATTGACGAAGCCTTCAGTTCCCTTCAGGCTGAGGATTTTCGGTTCCTGCTGTTGCAGAGTGTGGGGTGGGGAGGTCTTGGCCCCAATCTCTTTCGTTAGTTGTTGGAGTGCATCTAGCGTAGCCTTGCCTATGATTGTCTGCCGAAAGCGCTCCACACCAAAGGGAACCTCGTTGAGTTCGAGCAGGGCGGCCTCTTTACGAGTAGGTTTTCCCAAAAGGGTCAAGCCCAGATCCCGATCTGTCATTTCGGCTTTTCCGGCAGCCGTTCCGACTTGACTCATAGAGAGCGGCTGCAGCAATTGGATCTCGATTTCGACTAGAGCCGTATAGGAGGTGTAACCCCCCAAGGAGGGGTTGCCGGCATTGAACCGCTTGATGGAGAAGTTGCGGATATCGCCGCTCACAACTAGATCAGCGCCGGCGTTATCTCCTATCCTGAGCGCTTGGGCCTCGCTCAGGGCGGTACTGTCTTCGCCTGCTGTCAATAAAGAATCGATCAACGGTAAAACGACTATGTTACGCTCCTGCTGGAGCAATTCGCCTAGGACTTGGGGAATGCCCCGGCTAATATCCCAACTGCCGCGAAAATAACTGTGGTCTGCGAAAGGCACGATCAGAATCACCGCTTCGGGCTGAAACGCCGCAGAACGAAGCGGATACAGGAGTAGTGCGAGTCCAAACAGGTCGATTCTACAGAGACGAGACAAGCTCAGAATAGCTGTTGTTCTTAGCATGAGAAGAGCGGATTTAGTGGTCCACAACCACTATTGACGGTCAAAGCTCACCGTCTCATGGTCTTTTTCCACCTTCCATTTCTCTACCCTGCGGTTGAAGTCGAAACGGAGATCAACCGTTTCGAGGGGGGTGTCGAACTCGTCGAATTTGAGCGCGAATTCTTTCAGGACCAACCGCACTTTTTCCACTGCTGGGTCGAGCGAATCAAAGGCGATCAGACCGCTGTAGTTTTCCCCTTTGAATATCGGCTGATCCTCCGCATAGTTCAGACTGCGCACATGCCCCATTCTGACTTCAAAGCGATAGAACTCATTGCCGCTCTGCCCGCGCAAGCCTCTGTAATACCGCTCAAAGCTATTGTGGGGCGACGTCGATGGCATTCCATAGGAATGGAGTGTCTGGCCTCGGTCTGTCAAGAGAATGGCTTCAAGGGGGTAGAGTTGAACCTTGGCAAAAGTTTGGTTGAAAACACTCACCTTGAAGACGGTGAAGCGATTGGGGGTATAACCCACGTCCCGATCAATGTAATCGCCGTAGGTGTAGGGATTAGTCGAATGCTCTCCTCTATTCGAATCTTCAGGGAGCAGGGCATTTAGCTCTGCATCCGTCATAAATTTGACGTCTATCCGCAATCCTTCTGACGCATATACAGAGCCATCGTTTTCCACGCTGTATGGAGCTTCATTGCCGCTCTTTGCTGCGGGCACCAAGTATGAGCTGTAATGGATCTGCGGCGGAAAAATAATGCACCCTACCGCGATTTGGGCTATACAAGCTGCCAATATCCACCGTGTCGCCTTGCTGGTGATTTTCATGTTCATTCCCCTTTTGGTGCGACGTACTTTTCCCCGCGCAACTTGCGCGCACCAGTCAGTCCATTTCGAGCATCACAGCCTGGAGTTCACGATCCAGTCGCGATGCCCCTTGGCAAATCGATAGGCATCCTCGCTGGCTTTATCGTCCTCGAATAGAGCGATTACTTTATCATAGGTTTGCACTGCTTTCTTCCACTGACGCAAAAACTCATAACACGTACCCAAATTGCTTAATGCGCCGATCTCCACCTCAGTGCCGGGATACTTTTCCGTGAGGGCAATGAACAGCGGCACCACCTCGGCGAATTTCTGCTGCGCCTGCTCTTCCTCTCCCTCTTTGTCCAAGGCCACTGCCTCGCCGAATATGGCCATAGTCTGTTCGTATTCCTCATAGGCTATGAGCTCCCGTATGTTTTTTAAAATCTCGGGGACTTCTCTGGCGACATTGGCCTCGGGGTAGTCGGCCAGCACATGTTGGTATTCGACCAGCGCCCTTTCGTAGTCTTCCTTGTTGAAGTAATAATCGCCCAGCGTAAAGCGGGCATCTACCGCAAACTCGCTATTGGGAAAGGTTGCGAGCAGACGTGCAAAAGTCCGAATGAATTTTTCCTCGTCCTTCAATTCGTAGAACGCCCACGCCGTGTTATAGAGTGCATCATCGCTAAACGGCGAATCTGGATAATTCTCTAATAGGCGCTGGTACAGCGCAATCGCCGCGACAAATTTTTCCAAGTTGAATGCACTCTCAGATGCACGCATCAGCGCCTCTGCCGCTATGTCGGCGTGCGGATATTTTTCTACCAACTGCTCAAAGATCTCTGCAGACCGCTCGAATTCTCTTAGATTGAAATACGCGTACCCAAGATAGTAGTACGCATACACAATGTTGGCTGAGTCGGGGAAACGGGCGACAAAGGCGCTCAATACTTCCGCGGATTCGTCGAACTTTTCGCTTTGAAAGTAAAGCGTGCCCAGAGCATAGGCCATATCGACGGAATAGTAAGAGTTCGGATAGCGCTTGAGTCCCTCGCTATACGTCGATATCACTTCCTCGTATTGCCCCTTGCGCTGCTGGCTCTCACCAATGAGATAATAGACTTGCTCTGCCAGCCAGTAATCTCTATCTCCTTTGCTATCCTCTAGGTCCATCGCCAGAATTTTCCGTCCCGTGGCGATGGCTGTATCATACTGCTCCAACTCGAGATAGAGTGTTAGCATAAGCACCATGTACTCTGCCTGTTCAACTGGATCTTCGGCCGCAGTGGCCAATCGCCTGTAGCTTTCGAGCGCTTCTTCCTGCCTGTTCAAGCGGAGATAAGCCAGGCCCAGCATCTTCTGAGCCGGACTTTTGATCCTCTCGTTGGCAGAATCCACTAGCACTCTCAGGTCTTCCGCCGCTTCTGCGTATTGCTCCAGACGCGAGTAACTCGTCCCCCTGTCGTACTGTGCGATCTCCTTCAACTTGGGATTATCCGTACTATTGATGGCCTGTGTAAATTGGTCCACTGCCTGCGCGTATTCTTCTTTGCCCACCCATGCCTTGCCCATCAGGTAGTGGTATTGAGCTCGCTCCTCCTCGCTGCCGACGCTAGCCATGCCTTGTCCGAGAACCCCCAAAGCTCGGTTGAATTGCTCCATACCTAGGTATATGCGTCCTGCTTCGATGTTCGCTAATGAGGACTGCGGTGCCGTTTCCCGCACCTGCAAAAAGACCTCTGTTGCCCTCTCGCCCTCTCCTTTTTTATTCAGAGCCAATCCCAGTTCAAAATGGGCGACATCCAACTGAGTGGAATCATCCGTCACCGCGATAATTTCATCGTAGAAGGCCACTGCTCTATCGTATAACTCTTGGTTGTAGAACATCCGCGCCAATTGGAATTGTGAACTTCTGGCATAAGTGCCATCGAGATCGTCCGCGATGATCTTCTGGTAGATCTTCTCCGCTTCGCGCTGCGCCGCTTGTTCGCCAATTCTCTGTTTAGAGAGAGCGATATTGAATCTGGTCGCGATGACAAAATTCGGATCGGGATATTGCGCCAAGACCGTGTCGTAGGCCTGCACGGCTGCCGCATAGGCCTCGCGGGCCCCTGCTGTATCTCCCTGCTGTGCCAATTTTTCAGCCTTAGAGTAGTAGGCCCGACCAATTTCGAACCAGGAATTCCCTAGGGAGTAGCCGGCGCGGGAGGCAATCTCGCCGTAGGCTTTTACGTACACATTGTATTCGCGAATCGCATCGTCAAAATAGTCTTCTCCCCATTCTTCGCTCGCTTCGGTATAGCGCTGAGCTAACTGGAACTGCATTCGCGCCTTAAATGTGTTGTTGGGTATTTGGACGATGGCCTCGCGGTACGTATCCACACATCGGGCGAAAAGCCGGTTTTCAAAGTACATATCCGCCAAACTCTGATAAGCCTTCTCAACCAGTCTCCGCTCCTGAGCAAACACTGTGATGACAGAGCGGTAGGAGCGCTCTGCCTTTTCAAATTCCGCTGACTGGCTGTAGCAGTCCCCGATCCGGATCTGGGCCTTTGCAGTCAACTCGTACTCGGTTTCGTCTACCAGACCAGCTACTTTCTCGAACTGCATCTTCTGGATTTCTTGTTCGCTTAACGCGTCGATGTTTAACTGGTCTACTAATTGTTGATAGTAGGGGGTCGCTTTGCGGTACTGCCCCTGGTCGTAATAGCATTCACCAATTTGGAAAAAGGCCCGACTGACTTGGAAGCCGGATTTGAAACGCTCCGTCAATTCGGTAAAGGCTGCGATGCTATTGGCGTATTCCTTCAGTTCGTAGTAGGACCATCCTATGTTGTAAAGAGCCTCTACTACATAGGCGTTGTCGGGATATTTCTCAATAAATTTCTGTCCTGCGCGGATGACCTCTTGGTAGTGCTGGGCACTGTACCAACAGGTAGTAATCCTGTTCTGCGCTAGCACCCGCAAATTCTCGGACCTAGCATTTTCTTCTACTCTGGAGAAATAGCTCACTGCCTGTTCCAAGTATTCCTCCGCCTTTTTCTTCCGCTGCTCCTGTTCTCGTTTGTTCGACCCGTCCTCTGAGGCACGAAATTCTTCTTCAAACATCTTGAAATACGCATTGCCCATCTGGTAAATCGCCGCATCTTTCACCCCAGTTTCCACTTTCCCAACCACGACGACGATGTCGCCATCATCCAGCAACAGACTGCGAACACTGCTGATATCCTCGAACTTCTCGATGGCCTGATCGTAGGCCCCCTCGGAATAGAAACTCTGACCCGCTTGGAAGGTAGAGAGCATGTACTCTCTGGTGGGCACATCTTTTGCCAGGAGGGCAATGCCCAAGGTCATACCCACAATCGTCAAGCCTAGCAAATTCATCAGGTCTCTCCTCTTTGCAAGCCTTGCGCAGAGCTCAAAGGCTCTGAACTCTCTGCAGCGCTTCTTTGAGCCCCCGCCGGGCTTCCCCAAAGCCCGGTCGCAGTGTCAGGGCCTTCCTGTACGCGGTGATCGCCCGCTCGTACTGACCGTATTTTTCGTGTATGCGTCCCAATTTCCAATGCGCCGCCGCATCTCCGGGCATGTAAAGCAGTATTTTGCCGATGTGCTCTTTCTCTTTGTTGTACTGGCTCATCTTCTTGAACAATTCCATCTCGCGCTGGGCTTCTGCTCGCATTCCCAATTTCATATAGGCCCGACCCAAATTGTAGCGGGCATCGGCGTACTGGGGATCTAGGGAGATCGCCTTCTCGTAATAGGCTACAGCCTCTCTATAGCGATTTTCCCTAGCCAGCAGCAAACCGATGCGATAATGGGACTGCTGGTGGGCGGGGGCAAGGGTGAGAACCTTCTCGTACTGCCCCCTCGCCTGCTCCTCCTGCTGCATGCCCTCGTAAGTCAAGCCGAGGTGATAGTGAATATCGGGATTATTCTGCTTGCCTTGGAGTGCCTTTCTGTAATAGGTGATCGCCGCTTCATATTGGCCTTCTTCGGCATAGACGAGTCCGAGATTGTAGTAGGCTCTGCTCTGATGAGGATTCAACTGGAGCGAAATCTCGTACTCCGCTATAGCCTCCCTCGGCTTGCCCAAGGCAATGTAGGAGAGTGCTAGGTTGTTGTGAGCCTGGAATAGATCCCGTCTGAGCTGGACGGCATTCCTATACTCTTCTACTGCCTTGCTGTACTGGCCGATCTGCGCGTAGAAAGCACCCAGATTGTAGTGCATCACGGCGGAGTTCGGGTCCAAGGAAAGGGCCTGTTTGTATATGGCTTCTGCCTTCTCCGGTCTATCGCTCTCCGAGTAGATGATCCCCAGATTGTTGTAGGTATCCACCACGGTCCGATCTAGGGAAAGAGCCTGCAGGAGATAATACTCTGCCCGGGCCAAATCTCCCGTAGCTCTGTAGGCCATGCCCATACCGTTGTAGGCGTAGACAAAATCTGGATCGCGGTCGATCGCCTTCTTATAGTAGTCCATCGCACGACCCACTTGACCGACGTTCAAGTAGGTGTTGCCCTGATCGAATAACGCCTTGGCTGCGGATCGATCTCTCGGGGGGGAGGCGAAGAAGTACAAACAGATTACTCCGATGAGACCGGCACACGCCATTCCGATACCGAACCATTTGATCCGGGCTGTGCTCTTTCCCGACACCGGATCTTCTCCCTTGCGTCTATCTTTGCTCTGGTGCAAATAGTCTCTCCGCCGTAAGGGACTCGGCGATCTTCCTATCTACTAGACAGATTAAGTCGTTCTCGCCCTTCTTGACGTAGACCAGATTTCCTTCTTCCTCACCGAGGGAAAGATCTCCGACAGTCTCCTCACCGGCCCAAAGCCTGATTCTCATGCGCGGTGGATTGAGGCCGTAGTTACGGTGGGAATTTTGGGTCAATGGCGGGAATTTTTCGACTCTGAGCTTCTCCATGTTGAACAGAACAGCTTCTAACTCCATCGCGTTGATCGGTCGGTCCTGGGGGACTGCCAGCCAAGCGACACTGTCTCGCACGCAAAGTATAGAGCTATCCCTATAGGCGAACTCGACGCGGTTGACCTCTTCTCGGGTAAAATCGAACAATTTCCTGGATTTTAACTCGAAACTCGCCCGATTTAGCTGATTTACAAAGGACGAATCGAGCGTGAACACAGGATCCCTTGACAGATCTCGGGCGTAGAAGTTTCCCTCCTTCTCTGATCCGACCCACAAACTATGGACCTCATCACCCACTGAGACTTTGACGCGTAGCGCAGGTGGATCCAAGCCGTATGGCCTCAAGCTATTGGGTGCATCGTCGACAAATTCTTCGACGGGGGAGGCCAAGCCCTGTAGAATGGCTTCTATCGCTTCTCCATCTCCTTTCGCCTCTGTCGGGGACTCCATCTGCCACTCCTCACCGCTTTTTGTTACTTCGACGGTGTCCGCCTGACTTTCAATTCTCAACTTCGTCGCCAACGCTCTCTTGAATTTGAGCGTAGTTTTGTTCCTCAGTTCGCCCCATTGCTTGTCTACCCCGGTGCGACGGTACAATTCGACCATGCCGATGCGGTCCTCAGAATCCTTCTTGACATAGACATACCGTCCAGATGGATTCTCATCCCCAAACAGGACTGTGTCTAGCAGGCGTCCCCCGACGTGCAGACTCACTTTCACGTGCGGAGAATCTAGGCCATACTTTTTAAGTGCTTCTTCTGTCGATTCATCGTCCAAGACGAGAAACCGCGTCAGTCGTGCCCGCTCGAGATTAGCCAGGACAGCTTGTATGGCCCCTCGATGTGCGTCAACCGTTACGGGTTCGATGATCTGCCAATCTTCCCCGACCTTGCGGCACACCACTCTACCGCTCGCATTCTCTATGCTGAGTTCGTCCACCTCATCCTTATCAAAGGTCAGTAATTCCCTAGAGTGGTACTCTGCTCCCTTTTTTTCGTCTTCCTCTCTGTCGACATAGATCACTACGAGAAAAAGGGCAGCGAAAAATAGGCCTATCAGAATGACTGTTTTCAGCTTCATTACCGCTCTTGCGTTAGGAGTTTATCTTTGCCGTGTTGTCGCTGTTCACACTGGTCTGAGAGTACCCGAACTGTTGAGATTGGAGCAGGGCACCTGTGGGAACATTGATGGCTGACTTGAGGTATTCTTATTATAATGCAACAACTTGGCTCAGCAAACCATTTTTATGAATAATTCGGGTTAGAATTGGGGTGTCCTAAAGCCGCTTAGATGGCCAAGATAGAGTCAAAGGAGCGTTCAAATATGTCGATAGATAGCAGTTTCTGTTTTGCGCTCGATGCCGCCGCGCTCGAAGTACGAGGCCAGTTCGATCAACTCCAATACAGCGAGTTGAAAAAGGCTATCGTCCTCAATGATATGCTCCTAGTCGAAGACGATGCGCCGGCCATCGGCCCCCCCCAAGGCGCTGAGGACCGGTCGTGGTTTGAGAAACTGCAAGAAGGGGTGATGGTCCGCAAAGATCTGGTCCTGGATGATCCTCGCGCCCTAGCTGCCTATCTGATCTTCAACGGACGGGAAATGGACGACAATGACCATGCACTCCACATCTGTGTCAATGGTCACCACTTGATCCGACCTCCGAGCAAGATAGCCCACCCCTGTGCTCGCCACTACTACACCAGCGACTGGGGAGGCTCGCACTTCGACAACTGGTTTGTGGTGGCCGTGCCAGTGGGTGCCCTGCGGCAGGGTACCAATGAGTTCGTCCTGTGGGCCGAATCGGAGGAGACCAGTTGGGAAATCATGGTGGCCGCGGATGGAGAATATAAGCGTGGCTCTGAAACGCGGCTCTGCCACCCTAACCGCAGTGCCAAGAGTCGAGACGGAGGTCGTACCTGGGATTTTGAGCACTTGGGCTGGAAAGATGAAATCGACGGGGAGTACGCAATCCGCCTCAGTCTAGATCGCAGCGCATCGCAGGGCACCTTTGTCTCGTCGGTGATCGACTTGGCTACAGGAGGGGACACAAAAGAAATAGAGAAATTGCTGGACATAGAAGAGTGCCGGGTAGAATGGGAAGTGGATGTGCCCGAGGGAAGCCAAGTAAAAATAGAGACGCGCCTGGGCGATAATCCAGTGCCTACAGCCGCCGCATGGTCTCCTTTCGAGTCCGTAGCAAACTTCTCCAAGACATGGTGCGCTCCGGCTGGACGCTACCTGCAGTTCAAGATTGTCATGTACGCCCACAATCCGCTGGTGACGCCGGTGTTCAAAGGTATTTCCGTGGAAGCGAAGTGCCGCGAGCACAAGCGCCGCTCCAATAGATGTTACCACCTGCTCCAATTCCGCAACGGTCGCGTCATCCGCCCATCCTTACCCTACGTCCACGAAGATTTCGCCCGCTTGAACGAACTGCGTCACCGCTTTGAACTGGACGCGATAGTCGCAGACGCGGCGACTGAGTTCGAAGCCCAGCTGCGACTCATGCACTGGGCCTATAAAGTGCCGCTCGGTCGCCTAGATGCCTATCAATGGAATTACTTCGATCTACCTCAACTCGATAGGGATGAAAGTGGACGCCCCGGCTTGCTAGGCGACTACCAGAAGCGCCGACGCGATGGCCACTGCCTCTACTGCAACTTGACCCTAATCGCCGCCTGTCTGGCCATGGGCTTTCCGGCCCGCTGGGTCAACATTTCCACTAAGCACACCTACGGACACGAAGTGGCCGAAGTATGGTCCAACGAATTCGACAAGTGGATATTCCTGGATGCGACGCGCGATTACTACATTTACGACCCCGACACGGGCATTCCCCTGAGTCTGGTGGAAATCAGCGAGCGCTTGGCCGAGATCATGCCGGGACCGGCGACCTGGGAATATCCCATCCAGTGGCACCTGCCGGACCTCGAAATGCTCCGTGCCGCTCGCGTTGCCTATCGCCAAGGCGACAATGCTTTTCCGATTGACGACCTGAGCGGAGGACCGGAGCACTTGATCCTCAAAGGACACTTGCAAATGGTGCGGCGCAACGACTTTGCCAGCCGGCCTTGGCCACTACCGTGGCGCCTGTCCAGCAACTGGGGGAGCGACCTCTTCTATTGTTTCTACAGCGATGTGTTCCCCCGCAAACGCGAATACCCCCAACACACCAAGCGCTGGCAGGATTTCAGTCCCCCGCTCAACCAGACGGAACTCTTCTTGAGCGAAACCGCTGAGCCGGATGTCCTGCGCGTGGATGTAGATACTGAAACGCCTTGCTTTGACGCATTTCTGGTGCAGATCGACAGAGCCGAATGGAGTGAACAAACAGACCCTTCGCTGGAGTGGAGACTGCACGAGGGCCTGAACCAACTGCGGCTCAAGGCGCGCAACAGCGCGGGGGTTTGCGGCCCGGAGAGCCATGCAGCGGTAGTGATGAACACTTGATTGGCTGTAGGTCCATAAATGAATCAGCCCTTCAGCCGGTCAAATTCGGCTTACACAGCAGCGGTAGGCTAAAGAAATTTATTCGGTGAGTTCAGTGTAGAAATCAATCTGCTGCTGCGCGATAGAGCCTTCTTGGGTGAGGGCAAAAACCACTAGATTGACTCCCATCCTCAGTTGAGGCTCATTCTCGAATTCATCCTGCCAGATGCTTCCATAACCCATATCTGAGTAAACCGCCACCAAGCGTCCATTCAAAAAGACGCCTTCGAGGAACTGCGCCTGATCGGGCTGATAGTAAACATCTGTCTGCTCGGCCGAGTTGTAGTAGAAAATGTCGGGGTTACCCCTGACACTCAGGTATTCTCCTCCGACCGGAGGACCATCTAGGTCGAAATAACTGTGGTAAATCGGATGACTGTTGGAGATGCGTTGCAGCTTGCCATCTTTGCCCAAAGCCAAGCTGAACATCTTTCTCAACGAAGCTTCCGCTGGCCCAAAGTTTAGGTCTGGCCGGTCATTGTCGGCAAAAACAAATCCTCCATTCCGCATGTACCATCCCAGATTCTCGATTTCTTTATCCGTCAGTTCAAAACCATCCTTGTCCGTGATATATACAAAAGGCGTCTTGAACAGTTCGGGAGAGTCCAAGAACATATGGTCCGCCACCTTGGCCTGAATACCGGTATAAGAGTTGATGCCATCTGCAAGCCTAGAAACCGAGCGGGGAGCGTCGGGTTGGAGATCGTTGGCCCAAGCTAGCGCCAAATAGACGAAGCCCTTGATATTTCTCCGATCATTCGGGTCTTGGATTACCATGCCCCGATACTTACCCGTATCGAGCGCGTTTAGATCCAGAAACTCCTCCTGCATACTGATCCGCTTCTCTGGATCCTTCGAACTCTTGATCTGTACCGAGGGCATCTGCGGCGTGATAGTACCGGTCCCCACGCTTGTTCCTGCATCGATTCCGCGATCGAAGACAGCTACATTGCCCAATACATCTATCCGCCGCACCGGCCGTGGGGGCGTCCGGGCGAGTTTCGGCTTCGAGGCAGTTAGCTTGCGGGTCATTACTCTCTTTTGCACCACGGTCTTCCTCATGCGGAAGGGCTTCTTGGCCATCGGCTTGCGAATTATGAACTCCGTTGCCAGAGGCTTGGGCACGGGTTTTTCTTCTTTTATTCCCACTAAGTAGGCGAAGGCTGAGGCCATTATGAGCAACGCTAGAGCGTAGGCAGCGTAGGATATTCTGCGGTTATCTCGATAGAGCTTCCTTAGAGCTAGCGCATCTGATGGAGCCCTAAAACGATCTGGAGTAGATTTTTGCACCTGTATTCGGTCCTAAGTGAATTCCGGCACCGGCAGTACCTTCATGCTATAGGTAGAAGTGCGTCAGCCGTTAAAGCCTACATATCCATTTCCATCATCGCGTTATTACTGCTGAATAAACACGGTATCCACATTCGACTTCTGACCGGCGAAGTTGGTGTTATCCACGGCCTGGACCTGGAAGGTATAGAAAGAATCAACCCAGGTAAATTCAACCGTATAGGACTGCCCAGCCCCGGGAGTAGTGTATTGATGCTCCACCCCCGACGTGCCTTCAGCTACCGTGACTATATAGTAAAAGACGGCCGCAGTGTCGCTCATGCTCCAGCTGAGAATTACATCGTCCTCTGCAAAGGATGCTTCCAAGTCTTGGGGGATCCCAATCCGACTCTCGTGAAACTTGGACGGCAAGCTATGATCTTTGCTGCAGTGCAAGAGGCTGAAGATCGGCAGCACACAAAAGAGTAGGGCTCTACCCATTGACGAACTCCCTCTAATAAGGTTCAGAAACTTCTCATCATCACCAACTTGGACGGCACATCCCCCATCCCCGGCACGGCCCTCAAGTTCCATCGAGTCACAGCGGATACTTTAGGAGAATCATATAAGAGAATATCGGTCAGGCTATAAATATACACCCCCACAGCTATCGCACCAAAAATTCTGCGCGTCAGATGCAGGTCGTCCAACTCAGCATTGGTCTTATGCAACTCATCCCACTTTTGCTGGGCGAGATCGTAGCGACTGTTCCCAGTCGCCATCACTGCGTATTCGTCTTTTAGCCGGTGGAAATTGTCGCGGCGCGTATTATAGTTCTCGTTTGCTATCAGCGTTACGGCCAGAGAGCTAATCTCGCCGACCAACATGAGCGTTCCCTTTATCTTTTGGTCGGTGGAGAGTTGACCTAGCCCTGGGAAGAGAGCTGACAGGACAACCGCCCTCTTTTTAGTAGCGATCTGTCGCGTTGCAAAGACATCGTCTTCGCTTTGTGCCCAGCAGGGAAGTACCAAGCTGAGAAGTGTTATCAACAAAATAAAATGTTTCATCGCAATTACCTTTTGTTGGATCGCTTGAGAGTACGCCCATCCTTCAATATCGCGGTGCTCCTGCCACGATCTGTATGAAGACAGCTAGGACATCGGTATTGTCGGCACTGCGGAAGGAATCGTCATAAGTTCGACGATCGAAAGTCACACCAGCATTGGCCACAATCTCATAGCCGAAATAGTCGGAACGATTGGTCATCATGAGGACGTACACATTCTGCTCGAAACTGTTCCAAGTGTTGCCATGGTCCTTGACGCTATAGTTCCAGAAAGGCAAACCCTGGGCACCGAGGCGAAAGGTAGTGCGGGGCGTCACATAGTAATTGGCTTTGAACAACGGAATGACCGTGGTCTCATCGGCCAAGGGTATGTCGATGATATCTTGGGTCCGCTTGAGGAAAAGCAGTTTCAGCGCCGGGATGATCTCCAATTTACTTCGGTGCCTCCGCCAAGTATAATCGGCGCGATGAACCGAACTCATAGTGCGCATCGCATTCTTGCGCTGATGGGTTCCGTCTGCCAAAAGGCCCTGCTGCTGCCAGTTGAATTCATAGCGAAAGTTGTGATACATTCTCAGGTCTTTGAGCGGACTCAAAAGCGTCTCCAAGTAGAATCTATTGGCCCAGCTATTCTTGTAGTTCAGATTGTCCTCTATTAATATCAGGTCGAACTGTTGTTGGTAGCCAAAGCCGGCCAGATGCGTCTTGCCGAAGGGACTCCTACCGAAGTCCGAGGAGATCAAGACGCGATCCGGCACAGTATCCCAAACCCGCTTCAGCGTATTCTCCACCATTAACCTACCTAGTCCCGGCTGCTTTGTCTGCCAGATAAGACGGCCATAATTCATCAAATTTTTACCCGACCCATCCTGCTGGTGAGCATTGAGGCGCCCTAGCGAGAAGCTCAGATCCCGCCGCAGCCGGTACTTCCCGAACAAATGGTGGCCCTCCAGATCCTCGGGATAGGGGTAGTCGGGTTCGGGATCGTCCTCCCGGCCATCCGGTCTGTCGTTGTTGTTCAGATCCAAATCGTAGATATAGTCATCCGATTCCACATCGTACATCAGGAAGGGTTCCAGATAGTCCGGCAACCTATTCCCATTTTTATTGGTGTCCGGCCGCCCATCTCCATCTTCGTCCTTGCCGGGGAAGATACCATCCGCATCCACTCCCTCGTTGACAAAGCCGGCGATGTACTGCTGGAACCACGAGTCGGGAAAGCGATCATTGTCGTCATTGTCGTCCACCATCATCAAGCGCACGGTATTGTTGAAATGGGGTACAGCCGGGGTGCCCAACACTACGAGTTCCGTGCTGTAATTCGGTCCCATGTGGAATAATTCGCCTCCCCAGTCGAAGCGCTCGTGCTCCTTGCGCGCTACCAGATAGTACGCTTCACCTTGCTGGTTAAAGCGCTTGCCGAAGCGCACGGCTGTGCTGGGGTCGGGTCCGACTACACCATCAGGATACTGGAAGTAATGTAGGCTTCTCGCGTACTCCCCGTCGATCTTTAGCCCGAAAATATTGGTACTGAAATTGGCTCCCATGATCTCCATCCCGGTCTGCGTACCGATGTCGAATGAAATGCGCTTCACGTTCGACCGGTCTTGGACATTTCCCGGGGCGCGCTCCACTACGCGAAAGAGCGTGGGCTGGCCATAGCGCTGTGTATAGGGGCTTTCAATCGGCGCATACGGGTCATTGAGATCTACCCTTCTATTCCTAGCCACAGTTCCCACCTCAATCTTGTAATCGTTGGCGACCACGGCTTCGAAGGAAACGGATTGAACATAGTCCTCTCCCGCCAGGTTGAAGTAATAGACCACGAAGTCGTCGCCAGAAACCTCTATAGGACCTGTTTCGTCGGTACGCCACCGGAAAGACTGTTCTAGGGGTCTATAGATGTTGTTGAGAGCGTTGTTGCGAATCAGGATAGCCAGCACTTCATCTTCAGTGAATCGCTCTCCCAAGATCTCATCGGCGTTATTGCGGTAGTAGTTCCTGCTCGTTGATGCTTCCGGCTGTAGATTTACCGCTAGGTGCCACGGCTCCTCAATGGGAAATTCTACGCCCCGCCACAGGTACGTCGTAAACTGGCGTTCGGGATCTACTGGGTCATTCAATCTTAGATCCTTGAAGAAGAGGTAGTCCATGTAGAGCGGTGCTTCATTGATGCGGTACTGCATATAAGTGGGCTGCGTCGGAACCGAGGAAGTAAAGGCAGCCGACAACTCGGCATAGGCGTTGCGCACTAACCCCTGCGCACCGAATCGGCCCACCGAGGACTCGGTGATACCGTCAATGTGCTCGACAATATCCGGGACGATATCCTTGCGGAGAACTCCGTTGACCAAGATGTTCAATTCGACGATATAAGGACCACCGCGATCGTCCTTGGGTGAATCATCCGAAAATTTGACGGCGATAATTTCTGGGTATGGCTGGTTGTGGCGCAGCACCCCTTTGCGGGAGAAGGTGTGGCCGTACGAATCGCTGAAGCTCTCGTGCTGGTTGACGTAAGTCAAACCCAAGTTCAGCAGGCCGACCCGCCGCTCAAAGTGAAATGCTCCCATCCGCACCGTGTTCCAGTTCATGAATAGTGCTGAGAGGTCGTCGTGTTCTGTACCCACGTCAATTCTGAAACCGCGAAAGGCGTTGACTTTCAGGGTCAGCGGCGTGAAGCGCCCCCGCAACTCCTGAGCAATGGTCAGGCCCGCCCACCATCTGTTGGTCTGCTCCGAGACGGTTAGGACATCCTCGAAATAGCGCCGATAGGTAGACTGTTCGCGCCCGGGATAGTTGTAGAGATTACCTGTCACCCTCAGTATCGACGATCCCCGACTTTGGGGGCCTAGCCCCGTGGTCTCTACCCAGTCATAGCCGGGGATCCCGTAGACTAGGCGATTCCCTAGCGGCCCGTAGAAATACTGCTTGGGGTCGCGGTAGGGAGAAAGGATGGTTGAATAGTTTTTGTACCTCTTTTCCTCGTGGGCATAATTCTCGTAGGGTTCCCAATCTCTCCTCAGAAACATCCGATCGGGCTGGATTCGCGGCACCTCCGGAATATCGATTCCCGTTCGCGGCCCCCAACTCTCGGCAGACTCGTCTTCCTCACCGATGGACGAACTCGCACAGATCAGGACAGCGAGCAAGACCCAGCTTGCCAAAAGCGGCGATTGTCCGCTAAAGGTCCGGCGAGGAAAAATCCCGCAAGGCCTGGAAAATTTTTGGCGCAAATCGTTTAACACGACCTTTTCCTATATGACCGGACGGAGTCCGACTAAGGCCCGGAAAAAGAATATAGACGTATCCACGTTATTCAGGGCCTGTCGAGGGGAATTGAATTCCCTTTTCTGTATCTGATAGCCCATGTTGAAGTTCACCCTGTACCCCTGATAAGTGAAATTGTTGGCGAGTATGAAAACATAATCCTCGCTCGCAAAGTCCCTATTCGAATTGACCAAGTCGAGGGAACGGCTCTGCAGAAAGGGAAAGCCCTGGGCTCCGATGCGAACGCTCGTCAAGGAGGTCATATTCCAGTCTAGGCGCAGAATGGGATAGAAGAATATCTCGTGCAGCACCGGCACCTGCCATCGATCATTAGTCAACTTCTGTCCCATTACTTTCACTTGAGGGGTGATTCTCACATCCTGCAACATACCCGACAGGTCCAAGGGATACTCTCCCTTGACGACAGAAGTCAGCCTGACGATGTGGTTGGGCTTGCGTCCTTCTTGAGCAAATTGGCGATTGAAATCGTGCTTGAAATCGAGGTGAATGTTGAGGGGGGAGGTGCCATCAAAATCCAAGGCGGCATAGGCGGTGTTGACGAAACTGTCCTTCATGCGCAGAGGATCTTCTATCAGGTCAATGGTCAAGCCCGCACCAGTCAGCCGACCACTGATGTCTTCCTGCAGTTCAAAGGTAGCATTGCGGGGAAACTGGAAGACGTTATCTCGGATGTCGTCTTCTACTCTCTTGGCGAAGTCAATCAGGGTAAGGC
>JAPPHK010000155.1 GCA_028820795.1 Nitrospinota bacterium | reverse complement strand
GCAACAGAACTGGAGCAAGTAAAGGGCGTACCTGCATCAACCCCAAAGGCAACACATGAAACAACTGTGAAGCGGCGACATACTCCCGACTTCATTATCAAAGCAGAATAAAAATACAAATCAGCCTGATATTTCGCCGTCCCTGCTCCTTCATCCTTGTTTCTCTACCGCGTCCCGCCGAATCCGGCGGACATATCGCTTCTCTCGACGACGCCGCCCATTCCCTCATGATTCGGCCCGAAGAACGCGCCCGTAACCTCGCCGGCGTCGCCACCCGTTTGGATGAACGTATTCTTTCTGACGATGACGCTGTAGCGCAGGTCGCCGTCATTCCAGGTCTGGCCTGAGCCGACAGGGCCGGGCGTTGCATTCACGCCCCAGTGCTCGAGGCCAGTAAAATCAATCTGGCCCCTGAGCGTTTCGAAGTTGATGGTGAGATCCGCGGCGCCGGCGAGCGATTGCGATTCGGAAGTGAATCCCAAGAGGCGTCCCGACCAGCTTGCGCTGCCGGATAGTTCCGTATTATGCGCCAAGTCCACCGAAGGCGTAGGACCGGAAGCCCACGGCTGCAACAAGCCGTTAAAAGATGCAACGCCGAACGATACGTCATCCACATCGCCGCGCAGATGAAACGACGTATCGCTCCATGGCCCGAGCTCGTTTGCCGACGTAGCCTCGGGGGCATACTCAAAAGCCGCGGCTATTACATCACGGTCTATCGGCCCCAGGATTCGTCTCGAGAAACCACGTGGAGATCTATGGCGAATGAATGAAAGAGGATATCTGGCGGCGTCCGGGTGTCCACCGAGTGCGAGAGAGTGCATCAGTTCATGGGCCAAAAGCGAAATACCGGCCTCATAGGTAAATTGGTGAAGCCTGTTTGAATTTATCCATATACGGGATGCTATTGCAATGATTCCCCCGCCAGTGGTAGCGGTAGATGCGAATCCTCGATAAGTCCTGAAATTTTCTGGAATCTGTTCTCCAAATGGGCCGAAGTTGACATGAATTTCTCCACGGGGAACATCAACAAGGTCGGCTCCGTATGGCGACGGAATTTCGCTGAATATCATCCGATTCTCACGGGGTAGATAGGCATTGAGTATCTGGACGGCGCGGACCACCAAATCCGTATGCGCGGCGGATGTCCCCCGGGCGACCCGAACGACGGGTTGAGCCCGGAAGGTCCTGAGCCTCTTACGGTCCGTAAAGAACTGGCTGAAAAAAACAACCATGGCATCACGCCCCGCCCCATCGCGCACATGACCTGATGATACAGCCGCATCGCCATGTTCGCCTGTCGTCCCGAGTTGATCCCTGTCCGGCTCAACGCCGGCACCGATATGAAGCGTTCCGTCAAAATCTATCGCCGGCGCTTGCCTGGCGTCTTCGATCGTCTGATTTGGTCCCGCAACCACATGTGCCGCATTGTGGAATACGTCCGGAACACGTCTACCACTACCCCCGCCTCCACCACCGCAGCCGGGCAATAGCAACGCGAGCGAGAGAAGAACGCTGAATGCCTTTTGCGCGAAACGATTCTTGTTTCTCATTGGTTTGTTTTTTCGTATGAAAGTATGAGACTTGGAGAGGGGGAAACCTCTGGAACGCAGTTCACGCGCGCGGGTTTCGTATCGAGCCGCAGATCCACTCGGCATATCGCATCTCCCTTCTCGGGATAAAAGCCTCGCGGACCCACCTCGTTCCGGGTCGGTGTTTCGTTGTCGCAATGTCTGGATATTGCTTTCCATGGTTACAAACTGTCAAGCGCCGGGCGTGGCCGTGTGCGGGAAAAGGTTGCCGACGCTAGGGTCTTCGTCTCCCCGCGAATCTATGCGGCTCGATGTGAGCGTCCTTTCTCAGCACAGGCACGGAGGCCTTCGGACAGGCGCGGGGGTTTTGTAGGGACAGGCCTCCGTGCCTGTCCGCACGAAGGACGACCACGGAGGGCGGGGCCCCCCCCCAAAGAGGGGGGGGGGGGAAAAAAGCCCCCCCCCCCAACCCCCCCGGGGGGGGGGGTTTTAAAGGAAAACCCCCCCCCCCCCCGGGGGGGGGG
>JAPPHK010000106.1 GCA_028820795.1 Nitrospinota bacterium | reverse complement strand
TTACGTCACGCTCGCCACTATCTCACCTGACCATCAAGAATAAAGCCGGTTAGTCGTCTCATGGGGAAGGACGCAGACAGCAAACGTACAGAGACGGTGGAGACCTTTCTCGAACAGGAGCTCTCCATACCCAATGTTCAGAAACTTCCAATCGAGCCCGCTGTCATTCCTATTATCGAAAAGCGACTGAAAGAGGCACAAATTGCCTTGGCAGCAGGCGCTTATCTATCGGGCGTAATAATGTGTGGGAGTATTCTGGAGGCAATTCTGTTGGGGAAAGCCCAACAGGAACCCCGTCTCTTCAATACTTCAAAGATCAGCCCGAGGACAGAAAATGGAAAGGTCAAACAGTTTCAGGAGTGGACGCTCGCAAACTTTATAGACGTGGCTAGTGATATCGGAATATTGAAACTGGATGTGAAAAAATTTAGTCACGGCTTGAGGGATTTTCGAAACTACATCCACCCATACCAGCAGATGATTTCTGGATTTACACCTGATGAACACACGGCCAAGGTTTGCTTTCAGGTTCTGAAGGCAGCCCTCGCGAGCGTGGCGGGCGATAGATGAGGCGATGAGC
This sequence comes from Nitrospinota bacterium, assembly GCA_028820795.1. Taxonomy (GTDB): domain Bacteria; phylum UBA8248; class UBA8248; order UBA8248; family UBA8248; genus Bin107. Next base: position 1,492 of record JAPPHK010000106.1, on the reverse strand, counting down.
CTGCGCTCAACCGACATGGGATACGGAAAAGTATTTCGTCAGATTGCGCGGCTAATAAGATGGTAGAACCCGTCGCATGACCCGCGTCTCCATCGATCCAGGGCTTCTACGCTGGGCTCGCGAGCGTGCGGGGCGCGGGCAGGCCGAACTCGCGGCGAAATTCAAGAAGCTGCCGCAATGGGAGGCGGGCGAGAGCCGACCGACCCTGAAGCAGGCGGAGGCTTTCGCCCGCGCCGTTCATCTCCCCGTCGGATACCTGTTCCTCGCGGAACCGCCGGAGGAAAGGGTTCCCATCCCGGACTATCGCACCGTCGCCGGGCAGCCCGTGGCGCGTCCGAGCCCCAATCTTCTCGACACGATCTACGCCTGCCAGGAGCGGCAAGCCTGGTATCGCGATTTCGTCCGGGGCGAACGGCGGCCGGAGCTCGGGTTCGTGGGCAGCGTTACCGTCCGGACACCGCCGGAAACCGCCGCGGCGCGCATGCAGGACACGCTGGGCTTCGATCCCGCCGCCCGCCGGGACTGCCCGAGCTGGCGCGACGCCCTGCGGCTGTTCATCCGCTGCGCGGACGACGCGGGCGTGCTCGTCATGGTCAGCGGGGTGGTGATGAGCAACACCCGCCGCCGGCTCGACCCGGCCGAGTTTCGCGGCTTCGCGCTCTCCGACCCCCTGGCGCCGCTGGTCTTCGTCAACGGGGTGGACACGAGGGCGGCGCAGATGTTCACGCTGGCCCACGAGCTCGCGCATCTATGGCTGGGCGCGTCCGCCCTGTCGAACAGCGAGGCCGCGGCCGGGCCGGGTCTCCGGCGTGAAGAGGTCTGGTGCAATGCCGTGGCGGCCGAGTTTCTGGTGCCTCTCGACGATCTCAGGGCCGAACTGCAAGCCGATGAATCTCTCGACAGCGCACTGGCACGACTCGCGCGTGCCTTCAAAGTCAGCACCCTCGTCGTGCTCCGGCGGTTGCTGGACGCGGACTGGCTCGACCGTGGGCGTTTCGGTGTTGCGTGGGAGCAGGAGACCGCGCGCCTCAGCGCCCTTGCGCAACGCGGCGGCGGAGGGGGCGATTTCTACCGGACGACGCTCTCGCGCGTGAGCCGCAGGTTCGCCCGCGCCGTCGTCGGCAGCACGCTCGAAGGGCGGACCCTCTACCGGGACGCCTTCCGGATGCTCGGCGTGTCGAAGACCGAAACGTTCGAGAATCTCGGCCGCGAAGTCGGTCTGATGGGATGACCGACTACCTGCTCGACGCCAACGTTTTGGGGCTTACAGAGATTAGTTGACGAGCGAGAGGTCAACGACACCTCTCCCGTCATGGCCGGACTTGTTCCATTGCTGTCCGGGCATGACGGTGGGGGAGACGCCGGCGCGCCGAAATCCGCGTCCCGAGCCGACCGGTCCGTCTGAAACCCTCCGTTACGCTGGCCGTTCGTCCGTCTTAACCCATCTTTAACATTGAGTGCAAAAAGCGATGCAAAGTCAGTGGGGTAAGAT
>JAPPHK010000162.1 GCA_028820795.1 Nitrospinota bacterium | reverse complement strand
TTCGAATATCCGGGATGGGAAAAACAGACCATCACCCTGCCGCCGAACGTTTACATGCTCCGGCGACAACGACTCCCCGGGATACGCAGGCCTTGTAATGAACCTGCTTTCGGCTTGATTACAGATTGTGTCGGGACGATTCGGGATCGATCCGGGAGCAGTCCGGAAAATGGATATACTGCAATAATATCAACGCTGTAGGGGATATCTGCAGTGAAGGGAACAGTTCTCGTGTTTCCCGATTCCTGGATAATTCGATAAAATTCGATAAATTCACGGGGTTTTTCGATAAATAACCGTAAATTGATTTGCTAGGAATCGGCGCCGCCGGGGCGCAGCACAGGGGAATTCTGCCATAATCAGAGAGCGGCTTGATGACGGCAAATGCGGGGATTTGCAGGGGTGAATTTCCCCGGGGGGCGCTCTTGGTCGGCCTGTTTAAGCATTTGTTGTATATGAGGTTATCCGTGCGAACCATTTCGAGAGGCGGTATCCCCTGCGCCTTTGCGCTCATCTGCGCGCTGCTCATGGACGCGTCCGCCGCGCAGACTTTCGAAAGAGGCGTGGTGCGAATCACCCAGGACGGTCGCGAGGCAAGGCTTTCGGTCGAGATCGCCAGAAACGCCAAAGCCCGCGCACAGGGCCTCATGGGCAGGGAGCGGCTGGCCGAGAACGCCGGTATGCTCTTTGTTTACAAAGGGGACGCGCAGCGGTTTTTCTGGATGAAGAACACGTTGATTCCGCTTTCGCTTGCCTTCATCGACAAGAGCGGTGAGGTGTTGGAAATCATCCATTTACAGCCACATAGGCCAGGGAAACGGATTCCCTCCTACCGCTCCCGGAACAAGGTTCGCCGGGTGCTGGAGGTGAACCAGGGCTGGTTCTTGAGAAACGGGTTCGGGCTGGGCGCGCGCGTATTCCTGGAGTGAGTAAGGGCTAGGCTTTCGCCGCCTCGGGCGTCTTCTCGCCCAGGGGCAGGAGGGGCATGACCTCCGAGGCGAAGCGCTCCATCTCCTCGAACATGGGATGGAACTGGAGCAGGAACAATTCCACCCCCTCCTCGTGAAACGCCATGATGCGCTCGGCGATGGTTTGGGGCGAGCCGACGAGACCCGTCGCCGTGCCGCCGTTCGAACCCACGCCTCCGCCTTTCGCGCTCGTTTTCTTGTGCTGGGCGGCCTTGTCGACTCCTTTCAGTTTAGGCGTTTCGGTGATGAGCGAAAAGAGGCGGGAAAGCTCCGCCCGCGCTTCCTCATCGGAGTCCCGGCAAACGATGAACGAGCTCATCCCGTGGCGTATGGTTCTGCTATTTGCTTCCGCTTCCTGGTTCACGGCGGCCATCAGCTCTCGCGCGTCCGCGAGCGGACGGCCGTTGAACAGGAAAACATCCGCGGCCTTGCCCGCCAGCTTCACGGCGGCGGTCGATTCGCCCCCGAAATAGAACGTGGGCCAGGGCTTTCGGACGGGCTTGGGCGCGGTGACGCCGTCTGTTATCTGGAAATACCTGCCCTGGAAGCTGAAGCGCTCCTTCGTCCAGTAGGATTTGAGGATGTGCATGACCTCTTCGGAGAGATCGTAGCGCTCATCGTGCGGCGGGAAGGGGATGCCCGCCATCTCGTTCTCCTGCCCCCACCAGCCCGAGACGATGTTGATGGCGAAGCGCCCCCCGCTGATGCAGTCGATGTTCGCCCCCATCTGGGCGACGAGCGAGGGGTGGCGGTAGGCGCTCTTGGCGGCGACGATGAGTTCGATTCTCTCCGTGATGGGGGCCAGCGCCGCCGCCGTGATCCAGGCCTCCAGAACCGGCGCGCCCACGCCCTTGATGCTGTTGAGGCTCCTGTCGAGCAGCAGGGTGCTCTCGAAGCCCAGTTCTTCCGCGCGCTGGATGTAGCGCGCATTGTGCTCAAAGGAGGCCTCTTTCACCGTCTCGGGCTTTTCGACGCGCCCCAGAAACGTGCCCCACACCGGCGCCCACACACCCATTCTCAGCGTCATGGCGGTTCCCCTCGACTCGATTCGATAAGGGGAATTTATCATCAATCACGCGCACAAGTCTTGTGGTGAAATTCAAGTCACAAAAACCCCGCCCGGGCATCGTTCCAGGCGGGGTTTGGGGAAGTGATTTCGTTCCGAGGGAAACTAGCCTTCCTTCAGGTAAATCTCGGAGCCGCCCTCCTTGAATTCGCTCGCTTTTTCCTTCAATCCTTCGGCCAGGGCGGCCTGCTCGTCCAGCCCCTGTTTGGCGGCGTATTCGCGGACTTCCTGCGTGATCTTCATCGAGCAGAATTTGGGTCCGCACATCGAGCAGAAATGGGCGACCTTAGCACCATCGGCGGGCAGGGTCTCGTCGTGGTACTCGCGCGCGGTTTCAGGGTCGAGCGCGAGGTTGAACTGATCCTCCCAGCGGAACTCGAAGCGCGCCTTGGAAAGGGCGTCGTCTCGATCCTGCGCGCCGGGGTGGCCCTTGGCGAGGTCCGCCGCGTGGGCTGCGATTTTATAGGTGATGACGCCCTCGCGGACGTCTTTTTTATTAGGCAGCCCCAGGTGCTCCTTGGGCGTGACGTAGCAGAGCATGGCGGTTCCGAACCACCCTATCATCGCGGCGCCGATGCCGCTGGTGATGTGGTCGTACCCGGGGGCGATGTCCGTCGTCAGCGGCCCTAGGGTATAGAAGGGCGCCTCGTGGCAGATATCGAGCTGTTTGTCCATGTTTTCCTTGATCAGGTGCATGGGCACGTGGCCGGGGCCTTCTATCATCACCTGGCAGCCATGCTCCCAGGCCTTGAGCGTCAACTCGCCCAGGGTTTCGAGTTCGGCGAATTGCGCCTCGTCGTTCGCGTCGGCGAGCGCGCCCGGCCTCAGGCCGTCGCCCAGCGAGAAGGAGACGTCGTAGGCCTTCATGATCTCGCAAATCTCATCGAAGCGCGTGTAGAGGAAGCTCTCCTGGTGATGGGCCAGGCACCATTTCGCCATGATGGAGCCGCCGCGCGAGACGATGCCCGTCACCCGCTTGGCGGTAAGCGGCACGTAGCGCAGGAGAACGCCCGCGTGGATCGTGAAATAATCCACCCCTTGCTCGGCCTGTTCGATGAGTGTGTCGCGGTAGATATCCCATGTCAGATCCTCCGCAACCCCGTTTACTTTTTCCAGCGCCTGATAAATCGGCACGGTGCCGATGGGGACAGGGGAGTTTCTGATGATCCACTCGCGCGTCTCATGGATGTTCTTCCCGGTGGAGAGGTCCATCACCGTGTCGGCGCCCCATTTGGTGGCCCAGGTCATTTTTTCGACCTCTTCCTCGATGGAGCTCGAAACGGCCGAGTTGCCGATGTTCGCGTTGATCTTCACCAAAAAGTTGCGACCGATGATCATCGGCTCGCTCTCGGGGTGGTTGATGTTGGCCGGGATGATGGCGCGGCCGCGGGCCACCTCGTCGCGCACGTATTCGGGCTTCAGATTCTCGCGGATGGCGATGAACTCCATCTCGGGCGTGATGGAGCCTTTTTTCGCATAGTGCATCTGGGTCACGTTGTCGCGGCCCCTGAGCACTTTCCTGGGGGGCGGCATCGGGGTGTCGGGGTCCGAATGGCCCGGCACCGGGACGTAGGACGGTTCTATCTCGTCGTATTCGCCGCGCGCGCGTATCCAGGCGTCGCGCAGTTTGGGCAGCCCATTGTGGACGTCCTCGCCCTCGGGGCCGCTCGTGTCGTATACCCGGAGCGGGGGCTCGCCGCCCGAGAGGGAGATCTCCCGCATGGGCACGCGCACGTCGTCGCTTCCTTCGACGTACACCTTCCTGGAGGCGGGGAACGAGGCGTCGCCGTTCGTGGCGTGTCCGTTCGCCTGGATGAGGTTGAGCTTGACCTCGTCTGGGTTATTTGTTTTTCCGTTTGTTTGTGCCATCTCTCCCGACTCCTCTGAGATGCGTCGTATCCAGATGAGAATCCACCTGCTTCATACTGGAGGAGGATGAAGTTTTCCCCCTGCGATGAACTCTCTTTATTCACATGTGGCGAAGGGAAAACAGAGGATGTGGAAGACCTGTCGCTTCCCTACGCCGGCGCTAACCGGTTCAGGTTCGAAGGGTTTGTTCTCAGCCTGCAAGGCACCCCCAGCGAACTTGCAAGTTCAAAGATTAGCAGTCGTATCACCGGGAGTCAAAAGGAAAAGCGGGCGGGATGGACGATTTTGTCGAAGTTTCCGGTAGCGGGGCGGAAGTTTTGTTGTCATGATGCGGGATGATGATTCGGAGGCCTGAGAAATTACCGGGAAATCCGCGCCGCCGGGAACCCTTGAATGCTGCGCATAGCGTTTTCGGGGGGCGATCAGGCGTAAAGCCCGATGGTTCAAGCAGCTGATATGAGAGGACGAATGCACGCGCTCGTGAAATGGGGTTGGGCCTGCGCCATCGCAGGAGCCGCGTTTCTTATTTTCGCGGGCACGTTTTCGAACCCGTTTCTGCATGACGACGTCGCCATCATCGGCGAGAATCCTCTGGTCCGCGAGAGCGGCCGCATTCTGGAAGCTTTTACGCACGACTACTGGGCCGTGCTCGAGACGAACGAGAAAAGGGACCGCCTCTACCGCCCCCTCACCATCGCTTCGTTTTCGCTGAACCACGCCATGGGCGGCCTGAATCCACTGGGTTACAGAATCGTCAACGCCTTGTTTCACGCCCTCGCCTGTCTCGCTTTGTTCTGGCTGTGCGTCCGCTTCGGACTTTCGCGTGGTGCGGCGGGAGCCGTTTCCCTATTGTTCGCTCTACATCCTGTTCATACCGAGGCGGTCAACGCCGTCGTCGGGCGCGCCGACCTGATGGCCGCCGCAGGCGTATTCGGGGGATTGGGCCTTCTGATGGGAGTAGCGCTTGCCTGGACGAAACCCGGAGATGCGCTGGGGGAGAAGGGGGGAGAAAACGATAGAGGCGCCCCAAATCGAGGCGTTTTCGCGCCGGTCGGCCTCACTTGCGCGCTTTGCCTTTTTGCGCTTTTGTCGAAGGAGATCGGGGTCGCCCTGCTGTTCAGCGCCCTGTTGTGGTGGCCCTGGAGCCGGTATGTATCGGGAGAGACCAGGCGCCCGCCTCTCAGGCACACGCTCACCGCCGTCTTTGCGCTCCTCCTCGTGCTCATCGTCTATCTTTGGATGCGATACGCCGCTTTGGGGATGCTGGCGCGGCCCTACCCCCCGTCGAAACTCGACAACATACTGGCGCTGATGCCGACCGGAGAACGGATATTCGGCGCGGTCGGCGTCCTGGGCCGTTATTTCAAACTCCTGGTCTGGCCGTGGCCCTTGAGCATGGATTATTCCTTCGCGCAGATTCCGGTGGAAGGAGCGGAAGCGGCGTTTTGGACGACGGCGGGGGGCTTGGGTCTGTTGGTGTGGGGCTACGCTTCCTGGCGCCTGAGGAAAGACATGCCGTGGATCGCCTTCGGTCTCGTCATTTTCATCGGCGCGTATTTGCCCGTGAGCAATCTGTTGATTCCCATGGGCACCATCATGGCGGAGCGGGTGCTGTATATCCCCTCGGCCGGTTTTCTGATCGCATTGGCGCCTACGGCGGGCGTCTTGCTCACAAAAAGGGACTGGCGGGTAGCCGCGGCGCTGCTCGTAGTCGCCTGCGTGCTCTTCGGCGCGCTGACGCTCAAGCGAAACCATGAGTGGGGCGAGGCGCTTCGTTTCTGGCGGCGCACGGCGGAGGTGTCCCCAAACAGCGCGCGCGCGCTCAGGGTGTATGGGCAGGCGCTAATCGACCGGAACAGGTTCCGGGAAGCGGTTGCGCCGCTTAAAAGGTCCGTCGCCATCTACCCCGTCTACGATTATGCCTGGGTGGATTTAGGCATCGCGCAGATGCAAAGCGGCGACGCGGCCGCCGCCGAAACTTCCCTGAAGCGCGCCCTGCGGCTCAATGATGAGAACGCCGAAGCGCACCTGGCGCTGGGTGTGCTTCTTATGGGAGAGGGGCGCGGTGATTCGGCCCGGCCCCGTTTCGAGCGCGCGATTGGTCTCAAGCCCTCGCTGGTGGAGGCGCGATTCAACCTGGGCACCCTGTATCTCAGGGCGGGCTTGAGGCGTCTGGCGATAGCGCAGTTCAGGGCGGCGCTCAGGCTAGAGCCGGGACACGGAGGCGTCCATCACAATCTGGCGTTGGGCCTGTATCTGGAGGGTGATCGCGCAAGCGCGCGGGAACACGCCAGAAAGGCGGAAAGGTTCGGCTCGCCGCTTCACCCGAGACTCATAAGGGAACTGGGACTCACCCGGCCTTAAGACTGAAGCACACCCTGCGATTTTGAGTTGTTGAAAAAGCCCCCCTTAACAGGGGGTAAAAGCGATGTCCCCCGATGAGGGTTTTTCAACAACCCCGATTTGCGTGGGATGGTTTCCTGATGGGCGCAATACACTTGCTTTCTGTAACTTACGCGGTATATTTGAGGGTGGTTGGGGCTTTCGGTCTTTCATATCAAATGACGCCTGATTGCCAGAGCCATTCACCGTTTGGAGCGGTGGTGGCGTGCCCGAAGTTTCTCTTAAAAGCGGATATCATAAATGAGGTTTTTCATGTTCTCTCATCTCGGTGCGAAAGCTTCGGTCTTCCTACTGGTTTTATTCATTTGCTTCAGTGTGCCAAGCGGCACGATTCACGCCCAGGAGAATGATTACCGCAAGGCCTTGGGCCTCATCAGCGGCAAGCTGCACCAGCGGTTCCCCAACCTGCGCGGCTCGGTGGTTGCCGTAAAAGGAGCGGACCTCTACTTGAGTCTCGGAGAGAAGGACGAGGTGGTCAAGGGCGTCAAGCTGGGCGTCTACCGCGAGGGCGCGCCGTTCCGCCACCCGGCGACGGGCGTCGTTCTCGGCAGGCTGGAAGAGGAAGTCGGCGAAGCCGAAGTCGTCGAGGTGCGGGAGAAATTCTCAATCGCGCGTCTGACGCGCCTCGCGCCGGGCGGGCGGCTCTCCCCGCGCGTCAATGACACGGTGCGCATGTCGGCCGTGAAGGTTCGTTTGGCGATACTGCCTTTCGTCAACCAGACGAAAGAAGCCGTCAGCATGGAGACGCTCACGAGGGAACTCGGACGCCAACTCGTGAGGAGCGGACGTTTCGACGTCTACGACGTGGACAGGCTACAGGTATGGCTTCTGGAGACGGGCATCGCCACCGATGAGATACTCAAGAGCGAAAACCCGATTCGCCTACGAAATCAGGTGCGCGGCGATATGGCGCTCGAGAACGAACTCCGCGAAATCCGGGGGAAGAAGATCCTCTCAACCCGTCTGTTGTCGCTCACCACGAAGGAGGAGCTCTTCAAGGCCGTGGCGATTGCGGATGAGTTGCCCTTCGAGCAGGGTCCGCCTAAAGAACAGGAACTAATAAGAGGCGAGGGCGAAAGACGCGCAGGACCTGCGAACGAGAGTTTCGTGCTCGTTCGCGAGGGCGCGCCCGGCAGGGCCGGCGGCGTGAAGAGCTACTCATTGGGCAAGTCCGTCTGCCGGGGAGTGTCCGTAGCCGACGTGGACGGGGACGGGAAAAACGAAGTCGTCCTCATCACGCAGACTCAGGTTATCGTCTACAACTTTGAAGCGAACCAGATGCGTGAGGTCGCGCGCTTCGACGGGGGAGCGGCGAACGACTTCCGCTGGCTCGACATCGCCGACATGAACGGAGACGGAGCGCCCGAGTTCTACCTCGCCTCCTATCGCTCGAACGAATTGTTCTCGATGGTTTTGCAGCTCAAGGGCGGGAAATTTGCGCCCCTCGTCAGAAACGACAGGACATTTTACCGCTTGGTCCGAATTCGGCGCCCCAAGAGAGGCGAGAAGATTCCCGATTCAGAAGCCTTCCTGCTCCTGGGCCAGAGCGAAGGCCTTGAGAAGGCTTTCGACGGGCCAATTCGCAGCTACCGCTGGTCGGGAGGAAAGCTTGCACCCGCCGCCTTTGCGCTTCCGCCCGACTTGACGATACTGGGCTTCGGCTTGTGGGACATCAACAAGGATGGCGCGCTGGAGGTCATCGAAGTAGGGAAGGATGACAGGTTGAGGGTTTTTTCGAGGAGCGGTGCAGATATCTTCTCCGGTTCTGAATCTTACGGAGTGCCCGTCCATAAATTCTTCTCTCTGGCCAATACCGAAAACACCAGCGACAGGATTCATACCCCGGATCTCCCCATACGCTCGCGCGTGTTGGTGGAAGACGTCGACAGAGACGGAGTGGACGAGGTTCTGGTGATCAAAAACGAATATGCCGCCGCCATCGCACCGGGCCTGGGCGTATCGAGGGGGCAGATCGCGAGCCTTATCTGGGACGGCAGCGGATTGACCGAGGTATGGCGTTCCAGAAAGCTGGGCCGGGGGATCGTGGACTTCGCCTTCGGCGACGCGGACAACGACGGTTCCAACGATCTCGTGGTGGCGGCTACGAGTACGAGTCTGTTGGCGGGCTCGAAGAGCCAGATTTTCCTCTACCGGTTAAGGGAATAGGATTCTCTTCTTCAAAGGTGTGAGGCTTGGCTCTTTTTCAGGGAGCAAGGCGCATTTTCGGGATTCGGAAACCCGGTAACGAAAAAATTTTTCTTCAATCAAGGAGATCCAGTCGGGGCAAGCAATGTCGCGACTTCTTTTTCAAGCGCGTGATATTTCGTAATACATTGATTTTACATTTGTTAAACTTATGATGTCGCTTCTCGGACTGGCGCTGGAATCGAATTGTGAAGAAATGATTTTTTGGGTTTCCACCTGCTTTGTTTGTTGACAAAGAGAATCATCTTTTCTATTCTTTGAGATATGGGGAATGAAATGTCGGTTTTCTTCAATGAGAAAGTGTTTACATAAGCGGCAAATAGTCGGATCGCTCGAAAGAACCTTGTCTACGTACGGGGCAGCATTGAAGAGAGGGGGTGATGCGAGAGCGGGAAGCCCTGTCGCAGGCGACGAAGTACAGATGTAGATGCACGCATAAAATCACACACTGACCATGACTGAACATGAAGGAAGACGGAAACATTTTTTATGAAACCTCGATGAGGAGAAATACACATGAGGAAAATTCTGTTAGCTCTATTCGCGCTGGCGCTCGTCGTGGCGTTCACCGCGCCCTCCTACGCGGCCGACTTCAAGATGACCGGCTTTTACCGGGTGCGCGGCTCCAGCGAAGCCGTCGAAGGTGACGATGGAGACAAGGATAGATACCTGGACGCGCTCATTCGTCCGCGCTTCACGGTGAAGGCTGGCGCCGTCACGTCCGTGTGGGAGCCCGAGTTCGTTAGCGCGAACGGCGGCTTCGCAATCGGCCCGGGTCGGCAGACGGTGGGCGTCAACCGCTGGGTGATCGATTTCGCGGTTCCGGGCAGCGCGCTCCGTATCCGCATGGGCCGGTCGGACTACTTCTCTCCGGACAAGGAAATCTACGACAGCGGCGGCCGTCATCGTGAGCCGGGCATCGCGCTCTACGGCAAGCTCAGCAAGAACATCTCGCTCAGCGCGTTCATGACCAGCGCGAGAGAAGACGCCGGTCCTAATAACGACGACAAGACGGATTACTACGTGAGCCTGGGTGTCAAGGTATCCCCCACTCTCACGCTCTCGCCGTGGGTGGCCAATTCGAGAGACGCTGCGACCGGCGGCTATGACTACAGCTACCTCGGCCTTCACGCCAAGACCAAGGTTGGCATCCTCAGCGTGAACGCCTCTGGCGTCATCGTTGAAGGTGACCTCTCGAGCGGCGATGAACTCTCGGGTTGGGCGGTCCTGGTGAGGACTTCCACCAGCCTGGGCAAGCTGAAGCTCAGCGGCAACCTCACCATGCTCTCCGGCAATGACGGCACCAAGGCCGGTGAGGATGGCCGTTTCAGGACGCCTCAGGAAGGCGGTTCCGGCTGGTTCGTCGGCGGCCACATCATGAGTTCGCGGCGGTGGACGTCTCTGGGCAACAACATCAGAAGCGTGCACCTGGGCGCCTTGAACGGCGCGACCGTTATCGAGGGGCTGGTCGACTACAAGGTCAGCAAGACCTTGACGCTGGGCGGCGGCGTATCCCTTTACAACGCCGCAGAGCCTTCCCTCGCAGCGAACACGATGGACGCGAAAGAGTTCGGGACCGAGCTCAACGCGGGCTTCAAGTGGAAGATCCACCCGACCCTCGAGCTTCGCGGCGTAGGCGCCGTCATCGTGCGCGGCGACTACGGCAGAGTGATAGGCGACCCGGAAGCGGACGACGGCTGGGCGGTCGGTTGGACGCTGCGCCACATCTTCTAGCAGCATAAAGACGTTCGCGTCCTCTCCTGACGCGACGACGACCGGGGGGCTTCGGCCCCCCGGTTTTTTTGTGCGTGGATAGATGCGCAGTAACTTTGGTGTCTGCTTGAGGGACAACGACCCGCAATTGTCAATGATTTTCCCGTAGGGTGCTTCGTGAAGCCCCCACTTCCTGAGGCGTGGGCCGTTCATGAATGGCCTCTACGGTTGAAGAATTGCTCAAACCGTAGGGACAGCTCGAAGAAGGGGCGTGTCCCACATATCGCTCCCTCCATCAAACCCCTGCCCGCCCGATCTTCAAACGATATCCGCTTGAGGGGATTGGCGGGGGATGGTATATCCTTGAGGCGTACAGTCGCGCGTTCGTCCGCAACGATAAACTTCAAGGAATGAGCAGCAATGAACAAGCACCACCTCATGGCCCCCGGTCCCACGCCGGTCCCCCACCGGGTGCTCGAAGCCATGGCGCGGCCTCTGATTCACCATCGCACGCGAGAGTTCGAAGCGCACTTCGAAAGAACGCGGCGCGGCCTCGAATGGCTCTTCCAGACGAGCGGGGACGTCATCACCCTCGCCGCTTCGGGTTCTGGCGGCATGGAGGCGGCGGTGGCGAACCTGCTCTCCCCGGGCGATTCCGCGCTCGTCATCGAGGGCGGCAAGTTCGGCGAGCGCTGGACGGAGCTTTGCGCGGCATACGGGATCGAGGCGGACGTTCTGGAAGTGGAATGGGGCCGTTCGGTCGATTTGGGTGTTCTGGAGGCACGCCTTGAGCGGGGAGGGCACAAGGCCCTGCTGATGCAGGCGAGCGAGACCTCCACCGGCGCCAAGCACGACGTGCAGGCCGTCGCGAGGGTCGTGCGCGAGCGATCGCCCGAGACGCTCGTGGTGGTGGACGCCATCACCGCCCTGGGCGTGTACGATCTCAAGACCGATGAATGGGACCTGGACGCGGTGATCACGGGGAGCCAGAAGGCGCTCATGCTCCCGCCGGGGCTGGCTTTCATCTGGCTGAGCGAGCGGGCCTGGCGCGCCGCTGCGGAATCGACCTCGCCCAAGTATTATTTCGACCTCGGGATCGAGCGTAAAAGCCAGATGAAGAACACCACCGCCTGGACGCCGGCGATTTCCCTTCTGGCGGGTCTGGCGGTCGCGCTCGATATGATGCGCGAGGAGGGGCTTCAAAACATTTTTGCGCGCCATGCGCAGCTTGCGCGGGCGACGGGGGCGGCCGTAGAGGCATTGGGGCTGACCATATTCCCCCGCGACTTGAGAAGCGAGTCCCTCACCGCCGTCCGCGTGCCGGAGGGAGTTGACGGGAAGGCGATTCCCTTGCAAATGCAGGATGCGCACGGGGTGACCATCGCCGGTGGCCAGGATATCTTGAGCGGCAGGATTTTCCGGATCGGTCACTTGGGATACGTGGATTCCGCCGACGTGCTGGCTGCGATCGGCGCGCTGGAATCGACACTCGCCGAACTGGGCTATTCACTGGATAGAGGGAGCGGCCTCGCCGCAGCGCAAGGGGAGTTCGACGAATGAACCAGACATTTCGCGTTCTGATTGCCGAGCCGCTCTCGCCCAGAGCGCATGAGATACTCAATGACCAGGATGGCTTTGAAGTCCTCGACCGCACCTCCTCCTCCCGAAAGGAAATACTCGAAGCCGTTAAGACAGCCGACGCGCTCATCGTCCGTAGCGGCACACGGGTGGATGATGAACTTCTGGGAGTAGGCGAGACGCTCAAGATGGTAGCGCGCGCAGGCATCGGGGTGGACAACGTGGACCTCGAAGCCGCCAGCCTGCGCGGCATCCTGGTTGTGAACGCGCCCGACGGCAACGTCATCACCACGGCGGAGCACACCATCGCCATGATGTTCTCGCTGGCGCGCAAGATTCCCTCGGCCGTCTCCTCCCTCAAGGGGGGGAAATGGGAGCGGAGCCGCTTCGTGGGGAGCGAGCTTTCCTCCAAGACCCTGGGCGTCGTGGGGATGGGACGCGTGGGCTCGCAGACGGCGACGTTCGCCCGAAACCTGGGTATGAACGTCCTCGCCTACGATCCCTATATCTCCGCCGAGGTGCTCTCACAGCGCGGTGTGAATCCGGTGGATTTCGAGGAACTTCTGGCCAAGTCCGACTACATCACCCTGCATGTGCCGAAGAACACCGAAACGGGAAACCTGATCGGCGCTGCGGAAATCGCCCGGATGCGCGACGGCGTTCGCCTCATCAACTGCGCGCGCGGGGGACTGATAGACGAGGTGGCGTTGGCCGAGGCGCTCGACAGCGGCAAGGTGGGGGGTGTGGCGGTGGACGTGTACCAACAGGAGCCTCCCGACCCGGACGACCCGCTCATCGGGCGCGACGACGTCGTCTGCACGCCGCATCTGGGCGCTTCGACGGCGGAAGCGCAGGAGAACGTGGCCGTCAGCGTGGCGAAACAGGTCGTGGCGTATTTGACCGAGGGCGTGGTGGGACACGCCGTGAACCTGCCCTCCCTGAGTCCCGAGATGCTCGAGCAAATCGGCCCCCACCTGGATCTGGCCGATCGCCTGGGTGATTTTCTGGCCCAACTCGCGGGCGGGGGATTGCAGACCCTCGAGGTGGTCTACGGCGGCTCCATCGACATGCCCATGAGGGCGCTGGCGGCCTCGGCCATCAAGGGGATGCTGGGCCGGTTCCTCTCGAGCGTCCGCGTGAACATGGTGAACGGCCTCCTGCTCGCGAAAGAGCGCGGCATCGAGGTGAGGACGACGACTCAAACGGAGAATCTCCTCTATACGGACCTGATCGAGCTTCGCGTGAAGACCGACTCGGGCGAGCGCTCCGTGGCGGGTACGTTTCTCCGCAAGAACGATCCCCGAATCGTTCGCATCGACGACTACTCGGTGGATGTGGCGCTCCGTGGCTATCTCCTCATATTCCGGAACGAAGACCGGCCCGGGATGATCGGCAAGATCGGCACCCTGCTCGGGAACCACAACATCAACATTGCCGGCATGCAGTTGGGGCGGGTGTGGCAGCATGATATGGCCGTCGCCGTCCTGATACTGGACGATCCGGTGCCCGAACCCGTCATGGAAGGCGTTCGCGCCATTCCCCAGGTCTATGACGCCTGCCTCGTCAGGTTGGGCTTTTCATGAGACAGACAGCGTCCCTGCGGGCCATCCCGGGTGGTTCGCGCGTTTTCCTGCCGGGTGAAGCGAAACACAAAAGAGAGGTGGAGGAGAGCCTCCTCGGCGTGTTCGAGCAGTGGGGATTCCGGGAACTCCTCACGCCCGCGTTCGAGTTCTACGTCCCCAGGGCGGGTTCAGCGGTTCTCGACGCGCAGACCTACCGGATGGTGGATCTGGAAAGCGGCGGACTGCTGGCTCTTCGGGCGG
Organism: Nitrospinota bacterium; assembly: GCA_028820795.1. GTDB lineage: Bacteria > UBA8248 > UBA8248 > UBA8248 > UBA8248 > Bin107. The sequence goes on along the minus strand of JAPPHK010000162.1, from coordinate 9,073 downwards.
ATATGACGCCTCAAATCGCAAGGGCGGCAGGGACGATTCTGGCCGCCCATCCCCGGCCCTTGAGACTCTCCTATGCGACGAACGTCTTTCGCTACGCCCATGTGGCGGGAGAGTTGCAACGGGAGTTCTGGCAGGCGGGCGTGGAACTGATCGGCCTGGTTTCTCTGGAAGCCGACGCCGAGATGATAGCCATCGCCGTGGAGTGCTTACAGGCGAACGGGGTGGATAATTTCCGCATGTCCTTGAGCCATGGCGCATTCCTGCGCGGGATTCTGAGCGCCTTGAGACTGGAAGGCGCGCAAAGGGCCGAGCTGCTCGAAGCGATTAATCGCCGCGATTCCTCGGGCATGGCGGGCCTTCTCAAAGGAATTCCGCGCCAGAAGACGGACGCCGGGCTGCTCGAGCGGGTTCCGGAGTGCTTTGGGGGGATCGAGGTGCTCCGCGAAGTGGAGGCGAAGGTAAGAACTCCTGCGGCCAAAGGCGCCGTTCGTGAGTTGCTGAAAGTATTCCGGATACTGGAATTGTATGGCCTCTCGGAGCGGGTCATCTTCGATTTGTGCGATTTCAAGGATTTTGACTATTATACCGGGGTGATATTCGAGGGGTTCGTGGAAGGGTCGGGATACCCCGTATGCGGCGGCGGCCGCTACGACAAGTTGCTGGGGCTATACGGCGACGACGCGCTCGGAACGGGATTCGCAGTCGACCTGAATCAAATGCTTCCCCTCGTTACGCAAGGGACGGAGAGCAGAAACGGAACGGATTTCCTCGTCATCGATCTCACGCGAGAGAAGCGCTCGGGCATCGTTCTTTCCCGCAAACTCAGAGCGCGGGGCTGGCGGGTGGCGCGCGACATCATTCGCCGCGACCTTGAAGGTTCACTGGAATACGCGCGGGCGACGGGCGTCTCGAAATGCCTCGTCATCGAACGCGGCGGGAGGAGGGGAGGCCGCGTCAGGCTCCTCGATACGTACGGGGAAGATTTGGGCGCATATCCCATCGAAGAAATTCTCGCCCGGGTGGGCGGAAGGGATGACAGCAGATGAGCGTTCTGGCGATTCTTGGCGGTCAGTGGGGCGATGAGGGAAAAGGGAAAGTCATCGACTGGCTGGCGAGTCAGGCGGACGTGGTGGCCCGTTACCAGGGGGGAGCGAACGCGGGGCATACCGTGGTCGTTGACGGGAATCAATACATTCTCCACCTGATACCGACCGGGATCTTGCACGCAGACGTGAAGTGCATCATCGGATCCGGCGTCGTGGTGGACCCGCTGGCCCTGGTGGAGGAGATCGAATACCTCCGCTCCGTGGGCATCGGGATCGGGGAGAACCTCGTTCTCGGCAAGCGCGCGCACCTCATCATGCCCTATCACAAGGTTCTCGATTCCCACATGGAAGAGCTTTTGGGCGTCAACCGCATCGGAACGACGGGCCGCGGCATCGGACCGGCCTACTCCGATAAGGCCGCGAGGCTGGGCGTGCGGATTTCGGATCTGTTCGATGAGAAGATTCTGAGGGATCGCATCCGCGTCAGCCTGGCCATCAAAAAGCGGCTTCTGGGCGACATCGATTTGAACGAGGAGGAGACGAAGGCGCTCGAAGAGGCGCATGTTCTGGACGTCTGCTCGCAGGTGCGGGAAACACTTGGCCCCCACGTGCGGAACACGGATGCGGAGATCAACGACGCGTTGAACGGGAACAAGAAAATCCTGCTCGAAGGCGCGCAGGGAATCCTACTGGACCTGGATATGGGTACTTACCCCTATGTCACTTCCAGCAACACCGGCGTGGGCGGGGCGATGAGCGGACTGGGCCTGCCCTACAGTCGGCTCAACACGGTGTTCGGAATCATGAAGGCTTATTGCACGCGGGTAGGGCAAGGCCCGTTTCCCTCCGAGATGGGGGAGGTGGAAGCCCGGCTTCTTCGGGAAGAAGGCGGTGAGTTCGGCGCCACTACCGGCCGGCCCAGGCGGTGCGGCTGGTTCGACGCCGTGGCGGCCCGCCACTGCATCCAGGTGGCCGGGATGGACGCGATAGCGGTGACGAAGCTCGACGTGCTCGACAATCAGGAGACGATTCGGGTTTGCGTGGGCTATGAATACGAGGGCGAGCGCGTCACCGTCTTCCCGGCGGAGACCTCGATTCTGGAACAATGCAAGCCCGTGTATACGGAATTTCCCGGCTGGATGTCCTCCACCGGGGGCGTGAGTGAATATGACGCCCTTCCTCCCCGGGCGAAGGATTACATCAAGGGTCTCGAGGAGTTGACCGACAGGCCGGTATGGCTGATTTCTACGGGGCCGAGCCGTGATGATACGATATGCATCCAAAATCCTTTCGAAGGCGACGGGATGCGTGGAGACTGATTCGGGGTGTTCATTTCGGCGATTTCAGCCCGCTCCCTTGTTTTCCTGTGATAGGATGGAACGTCGGGATTCGGTGGTAATTGCTGAATCATCCGCATAGCCGCCAGTGATTTTATAGGGGAAGATCATGGCCCCGGAAAATGTTTCCTTGAGCTTGGCTTTCGCGGCGGGAGTACTCAGTTTCGCCTCCCCCTGCATCCTCCCGCTGGTTCCCAGCTATCTTTCTTATCTGACCGGCTTGTCCTATGAGGAGATACGCGAAAGCGGCGAGGCCGCCCGCGTTCGAAGCGTCATTCTGGTGAATTCCCTTTTCTTCGTGGCGGGATTTTCCATCGTCTTCGTCATGTTGGGCGCAAGCGTGTCTTTTGTGGGGAACATACTCTTTGAGTATCAGGATCACGTGAGGCTGCTGGGCGGCATCCTGATCACCATGTTCGGTCTTTACGTCGGGGACAGGGCCTTTGATTTCAGGGTCCAGAGGTTTTTCTGCGAAAAGCCGGCCGGCGTGAGCGGCGCGTTCGCCGTCCTGGTTTTCCTGGCGGGGTTGGCGGGTCTGCAAAAGGGCTACCCCACGCTGGGCGGTGTGCTCGCCGCCGCCGCGCTTTATGTGCTCGTGGCCGTTTTCGTTCCCGTGCTCTCTTCGGAAAACCGCATCATGCTGAAGAGCAAGCCCGCCGGCTGGTTCGGCAGTATGCTGGTCGGCGTCACCTTCGCCGCAGGCTGGACCCCCTGCGTCGGCCCGATCCTGGGCAGCATTCTTCTGTTCGCCGGAACGCACCAAACCGCGGGCCAGGGCGTCGTCCTGCTGGTGAGCTATTCGGCGGGGCTGGGCATTCCGTTTCTCCTGAGCGGACTGTGCGTGGGTTTTTTCTTCCGGTTCTATCAGTCGTTCCGGAGCTATTTCCGCGGAGTCGAAATCGCGAGCAGCGCCATGCTTCTGCTGGTGGGCGTTTTGCTGATCTCGAACTACCTGAACGCCATTTCCTCCTACCTCATCTTCTGGACGGGGTTTGCGGGTATATAGGGTTTCAGCGCACCTCGAACGTGGCCGGCTCCCCGCAAGGCTTCAATCGCTCTTCGAGAACGTCATAGACCCTCGCTAAAGGCGGTCCCTCCAGGCACCAGGCCTTGAGGGCTTCGAGTGCTGAACTCTCGCCTTCGGCGATCAGTTCCACGCTTCCGTCGCTCAGATTTCGCACCCATCCGGTGAGGCCGAGTTCACGGGCGATTTCCTGAGCGCTGCCCCGGTACCATACGCCCTGCACCCGGCCACGGATGATGAGGCGAATCCGCCGCGTTTCCCCTTTCATCGAGAATCGGCGTTCATCCGGATTGCGCGCGGGATTCGGGCAGCGCGGGTGTGTTCGGCGCACAGATGGTTCTATCGGAAGAGGCTGAATCGGCGCGGGGGTCCTGGGAGTTCAAAAGGGCCTCCTTATCGCGTCTGCCGGAGGGATTCGCCTCTGGGGGCGGGGTAACAGAAGAGCCTAATCCGAATCATCATCTTCGCCGTCTTCCCATTGTTTGTCCCACTCATCCTGGCGCTTTTTCTTTCGTTTCATGATGATTTTCGAGACGATGATGCTGATCTCGAACAACACGATGACGGGACCGGCGAGAAACACCTGCGTCACCACGTCGGGCGGCGTGAGCAAAGCGGACATGACGAATGCGCCGACGATGACGTAGCCACGGTTTTTCGAGAGGAAATCGGGCGTGATGACGCCGATCTGCACGAGAAGAATGGTGACGATCGGCACCTCGAACACCAGGCCGAACGTAAAGATGAGCTTGAAGGCGAAGGAGATGTAAAAACCTATCGAAATCTGGGGAGTCAGGGATTCGGTGGCGAAGCTCAACAGAAATGCGAGGCCGTAAGGCAGAATCAGGAAGTAGCAGAAAAGAGCGCCGATGATAAAGCTGAGCGTCGAGAAGAACACGAAGGGCACGATGTAGCGTTTTTCCCGATCCAGAAGCCCGGGAGCACAGAAGCGCCAAATCTGGACCAGGATGATGGGAAGGCTGATGAACACCGAACAGAAGAACGAGACCTTGATATGCGCGAAAAAGGCCTCGGTCGGCGACAGGAAAACGAGTTTCTGATCGGCGATGGGGCGCTGCATCAGGGTCAGCAGTTCGCCCGAAAAATAATAAGCCCCCACGAACACGACGAGAATCGTGCCGAGGATGTAGAGGATTCTGTTGCGCAACTCTGTCAGGTGCCCGGTGAGGGGCATGGAACTATCGCCGCTCACGTCTGCTTGTCGTCCTCTCGTGAGGTTCCGGTCTTATCCTCGGCCGGTTCGCTCTCCGTGGCGGCGGCCTCCACCTCAGGCGTGGCCTCGCCTGCCGCTGTCGCGGGTTCGTCCGTTTCGGTCTGCTCCGGTTCGGCGGTATGCTCCGCCGTGTCGTCATTTTCCGCTGCGCGTACCACCTCGTCGGCGTTATCTTCTTCTGATTCTTCGGGGCTTGCTTCTTTTTTCTTCTCCTTTGCTTCCTCGTCGAGAACGTCGAGATCGTAGTCGTCTTCCATGCTGAAGCTGTTCTGAAAGTCCGACGTGGCGCGCTTGAAGTCGCCCAGGGCCTTCCCGAGCGTGCGGGCCAACTCCGGCAGACGCTTGGGTCCGATGACGACCAGGGCGACCACCATGATCACGATCAACTCCGTCATTCCGATGCTTCCGAACAAGGTTTCCCTCCTCAGGAAAAGGCCATGTCCTTGGGTTATACCAAAACAGACGCGCATGGTGAACGAGCTTATGGGTAACGGACTATGATCCTCATGCGCTTTCTGCTACATTTGGAGCACATTGTACGACTCACGGCCCATGTCTTCACAAAAGCGCGAACTTATGGCTCAGGAAACGACGCGAGAGAAAAGGGTGGCGATTCAAGAGTCCGCTGCGTTCCAATATGTCCGCAACGCATTGAACCTAAAAGAGATAGAAGATTCGGCGGCATTCGATATTCTCGCTCCCCTTCTTGATAGATGCGCCGCGAACGGAACGAACGGCCTCATGAGCGCGGAAGAGGCCGCCCGTTTGCTCTCCTGTCCCTACCTTCCCGATACCACCTTCGCCGTCGTCGATATCGAGACCACGGGCGGGCGCCCCCCACAGCACCGGATTACGGAGTTGGCCGCCGTCAAGGTTCGCGCCGGCGAAGTGGTGGATTCCAGGGATGTCCTGGTCAACCCGGGCCGGGAGATTCCCTGGAACGTCGTTCGCCTGACGGGCATCACCGACGCCATGGTGGCGTCCAAACCGGGGCTGATGGAGGAGTTGCCCGGGTTTCTGGAATTCATCGACGGGTGCGTGTTCGTCGCCCACTGCGCGAATTTCGACCTCCATTTTCTTCAGTATTACGCACAAGAGTTCCTGGAGCGCGATTTTTCGCCTCGGGTCCTTTGTACGTTTGAATTGGCGAACCAGTTGCTGCCGGGTCAAAAACGCTTCAACTTAGGCGAGTTGAGCGCTTCCCTGGGGCTTCCCGATTCCGGGGAGGGAAGACATCGCGCCTTAAGCGACGCCGAAACGACGGCGCAGATTTTCATCCGCTTTACGCAGATGTGCCGGCTTATGGGGCTGGACAGCCTCGAATCCCTGCTCGAGTTTCAGCAACAAGACGAGGGTGTTTCGCCACCGATGGCGGAAGGGATTCGGCTCGACCCGGAGAAGATTGAATCTCTCCCGCGCGAGCGCGGCGTTTTTCGCCTGTATGACAAGGACGATAGGCTCGTGTTCGCTGGCAAGGCCAATGACATACAGCGGGCGGTGCGGGATATGTTCTATCCCAAGAATCGCTCCGCCGGGCGATTCGCCCTCAGGCTCAAGGGCGTACGCCGTGTGGAGTCGACGAGCCTGCGAAGCGAACTGGCCATGAACGTCGAAGCTTTCCGTGCGTTGCGGAAATCAAGCCTTGTGAACGGGAACCATTCCGTAGCGGGCGGCGGTTTTCTGAGGCTCTCGACGGGCGGCGACCGGCCGGGGGTATCTTTCGTCTCCCGTCTCACTCGAGACGGCGCCCGCTATTATGGCCCGTTTCGGAAAAAAGCGCAGCTCTCCGATTTGCTGGAGGCCATTTCCGCGGCCTTTCCGCTCCCCTTTGAAGCGCCCAAAGTGTACCGGGATGCCAAGAAGCGCAGTGCATTCCCGCGCGGCAAAAAACGGCCCCGGCTGGAAGATGCGGAATATGCTGAACTGTTCGAGACTTTGCGGGGCATCCTCGAAGGTCGTATTCGGAAAGAGGATGAGGGCGTATTCTCCCTTCTGAAGAAGGCCTGGGGGGTGGAGGGGCCGTCACCCGGCAAACTGAGGCGCCATATCGCCCGCATTCATCATCTGGTGAAGATGTACGCCCTCTCGGGGCCCTCCGTCGAGAGAAGAAGGCGCATCATCGTCGAACCCGGGCAGACGCGCGAGGAGAGATACTGTTATTTCATCAAGGATGGACTCCTCGCCCATGAAGTATCCTTCGAGAGAGGCGAGCCGCCCGCTCGCGCTCTGGAAGAAAAGATAGAAGAGATATTTCTGGACGAGAGTTTCGAGGGACCAAAGGCGGAACCGCAGGATCTGGACGAAGCGGTTGTGTTTGCGGGTTGGATGAGACGCGAGTTGATGGATGGCTTCATGCTGAATCTCGAGGGCCGCACCAGTCCGGCTCGCGTGATGGAAGCGCTCCTCGGCGCGCTGGATGACCCGCAGGCGGCGGGAACGACGATCACCTTCTGAACTGGTAGTTCTCATCTCCCGGATCGGGGTTTCGGGGGTTGCCTGAAAAGACTTTTCTTGCGCGCCATCCCCCGGTGTGCTATTTTTTCTATCGTCTCTTTCCGGGATTTTCGACTGCAAATTAAATACGGGCTCTGGGGTGCGGGACAAGTTTGCTCGCTTTTCTCTACTAGAAGGTTCCGCGGCCATGTTGGGAAACGGTGATTTCTGGGATCAGTGCATCGAACGCATGGCGCGCGATGAACTCGCCTCCCTGCAACTCGAACGCCTCAAATGGCAGGTCCGCCGCTGCTATCAAGAATCAGAATTCTACCGTGAACGCTTGGACGCGGCGGGCGTGGGACCCGACTCCATCCGCAATCTGGACGACCTGCGGAAAATTCCTTTCGTCACAAAACAAGAACTCAGAGACGAGCAGCAAGCGCATCCGCCCTTCGGGAGATACACCGTTGCTCCGCGGGATGCGTGGGGAGAACTCCACCCTTCCACGGGAACGACCGGCGTGCCCGTGAGCACGATCTGGAGCAAGAAAGACGTCGAGAACATTGCGGATTTCACGGCGCGAACGATGTGGAGCTTCGGGGTGCGGCCGGGCGACATCGTCCAGAACGCTTTCAGCTACGGCCTGTGGGTCGCCGGGATGAGCGTGCACTACGCCACGCAGAAAATCGGCTGTTTCGTGATACCCATCGGCGCCGCCATGACGGAGCGCCAGATTCTCTACCTCACCACCATCGGCTCGACGGTGCTCCTGAGCACGCCGAGCTATGGTCTGTATATCGGCGAGAAACTCACCGAAAGCGGCGTGGGCCCCGGGGACATCCCTTTGAAAATCGGCTCTTTCGGCGGGGAGGCGGGCGCGCAGAACCCCTCCACGCGCTCTCGAATCGAGGCCGCCCTCGGCGTCGACGCCTATGATTATTACGGGCTGGGCGAGATCGGGCCGACCTTCGCGAGTGAATCGGCGGCGAAGTCGGGCCTCATCTGGGCGGAGGACCACCACATCATCGAGGTGGTCGATCCCGAGACGAAACAGCCGACGCCCGAAGGCGAGGTGGGCATTCTGGTCATCACGCATCTCACGCGCGAGGCCACGCCCATGCTGCGCTACTGGACGAACGATTTCGCGCGCGTGGACAGCTCCCCGAGCCCTTGCGGCAGAACGCACCTGCGATCACCGGGGGGGATTCTGGGCCGTCATGACGATCTCGTCATCTACAAGGGGGCGAAGTTCTATCCCATCCAGGTGGAAGAGGTGGTGCGGAGTTTTTCGGGTCTCAGCAACGAGTTTCGCGTGGAATTGCACCCGGATGGTTCTACGGGACGGGATCGTTGCGTCGTCGTGGCCGAAGCGGCCGAGGGTGAGGCGAATTCGGGCCTGAGCGATAAATTGCGCGATAAGCTCAGGGCGGAACTCCTGGTGACGCCCGAGGTGGAGGTTTTGCCCGCCGGTTCATTCGAGCGAACGACTTTCAAGGCGAAAAGGTTCGTGGATATGCGCGAATCACACGTCTGAATACAGCGAGGAGGTGAAAAGTGCGCGGCGTATCGATCATAGGTGCGGGCATCACGCCCTTCGGTGTGCGATCCGAGAGCCTCGTCGCCCTGGGCGCTGTCGCCTGCAGGAACGCGCTTGAAGACGCGAGCCTCGGTCCTGAACGGATCGAGGTGTTTTTTCTGGGGAATTTCGCCGGCCATGCCTTCGTCGGGCAAAACCACGTAGCACCCATGGTGGCGCACGCCGCGGGGCTGGGCGCGGTGCCCTGCACCCGCCTCGAGGGCGCCTGCGCCTCGGGAGGGCTCGCCATGCGCCAGGGGGTGCTGGCGGTGGCTTCGGGGCAGGTGGATTTCGCCCTCATCGCGGGTGTGGAGAAGATGACTTGCGCCGAGACGGACGAGACGGCCTCCATCCTCGCCGCTGCAGGGGACGTGGCGGTGGAGGCGAGCGTCGGCTCCACGTTTCCCGCCCTTTTCGGCC
>JAPPHK010000148.1 GCA_028820795.1 Nitrospinota bacterium | reverse complement strand
AGACCCCCCTTATGAGTCAGTACCTGAGCGTAAAAAAAGGGTATCCGGATACCATACTTCTTTTCAGGCTCGGGGATTTTTACGAAATGTTCTATGACGACGCGAAAACCGCGTCGGAAATACTCGGCATAGCCCTCACCTCGAGGGACCGCTCAAAGAAAAATCCTGTGCCTCTCTGCGGCGTTCCCCACCACAGCGCGGAGACCCACATATCAAAACTCCTCGGAAGCGGAAAGAAAGTGGCTATCTGCGAACAGGTGGGCGACCCGAAGAAAACAAAAGGACTCGTGGAGAGAAAGGTCGTCAGGGTTCTTACTCCCGGGGCAGTTCTGGATTCAGAGAACCTGGAATCAAAAAACAACAATTTCCTCGCGTGCGTAGCAGAGGAAAAAGACGGCTTCGCGCTTTGCTTCTGCGACATCTCGACAGGGGAATTCAGGACATCCTTTTTCCGCTCGCCCGAAGACCTTATCTCGGAGCTTGCCGGCATCGACCCGAGGGAAATTCTCATCACGGATTCCGACGCGGAACCTCCCTGGCTTAAATCCCTGTTAGACGCAAGTCCCCGTACGCTCGTAACGAAGGTTGATTCCTGGAAATGGGAGCTTGAGAGGTGCAGGGAAATCCTGAGGGACGGTTTTGCGGTTCTTACCCTGGAAGCCCTCGAGATCGAGAAAATCCCCGCCTGCGTCCGTGCCTGCGGAGCGCTTTTCGATTACCTCAGGGAAACCCAGAAGGACTTCATGCCGGAGGTAGGGTTCCCGAAGTACTACGACACGGTCGACTACATGAAAATAGACGAGTGGACCGCGAGGAACCTTGAGATCAGAAGCTCAAGCGAAGGATCTCTTAAGCACTCGCTGCTAGGCGTAATGGACGAGACCCGCTCGCCCATGGGCGCTAGGCTCCTTCGCCGCTTTATGAGCTACCCGCTGCTTGACGCGGAAGAGATAGGCAGAAGGCAGGAGGCCGTGGGAGAACTGCTTGAGGGCATCTCCGCAAGAGAAGAGCTGATGGAGGCGCTCGGGCGGGTCGGGGATATTGAGAGACTGATACACAGGATAGAGACCCCTTCCGCCAGACCCAGGGACCTTGCATCGCTTCGGGATTCCTCTTTTTACGTGGAAAGACTCCGCGACGCCATGGCGGATCTCGGCTCGGATGTTCTTACCTCCCTTCGGGAGAGGATGGATGATTTTCGCGGTCTGCGCGGCTATTTGGAGAGCGCGCTTGTGGAGGCGCCGCCTGTTTCTGTGCGGGAAGGAGGGATTATAAGGGAAGGCTTTTCCCCCGAGCTTGACCGGCTTCGAAAGATACAGAGCGACGGGCGCAGATGGATATCAGAGCTTGAGGGGCGGGAGAGGGAGAGAACGGGGATAGCCAAGCTCAAGATTGGGTACAACAGGGTATTCGGCTACTACATCGAGGTTACAAAGTCAAAGCTTTCCTCTGTGCCCGAGGATTACTCAAGAAGACAGACACTTGCGGGAAGCGAACGCTTCACCTCCCCCGAGCTAAAGGAATACGAAGAGCAGATACTCACCGCCGCTGAACGCATAGCCGAACTTGAGGCCTCGCTTTTCGAGGAGATGCGCGCGCGGGCGGCCGCTGAGTCCCCGCGCGTAAAGGCAACGGCTTCGATGGTCGCGGAAGCAGATGTTTTCTGCTCCATGGGAGAGATCGCGTCTCGCTACGGTTACTGCAGACCCGAGTTTGTCCAGCACCCCACAATCGAACTAAAAGACTCCCGCCACCCCGTGGTCGAGAGAATAGGCGCCGAAGGGGGATTCGTCCCGAACGACGTCACACTTGATTCGCAGGACAAGCGCTTCATGATCATCACGGGGCCCAACATGTCGGGCAAATCGACACTCATAAGGCAGGTGGCGCTCATATCGCTTATGGCCCAGATGGGAAGCTTTGTTCCGGCCCGGGCGGCACGCCTCGGGATAGTCGACAGAATTTTCTCAAGGGTTGGGGCGTCGGATAACCTCACCGCCGGGCGCTCGACCTTCATGGTCGAGATGGTTGAGACCGCGCACATACTGCGAAACGCCACCCCGAGGAGCCTCGTCATACTTGATGAGATCGGGCGGGGCACGAGC
>JAPPHK010000050.1 GCA_028820795.1 Nitrospinota bacterium | reverse complement strand
ACCGCGCGGGAGGAACTCGACGCCTATGTCCGCCGCGAGACCGAAAAGCACGGAATGCCCGGGGAAAAGGAGAGTGAAAAACACCGCCGGTCCAGGAGCCTCGGCATGAGCCAGTAGCCGCCCTATGGTTCAGCAAAATCCACAATCTCTCACGACCGCCTCATCGGTAAAGAGCTCGTGAAGCAGGAAATATTCCGCCTGCAACGCGCCATCCGCGAGGACGGCGAATACGCGGCCGAACGAAAGACCGGGAAGCGACGAAGCTGCTCAGGCGTCAGCCAAAATAGATCACTCATGTCGTGCCTCCTGTCCAATCGAAACACCATCATCGGCAAAACTCATCAACAAACTTTTAGTGGGTCCCGAGCCTAGAACGGGCGCGCAGGAATGGGAGCGTTCATCATCGCTTGCATCGCGGAGACAACATTATATATGGGGCGAAGAAAGGGCAGGCGTTCTTTGGCCCCTGAGACATGAACCATAGACCTTGAAGTAGGTTGGAAGCGGCACCAGTCGATCCCCTGAGTGCTACGCAATCTGAACACTCATTGGAGAACCCTAATGCACTCGTCGCTAAAGTCCATTCAGGAAGAGCTTAAGACAGTAATCCACCAGTTGAAGGAACATGTTCCGAGTGACGATCCGTTTAGCGTTGCACACGGCAATTGGGCTTTCCCAGGTCTTTCCAGGGCAGAGTTGGTCGAGGAAGCACAGTCGGTCATCGATTTTATCGAAGATCATGAAACGGATGACTTGGGTGATTCCGAAGCACTAATCACTGACTATGTGCGTCGTCTAACGCATCTTCACCAACAAACGGTGCCAAACATGTGGGGTAACGCCGGGCAAGCGGTTCCCGCATATGAGCTCACAATTGATGGCTTGCGGAAAGCACTATCGCCTGTCCTCAAGGAAGACAAGAGTGCGGAGACAATGAGCAAATTGCGCGCTCTGAGAAAGAAATTGGTTGGCCTAGAAGCCACTCTGAAGGAACTAGAACCCCGTACCGCTGCTCTTTCCACGATGGTAGGGCGAATCGAAAGTGCTTACAACGCGGCCGATCAACTTCCCGCCGACCTGGAGTCTCTCGCCGAAGCGCGAGACAAAATTAGTGGGTTAGTTGACGACGCGACGCAGGATCAAGGACGAATTGTAGATATACGGAAGGCTGCCGACGATCTCGACAAGCAATTAAAGGATAGTGCGGAAGAGGCTGGAGCGGTACTCGAACGCTGTGAAACAGCATACTCCGCTGCAACCAGTGTTGGATTGGCTGCTGCGTTTGATGAGCGGTCCAAGACTTTGTCGAGGTCGATGTGGTTCTGGATTGCCGGTCTATTTGTGGCCCTCGTGTCAGGGACTTATTTCGGCACAACCCAAATTGGATCGTTGTCACAAGCGTTACTTGGCCCAAGTGCATCCCAGGCGGTGATTCTAATTCATGTGTTGTTGTCCATATTGTCGGTCGGTGCTCCAGTGTGGTTTGCATGGCTGGCGACGAAACAAATTGGTCAACGATTTCGGCTGTCGGAAGATTATGCATTCAAAGCCTCCGTTTCCCGAGCGTATGAGGGTTTCCGACGCGAGACAGCGCGATTTGATGAGGACATGGAAGCTAAGTTGCTCGCGTCGGCACTGGCGCGGCTTGATGAACTCCCGTTGCGTCTTGTGGAGGTAGACAGCCACGGCAGTCCATGGCACGAACTCGCTTCCTCAGACGTCATGAAGAGGGCCATGAAGAATGTCCCGGGATTTGCTGGACAGGTGAAGGAACTCGCCGGTAGAGCAACTGACTCAGTCAGACCCAACAGAGAGGATCAAAGACCCGCTTCATCGCCGACACGATCTACTGAAGAGTGACCAAAGCCGCTATCCCCATTTCGCTCACCAACCTTTGGGAAAGACGAAAGACCCGAACGATGAAACGAGCCACCCGCTCCGAGTGGGAAGACATTGGCATCGCGAAGAACCCCGAGGAGCAACGTCGCCCGCTTCCTCGACGCGGACGAGCTGGCCCGAGGCCGTCGCCGCCATCCGGCTGTTGACCCTCACCGACACGAAGACCGGACCGCGCACGGCGCCGCTCGGCGAGGCCGCGCGGGCCGTCATCGACGCGCTGCCCGGTCACCGCGAGAAGGATGCTTTCCTGTTTCCGCGCTACGCCGAGGCGCGAGGCCAATCCAGCCTCATCGCATGCTGGCGCGCGGTCTGCGCCGACGCCGAACTCGGCAGGCTCCGCCTGCACGACCTGCGGCACACGGCGGCAAGCCAGGCCGTCATGGCGGGCGAGAACCTGCCGCTGGCGGGGTTGTTGAAGAACCCGATACTGGCTCGACGCATGCGCAGCAATAGGCGGCGGCGATCGTCCGGAGTTCGGTTCGGAGCGTGTGGACAGGATTGGCGCGGAGCGGGGCCGTCGAGACGGCTCGAGACACCAAAGTGGCCCACAGGGCGGGAAGAAGAGCGGTGGCGAGCCGCTTGAGATTGATCGCCGCGGCCGTGAGGTAGGCCTGGATCTTCATGTTGTCGAGGCCGCGCCGGATCGCGCGCCCGAGCCCGTGCCAAGTTTTCGCCTCGCCGTGGAAGCCCTCGGAGCGCCATAGATGGCGTCGATATAACGAACAGTTCCAACTGGTCGCGAGCCTTGCGTCCCAACATCTCGTAGCATCCCAGAAACGAACACAAAATATGGGGGCAGAGAATCACGACTGCCGGGCTTTTTCAACAACCCCCTGGTGGGAAGGCTGTTGGGTCACAGGCGGCACCGGACCACCGCGAGCTACGCCCACCTTGACGATGCGCACCTTGTCGAGGCGGCGGAGCGTGTCGGGAGCCTGATCGCGGAAGCGATGGACCTCCACATCTTTCCGTCGCCTTGTCGTCCCCGCGAGCGCCACATGTATGGCCGATGGGTTTGACAAGGCGACATTCATGACATTCCGATCGTGTACCGTTGCCTACGGATTTGCGTGAAAGATTGCCTTTCGGCTACATAGTTCCTGTAAACTCTGTCCTCGAAATTCCATTCGAAATGTCTGTGTGAGAATTTAAACTTGACCACCAAGCATTCCAAACAATTGAAACATCAGTCTGCTCATTTGCCAGATGCCGGGCTGACCCAACCCTCAGGCCTCAATGATTGGGCAGGGAATACTAAAGATGGAATCAGATGGGAGGTTTTGCGAGGCGACGTGCGATCAGTTCTCAAAGGATTGGACGAAAACAGGTTCGATTGTGTTGTGACGTCTCCGCCATATTACTGGCTGCGTGACTACAAAGTAGACGGACAAATTGGGTTAGAGAGTTCGATTGATGGCTATGTTGAAGCGATAGCAGACTCAATGGACGGTGTCCAAAGGGTATTGAAGAAGAGCGGCGTACTATTTCTTAATATTTCCGACACCTACTACTCTGCAAAGGGCAAACCAAAAGGAAACGACAAGAAAAATCAGGCAAGGCGATTCGGCCTTCGCGCAGTCGACGGCCCAGGATTGGGAGTACCTCGGAAAACGTTGATTGGAATTCCGTGGCGCGTCTCACTGGAGATGATAAACAGAGGCTGGGTGCTTCGTTCCCCTATAATTTGGCAACGTGAAGCAGCGATGCCCGAGCCCACCGCCAAAGATCGACCGTGGAGGACGTATGAAATGGTCCTCATGTTTACCAAGTCCCAACGTTATTTTTTTGACAGGAATGCGCTTGGCGACCAAGAAGACATATGGAAAATCTCTTCTCGTCCAAAATCGAGCAATGGTCTACATGCCGCTGCTTTTCCTGAAGAACTGGTAAGTAAGTGTCTGAATGTCGGTTGTCCTGAGGGCGGTGAGGTTTTGGACCCTTTTGTTGGCACCGGAACAACTCTCAAAGTTGCCGTCGAATCCCAACGTCCCGCGGTGGGTATCGATCTAAATAAAGAGTATTGTGAGTACTCGGCCAACCTGCTGGGTAAGTTGTAGATGAATGCTGTCTGGATCGCAGGCGAACAAATCAGGCGATCTCTCGTCGAACTCGAGAATTTGCATCCGTACTTTGGGATGGCGTTTCTCGCTTTCAAACTACGCGGTTTGCCATCGGGTGCGACAACACGTCTAAACTTTGCCGCACTCATGCGGGAATTTCTTAAAGATTACTACAAGCCAAGCGACAAATACTCCGGCTACTATAATCCGTTCAGAACCTCGAACCCCTCAAATCGCTGGTTATCCGAAAAGTACCCCAGTGGAGCACTTCAACGCATAACCGTCGACACATTTGGGGGTGCGATAATTCACACAAAAGGCGAGCCCTTCTGGGGCTGGGAGAATGGATACGTCGACCTTCTCGACAACTTGCGTACGGAAACTCACAGTTCAAGAATTCCTTTGTTCCACCTTGCTGTATGGCTTTACAGAGATCAAGAGTTTCACAAAGAAGTCCAGCCCAGTGATCTGATCGAGAAGTTGCGCAAAGAGTTCAATCTATCTGACCACGAACTGCGTCTGTGCAATGAGGATGAGCCCAATCGGGCCGAACTTGTGGATGGTTGGCTAGATAGCGACCCGATTACCGAAGAGAAACTACTCGAAATCATTGGTTGGCCACCTGGCGAGACGCAACGCGGCGCGGTCAAATTGGACCGTTTAGAAATTAGGTATGTGGGGCCTACGGAGTTATTGCGTTACGAACCAAGCGAACGCCTAAATATCGTCACCGGCGACAATAGCTTGGGGAAAACATTTCTTCTAGACTGTGTATGGTGGACAATTTCTGGCCACTGGGGTGACTACCCCGCTGCGCCGCGAGCAAATGTTCATACAAGTGACCCCAGCATCGAGTTTTCGGTCGAAACTTCAAGAAGTTCGTCAAGAACCTTTAAAGCTCAATATGACTGGGATGCCCAAGCATGGGCATTGAGAATGGCGGGCGATAGCCTCAGTGGGCTTGCAATATACGCGAAGCATGATGGCTCGTTTGTAGTCTGGGACCCATCCAGACCTACCATTCCAGTGCTCAGCAATCAGATAGTGATGAGTCGAGAAGAACTCTGGAATGGAAAGGAAATCAAGGATGGGCAGGGCCAGATCCTGCATATTTGCAATGGGTTAATCCGAGACTGGGTAAGTTGGCAAACTAGAGGAGACCGGTTCGAGGAAATTTACTCCGCGTTTATTGAGTGTCTGGAAATTTTGTCGCCCTCAGAATCGGAGCGCCTAGTTCCCGATGAGCCTGTCATGATGCCGAACAACTCCCGGGAAATTCCGACGCTAAACATGGAATATGGGCAAGTCCCAATTCTGCATGCCTCTGCTGGCGTGCAGCGAATTGTCGGACTCGCATATTTTGTGGTCTGGGCATGGTTTGAACACAAAAAAAACTCCGAGTTGGCAAAAAGGGTTCCGCAGGACGGCATGGTTCTTGTCATTGATGAGATCGAAGCGCACCTTCATCCAAAATGGCAACGCGCGATCGTTCCGGCGATAAATAAGGTGATAGATAGGCTTTCAGACAATTTGAGTGTGCAAGCCCACATTGCCACCCACTCGCCGTTGGTCCTGGCGTCAGCCGAAACAGTATTTTCTGACGAAATTGATGCCCTCCACCACCTTTTTTTAGAAAAAAAATCGGTGGAAATTGAACGTGTTGAGTTTCAAAAGCACGGAAGTGCAGATGCGTGGTTGATGTCCGATATCTTTGGTCTACTCCATGCCCGATCGATAGCAGCGGAACGGGCAATCGAAGCAGCGAAGAGTCTGCAACTGTCCGACGATCCAGATCCTGAAGAAGTCACCAGGGTGAATAGCGATTTGATTAGCTGCCTGCGAGACGATGACGAGTTTTGGCCCCGTTGGCGCTTCTTCGCCGAACAATACCAGTCAGAAGAATGATTTTCGTCGCACAGCAGCCGGAACCAGATGACTTCGACGAAAATGTTAGGCAACCGGGCCAACAGTTCTTGTTTGCCAATCCCAATCCAACTAGCAAGGAATTCGCGGCGCACGCGTATTGGCGAGAAGCCGCCGGAGCACTACGATCTGCTTACGGCGAAATCTGTGCATACACCTGTCACTGGATATCCCCAGATACGGGCTGGCAAACCGTCGAGCATTTCGTGCCAAAAAGTGTTGATCCTCAGCGGGCGTATGACTGGAGCAATTATCGACTGGTGTGCGGGAGATTGAACGGAAGAAAGGGTGACCACCAAGATATTCTCGACCCATTTGTTATTGCCGGCGTCATGTTTGTTCTCGACTTCCCTTCAATGCTAGTCAAACCGCGACAAGATTTACCTCAACCTGACAAAGAAGCTGTTCTTCAGACCATCTCCCGCTTGAAGTTAAATGACGACGATACTTGTGTGGCCGCGCGACTAAATTACGTTGTTGACTATTGTGAAGGCGATATATCCTTGGACTTTCTTCGAAGACATGCGCCATTCATATTCCGAGAATTGGAACGACAAGAACTGCGGGACAGACTGAGGCAGGTAATGGGAATGGCCAGCTGAAACTATCTCTTTCGGTGCCACGTCCGGCGCCAAAATCATTGTCAACTACACCAAAGGCCCACCTAGCCTCGTAGCAGTGCTCAAGACGATCTGGTCCTTTCGTGTCCCGTTTCATGGACTATATGACTCCCCTGTCCCGCAAAGGGCATGCCCAGGTAAGCGCCAGCGTCATTCGTGTGCACCTTGGCGGAAGGGAACCGCGTGACCGGCAATGAAGCCTTGCGGGGTGGCGGGGGCGGTGGAGTGGACCGTTTCTGCCCGGACTCGTTTGGTCCCCCGACCCTGGACGCCTACCACCGCCGTCTTGCCAGCGGCACCGCGCCCGCTTATTTGCTTGCGCTTCGAGCGGTCCATGTTCTTGCGCCAAGTTATACCATTCGCGCAAGCTCTCCGCGTTTCCGACATCTAGACAGCGTCGGGAGGTAAAATAACGTTCCAGTCGCCTGCAACGCGGATCAGAGCATTGTCAACTTGGCGCTTGAAGGGTCGTATGCGTAGTCGGTGATCGACCCGTCCTTGATCTTCTCCACCGCCTCGTCGATGGCGAACAGGGGTACGAGGAACCATTCCCTTGGAACGACCGGATTGCCGAAACGATCCTTGATTTCGATCTCCAGGCGAGCGGAGTCGAAGAATTTGTGGATCACATTTTCGAGCTTTGTCCGGTTGATGTTGAACAGCTCGTACGTGGCGACGATCTCGACTTCCGCCAGCAGGAAGGTCGCATCGTGGGCGGCATTCGCAATTCGCTTCTCGACGCTGCCGCCGGTGACGCCAATCTTATGGAGCACCTCCCGATGCTCCTTCACCGTCGGGTGGTCCGACTTGCTTCTCAGGACATAGATTGTGCCGCTGGCGGCATCATCTTCCTCGACGTTTTCGGAAAATAATGGCCCGGCGCTTGGATCGGAGATGATCCGGCTTGTCTCATCCTTGTATAGAGCTCTCTGCATGGAGCGGAGCAGCAGGTTGCTCTCGGTGGCGTTGGAATAGATGACACGCATTCGGGCGTCCATTTCTCCGTTGGGCGCGGCGAATGGCTCCCCGACCTCGGCAACGTACGCCGTTTGCCCGCCGAGGATATAATACTGCCCCTTCTTGATATCGGCTTTCAGGAAGCCAGCATCCTTCCTGAATTGATTGGTTTCGCGGACACCGGTGTCCAGATCGTTCCGGACCGCCTCGAAGAGAGGCTTGAACTTCTCGAAGTCCTCGCAAATGGTCCGATTTGCAATTTCTTCCGCTGCTCGTTTTTCGGCGCGCGATTTCACATGGCGCAGTTCGGTCACGTCCCCTTCCACCGGAGCGGAAACCCCTAGCTGGTAGAGGAGTTCCACATCGCTCAGATTGACCGCGGCCTCCTCCTGTTCGCCACTTGCGCCGCTTAGCAGCCCCTGATGATCGAAGTCCGTCAACAAGTCCATGCATTCAGCCTGCCGGCGGATTTGATCCAGCCGCGCCGCATAAATCCGCTCGAAGATATCCTTGTCCTCGCCATGCAGAGGCGTCCGGCCATGCTCGTCCACAAACCGCTGTATTTCCTCGAACCCGGCGATGATCCTCTCCTCCTTCGGGGTCCGGGCCGGGGTCTTCTTGGCCTCGGCCTCGACGCCAAGCTCGGCGAGGAGGGCGGCATCCTCTTCCGTGAACCTCGCTTTAGTCATATTCGGCCTCGGCCTGCATACGTGCGAGGAAGGCGACGCCCTCGGCCATACGCTTCTCCCATGCGTCTTGGGATGTGATTGACGGCAGCCGGCCCCGCTCCTGCTTGAATTTAAGTGCCCGCGCCGCAAGTTCGCGGGCCTCGTCCGACGTCAGGTTGATCCGCTTGGAGGCGATGACGGCCGCCACCTGCTTCAGGCTCTCTTCATTCATCGCCTTGGCGAGAATGGCGTAGGCCTCGCCGAAGGGATTGATATTGTCGATCAAGTCCATATCCAGATCGCGCACATCCATCGCGAACTTGCGGACGCCGTCGATCAACGCGGTATTGCCGACGGCACCCCCATCGTCTTCGGAATTGACGATTTCCTTTGCCTTCTGCGTGAGATTCAACGCCGCGACGGCGTGTTGCCGTATCGCTTCCTGATCCACGTCGCTCAGAGACGGAAATTTGTCTTTGACGATCTTGCCCATTCGAACCTGGGTCAGCTCTTCCGGAACCATCTCCTCGTCGAACATGCCGCGCTCAAGCGCCGTCTTGTCCTGCACGAAAGCGGCGACGACCTCGGTCAAATCCTCCTGGCAAATGCGTTTGGCCTCGTCGCTCTCCGGCTCCGACAGCCCCTTGATTTCGATCTGGAACTGCCCGGTCGCTTTATTGAAGCCGATATTCTCGGAATTGGGATCGTAACCGCCCACTCCGTAGTCATATCCCTCGATCGGCCCGCTATCCTTGTTCTTTGGTGTGAAGTTGAACTTGGGGGCCAGCACCTGTTCCATGAGCAGGCTCGCCGCAATCGCCTTCAAAGTGTCGTTCACCGCGTCGGTTACGGCCTCTTCCGAGGCGTCCGGCTCTGCGATCAGGTTGGTGAAGCGCGCATGGGTCTTGCCGGGGGCATCCCGGGTCGCCCGGCCGATGATTTGAATGATCTCCGTGAGACTCGCGCGATAACCGATGGTCAATGCGTGTTCGCACCAAATCCAGTCGAAACCCTCCTTCGCCATGCCGAGGGCGATGATGATGTCCACATGGTCCCGATTGTCTTTTTCCTCTGGCCGTTTGAGGGACGCGGAGACCTTGTCCCGCTTCGATGGAACGTCGTCGACAAGATTCGCTATTCGGAGGGTTCTGCCGTCGGCGGTCTCGACGAGATCAAAACCGGTATCCTCATCGATCCCCTTCCAGTCACCGAGCTCTTCGCTGATGTTCTCGACTTCCCTGTGCTTGTCCTTGGTGCTCTCCCGCGATTGGACGTGAGGGATATGGATGATGGTTTTTTCCGTGGGATCGAGAACTTCCAAAATGCTTTCGGCATATGACCCGGCGTAAAAGTAATACCCGATGTTCAGGGTCTTGAGATATTCATAGCCGTTGAGCTGCTCGTAATAGGTATAGGTCACGGTATCGAATCGGGCTTCGTCGTCCGGCGCGAGGACGGCTTCCGCGTCCCCCCTGAAATACGACCCGGTCATCGCGACGATATGGACCTTGTCGCGGGCGATAAACTGCCCGAGATGCGTGCCGAGCTTGTTGTCCGGATTGGCGCTCACATGGTGAAACTCATCGACGGCGACCAAGCGGTTATCAAACGCCTCGACGCCGAACCGGTCCACGGCAAACCGGAACGTCGAATGGGTACAGACCAGGGTCTTGTCGTCGCTCTCCAGGAACGCCTTGACCGAATTGACCTTGCCGCCCTCCTCGCCGGGCGCGTTGCACAGGTTCCATTTGGGCTCCACCGTCCAGTCAGCCCAAAAACCGAAGTCGTTGAGCGGTTCGTCATTGAAGCTGGCCCCAATCGCCCGTTCCGGCACGACGACAACGGCCTGCTCGATTCCCTGATTCTCGAGCTTGTCCAGCGCGATAAACATCAATGCGCGGCTCTTGCCCGACGCCGGCGGCGATTTGATCAACAGGTACTGTTCGCCGCGCTTCTCATAGGCGCGCTCCTGCATGACCCGCATGCCCAACTCGTTGGACGATTTGGAGCTGCCGTTTTGGGCGTAATTGACGGTGATTGATGGGACCGGCCTTGCCATCAAACTATATCCTATATCCTTCCAACATTTTGATGGCCCACGCTGGGGGATTTGGCCAGCTCCTAGTGCCCTGGTCTCGCCAAAGGCGACTTTGTGCCCCGAGAAAGCCACGCTCGATCAAGCCATTTAAGAAGTCATCGTGCGGATAAATGAAGCAGTCCTCTCCGTGGAGGAAAGCAATGTAAATGCCCTTGCCGATATATTTCTTATCTATGGTGAGACGCCCCTTTAATTGAACCTTGAGAAAGGTCTCTCCATCGATATGGCAGGCGATGAAATCTGCGCCCTGCCAGTCATCCGAGAGCCGCAGACAATTGTAGCCATAGTCCGCCAGCCGCCCCGCAACCTTTTGAAAGTTGTAGTTCTCCTTTTGGCGCGAATTCAGATCCTCGTAGGAGACGGGTTCAAACATTCTACAATTCTGCCTTGGAGGTCATCGCTTCGCCCCCTCGTTCTCAGGAAACAAGCTGCCTTGAATCATTTCCTCCAACTCACCCATTAGGGGCTTAACTTCATCCGTATAAACCTTAAATGCCTTAGTCAAATAATCTACCTGTCCACCCCAATTAGTTTGATCAGTTTGATCAACATCTACCTTTTTCGCCGTCCAACATTCCTTTAGCAGGCCTCCGATTTTGTCAAATTTCATCCTGATCTCAGGCCTAAGGAAAATTCTGTTCTTCTCGAAATAAGTCTGAAACTCGAGATAATTCTCCTGGGCCTTCCGAAGCGCCTTGTAGTCCAGATATTTGTTGTACAAAGAGAGGCGGTCGGTTGATGAATTCATGATTTGTTTTTCTTCGTCAGTCAGATCGGTCCCCTCTAGCCACTTCTCGAAATCATCGTCCGACATTCGATCCAGATCGGGCATGGCTCTAAACTGCACCAGAGCGCTTTCTAAGCTTGCTCTTGAGTCACTCAACCGCGCCCAAATTTCGGGAAATACTTCGTACTCCTTGTCCTGCAAGCGCAGTCTCTTGGCCGCGTGGATTGATATCTCCGATTTTGCGGTCTCAAGGTCCTTATCCAACTGGAGCTTGATCCAGTTTTGGCCCCAAAATCGAAACAACCCAAAGGCGATCGCTGCGCCGCCACCGCCAGCCAATAGAAATTGTCCAATCCAATCGGGCAATTCCATCATGACGCATTCATTTTGGAGTTGGAGTAGTCGTTCTCTGGAAATGTCGTCGTCATCTTTGTGTAGAGCTCGAACAGCTTTTCCAGACGTTCTGTGTCGTTCTTGAATCGGCGGCCGATGTATATACGCTCCAACACCTCATCATTCTGGTCATGCGCCCGGCGCAGATTCTCCGGCATTTTGTCCGGGTCATACAGGTCAGCAATCGTTGCCGGAAAATGGGCCTCACGAGCCAGAAGTATCTCCTCCGCACAATGTGCGAGGTCTTTTCTGTGCTTCTCGGTCAAGGTCGGAAGTGGGAAAGTGTTCCAGCCAAGTGTGTTGGAATATCGATACCTTGTTTCTAGCCTTCCACAAACTGCGGCAATCCAAGCCATATGTAATCGGGAAGAAATTAAAGAAAGGGTCCAAATTGGCGCATCATAGAGGGCATAGGCAAGGTTACTGAGAACCGTCTGATTGTCGAAAAGATCAACCGGGAGATACTCCCTATTTTCAGAAGATACGCCGCCAACCCCAATCGTGTGGTGCTCTGCCCTTCCCGCCAAATAGACAAACCTGTGTGGTTGATCGGCAAATTCACTTGTGGACTCCAACGGACTTTCGGCTCTCATTTCTGAGACTCTTTCTAAACGAACGGCTATATCTGGAATCGATCGCGCGGTATCGATTTGGTCTTTTTCAATCCAAAGACAACGTCTTTGATTTCCTTTCACAAGTTCGTCCGTACCCACGTACGATCGCATAAAGTCGCTGATCTCAGGATATGAACGTGAGAGATTTTTGGCCTCGTCAAATGAGAATATTAAATGCCCTCCGTCTCGGGGCATACTCCCAGTAATCATCGGTGCCAGTTCGGCAATCGGTTTAGGCCTAGTTCCAACGAAAATGTTGGGCGTCGCTAATATGTTAGGACTAATGTTCGAAACAATTCTAACTTGGTCTCCATCAAAGATGCGTTTGTCCGGCCTGAATGTCTCATTTGAAACGCCAACAATATTTACGGTAACCCCAGCGTTTTTTGCGGCCAAGTTAGACCACTTGAATGGCCGGTACGCGAATACGATATGAGCGTGCTGGCTGAGCAGGTGCTTCCACAACACCGAGATTTGAAGCCCCTCACAGATGGAGCTTGTACAAACGTAAGCGAAAATCGCCGGTTGTTTTTGAATGTAGTCGAGGCTCTTGAGAAACCAGCCAGACACATAATCTAGGGATTTCCATTTCTTTATTTTGCCCGCACACAACTGCTCAAGGTCTGATTTTTGATCATTTGTCTGTTTTCTGCTTCCGTAGTACGGCGGATTCCCACAAATGACCGTCTCACCGCCCTCATTCTCGAAATCAATCTGGGCCTGATCGAGTGGTGTATGGAACAAGTCGTCCCCGGCCAATTTCACTCCAGTTCCGGTTGACGGGCATAGCCGGAACCAGTCGAGCCGTAGAGCGTTCCCACAAGTAATCCAATTTTCCGCATCTAACGGCAGGAACTCGGCTAAGGCTTCTTGCTGGCCGCGATAGAGCACATCGCACTGATACTCGGCGATGATCAGCGCGAGACGGGCGATTTCGGCAGGAAAATCACGCAGCTCAATTCCTCGAAAATTGGTGAGTCGGATGTCCGTGCGCCTGCCCGGCTCACCGCGACGCTCATTGATTTCGGCCTCGATTGTGCGCATTTCCTTGTAGGCGATGACGAGAAAATTGCCCGAACCGCAGGCGGGGTCGAACACCCTGATCTTCGACATGCGATTGCGGAGATTGAGGAGTTTCCGACTGTTGTCTCCGGCCTCCTCCAGTTGCTCCCGCAGGTCGTCCAAGAAGAGCGGGTTCAGAACCTTGAGAATATTCGGGACGCTTGTGTAGTGCATCCCGAGGGCGCCGCGTTCTTCGTCTTCCGCAACCGCCTGGATCATGGACCCGAAGATGTCGGGGTTGATCTGCTTCCAATCCAAGCCACCGATATGCAGCAGATATGATCGCGCTATGCGGCTAAAAGTTGGAACCTCAAGACTTTCGGAAAACAGGCCGCCGTTTACATAGGGGAACACATTGGCCCAACGCGGTGTGCCCTCCTTAGCGCGGTCTTCGAGCTTGGTGTTCATCGCCCGGAACAACTCGCCGATAATTTCGTGGGTATTCCCGGAGCCGCTCTCGCTCATCTGCGAAACCGTCGACGTGAACAGATCGTCGCCATTGAAGATGTCGGTGTCTTCGGCGAAGAAGCAGAAGATGAGGCGCGCCATGAAATGGTTCATGTCATGACGGCGTTCTTCCGTCCCCCACTCCGGGTTGTCCTTGAGGAGCTGCACGTACAGACGATTCAGCCGCCCCGTTGCCTTGATGTCGACAGCGCTCTCCCGAATCTCCCTGACGGTCGTGATGCGGGCGAGCGGCAAAAAAAATCCAAAATGATCCGGGAAATCCGCATATTCGCAGGCGACGGTTTCTCCGGAGGTCAGATCCTCGGCCTCGAATTGCTCGCCATCGGTCGCCAATACGAATTTGGCTTTGCCCTTGGCGGTGGCCGGGCTGTCGCGAAGCGCCGCCAACGTCGTAGACACCTGCCCGGAGCCGCAAACGGCCAAATGAATGTTGTTGCGCTGTAGTACCCCGCCTTCGACATCGGAAGAGTTTGTAGCTCCGCTCTTGAGACGCCTGATCGTCGTCGCCTTGTTGTCGAAGGCCGCCAGGAACGCGAACGGGAAGCCCTCGGCGTCGAACTTTTCCGTCGCGAGTTCCGATATCGCTTCTTCGATTTCAACAGCGTTCATATCTTGCCAGCGTTTGGTGATTACATACGCTGGGAAATACCAGATTTGTCATCAAAAGGGCAGTGTTAGGAATTGCAGCGTAACGTGAGCGCGCTGAAGTGCAGCATGTCCACCGCTGGCAGCTTGGCGAGCGGCCGGAGACCGGGTTCACTCTCCCGAACCCCCGTCCGCTCACTTCCTCCAAGCCCCCCTCCGCCTATTCCGCCGGAGGGAACGACGACGCCGGATCCCGGGGCTCGTCGGACGCCGCCTCGCCGAGGCCTCCCGACACGGTACCGCCTGAAGTCGGCGTCGGTGTCGCGCAGACCGTAACGGTAGGCGGTCGGGTATGGCGAAGGGGCGCATCGTTTTATCGAGCAGCGTATCTGGTGCGCTGATTTCTGAGGATGAGAAACAGAGGGTTTGGGGACGTTACGCCCTCGTCAGGCAACTGGCATCGGTGGCCCTGATGGAGATTGTCGAACGGCGCCTGCCGGGCACACTTCTGGGACCGGCCGGTGAGGGAATCGATGGCTGGCTTTACGCCAGTTTGGACGGGGTGCCGGAGAGGTATGCAGCATCGTGGATGGCGGCACCGTTTGGGAAATCTGACGGAATCGCGGACGGATTTCGTGAATTGCTGGCGGCTGCTATCGACCGCATGATGACGGCCGTTCCCCGTGAACGGCTCGCCTATCGGGAGCACGGTGATTTGGAGAAATTGCTCGGTGCGGCACTACCCGCGATTCGATATGTCTTGATGATATCGGCCGATCTTCTGGGCCATTGCGCATTTGCCGAGGAACCGCCGCTCGGCAGGACGAATGTGCTGCGCGATACCCTTGACCGTGCGGGCCTGCGCGCTTGGTTCGATGTGTATTCTAGCGATCTCGCACGGTTCCACCATCGTTCGGGACGGTGGGAGTCCTTCGAAGAATTCTTGGCCTTTAACATCCATGCTGAACGGCTGCTGATGACGGTTGGAATGTTCGTCTGGGAAGCACCGGAGGGGGTGCGTGTCGAAGTGCCGCTGGGTACTGATTTGAATTCGTTGTTTGGGAGGATGCGAAGGGGGTAGGCCAATTGTGGCTTCTTGACGGCTATGCGGTGCCACGGTGTCAATGGCAAACGAAAATCCGACATTTCTGGCAAATGAAAATCCAACAGTTCGGGCGTGAGGTGGTTCCCCCCAGGCTCGGTGCCGCGGTGTTGGACTCGGTGGAGCTGTGGCTAACCGGCTTGGCGCAGCGACCGGCGACGAGTCTGGCGGCGCATCGCAACCCGATACGACAGATGCGCACATACCTTCTTCTCGGTAATCTGCATCGCAGCAACCGTCATCTTCTATCTCAATCAATGAGTCCTGAGCCTAGCTCCCACCGATGGCGCTGGTACATGACTATGCGCTGAGTGCTACCGGGCCGGCGACAGTTGTGTTCAAATCATGTAGAGAATCGGCTCGCACTGCTGAAGGACGCAGGCACACATCATGTATACGACGACACCATAGCCAAGCTGCGACATGCGACTGTCCAATCCCATCGAAAAACCTGGATTCTTCTGGCTTCCTAGCAATCCCGACCAGCACTACCCGGGAAATCTGAGTATCTCCGAAGCGGGCGAAATTTCACTGCGAATCGTCCATCGCTCCACTGCGACCGACCCCTGGCAACTCCAAAGCAAGACCCCCATCGGTGACGAACCTCCACTTATTTTAGGGATAGTGGACAGTACTTCGGTAACTTTGCAGAAATGCACCGCTGTAAACGATCCATTCTACTGGTGGGGCATTGTAGAAGGAGGCGTGTCCGAGTCCCGATTTCGCGTTGCCGCTGCCTTCATTGGAGCACCATTTTCTGATGATGAACACATCCTCTTTTCGAGAGTCGAGTGTTCGTTCGAGAGCCTCAGCGAATGGTTTTCGATCTCTGGTTTTACCCCAGAAATAAACTCGGATCCTGAACCCGCGGATTGGTTATTGCGCTACGCTCAGCCCAATAACATTCCTGTAACTCTGCCAAGTGGCATTCAACTTAATTTTGTATTCCATCCGTCATTTTCACTTCCAGACCATAAGACATCCCAACTGTCGTCCGGAATCTCTCAACAAATTCACGTCTCCTTGGAAGCAGAGCACCCCCTAGCATTCGTTGAATATTTTGACATCCTACACAAGATACAGACATTCCTGTGCTTGGTAATGAGCAAGGTGACGGCGCTGGAGTGGGTTAGGGGCTATTCGAAAGATAAATTGGATAGGTGGAACCGAGAAATTCCGACCAATATTTTCTACCATAGTCAGTTGCAAGGCCAGCCGAACAATACACATGTTCCAATGCTGTACAGATACAGTGATATGTCTGAAGACTTCGACACAACAATTCTGAAATGGTTCGAAAGTTACGAAACTATACAACCCGCATTCGATCTATATTTGTCTTCAAAAATTGGCGCCCACAAATATTTGACCGGCATCTTCCTGTCACTCGTTCAAAGCTTGGAAACACTCCATAGAAGAACCTCTGACGATACCGAAATGGAAACGGATGAGTTCGAGCAGTTGCATAGCGTGATCATAGAAGCCACACCGCCTGAAAAAAGAGACTTCGTGGAGTCCAGTCTAGAGTACGCGAATGAGATTTCTTTGGGCAGGAGGCTGAAACAACTGATTCGCCCGTTTCGAGATGTGTTTGGCACATCGTCTGAAGTGAAGTCATTTGTACGAAAAATCGTCGTTGTAAGGAATTATCTGACACACTACGACAAGGCGGCAGAGAGCGAAGCAAAGCAGATTATTGAACGTGACTTGTACGACATTTGCCTCAAGATTGATGCCCTTCTACAGCTACAATTCCTGCTATTCACCGGAATGGACGTAGATCGAATTCGATCAATGGCTAAAAAGAATCATTTGTTTCGTCATCGACTGGCTCTCAATGAGTCTGACACCTAGGAGCCTCCCGGGGCGACGCCCACTCGCGGGTCGTCGCGCACGCCGAACTTGCCGTGCTCCGCCGCCTTCTCGACCGGGCGGGGGACAGTCCCGACGAGGTGCACGAACCGCGGACGCATGCTAGGTTCATATCAGCCCGAGAATCTACGTCTTAACGGTTTCCTCGCTACCCTCTCGACATGGTGTCCCTCAAAGTGCCTGAAGACCTCGATAAGTGCATCGTCATCCTGGACGCTGAAACGGAAGACGATTTGGAGACACCTCTACAGGGTCTCGGGATCGACGTTCCCCCTCGCGCGCAAGACCCAGCGACTGACGTTCGTGAACAATGGCAAATACATCACCTGTTACGAGCGCTACTTGCTGCCCGCCAACTCAGCGCACCTGTTCGACTCTACAAACGCGAGTCGCCCGACTTCGTTCTCCAAAACGGCATCCTACGGATTGGGATTGAAGCCAGAGAAGCGGTCAACCGCGACTACGTGAGGGCGCAGGTGCATCCAGCCGCCCAGCGGGACGGTGCTGTGGTTGACCCTTCGCTTTACAAGTGGGGCACCGAAGGGCGCCCGAGGTCCCAAATCCGCGAAGAAGCCGGACGGACGCAGCTATCAGGCTATCCGTGGACGGACGACAGCGTTGAGCAGGAATTTGCTCAGTCAATTAGAGATGTAGTATTGACGAAGGACAGCAAACTCCGCTCGCTCTACGCTAGATTTGATAGCGACCGTCTTCTCATATACCACAGTCAACCATCTCCGTTAATTCACATCGACAAGGCACGACTTTACACAGCGGATATTCTCGCGGACTACTGGAATCGGTTCGGTTTCGATACAGTTTACGTACACAAGTACAATTGGATGCTGTCCTTCACGAAAGATAGGTCGGAGATTGTCTACAAATTTCCTCAGTCCGATGCACCCTTCGGAATCGACGCGCACATATGGGAACAACTCGAATCTGTGGAGAAGATCTATCTAAAACTACTTGAGGATGAGCCGCACTTCGTATCCTACGGCTCGATCAGCGAGCCAGTACCGGAACCGGACGATCTCTTCGGGCTCGAGAGCGAATTGCACGCCATTAGCCGTGAATGGATTGCCAACCGGGACCGCGACCTCGCGCGAATGGGCTGCACCACCCTCTTACAGCCGCCGGGTCGTATTCGTCTCAGGACAGCATCTGAAATTGCCGCCTTCCCACCCACAGTGGCGTTGTTCCGTGGTGGTGTACTTGAGCATGTCTTCCGTGCATTTGCAGAGTTGGTCCCCGACGCCGCCATCGCTGGGCTTCAACGAGCGATGGAGTCCCGAGCCCCTGAATTTGCGGCAACCCTGATTGCCGTCCTTCGCTACCTGTCCAGATTCAACGAGATCACGCATTGGGCCTCCGACGCGCGGAAATGCTCAGCGATTCTGGATGTTATCGATCCCCATGCCTGACACAGACGCACAGTGGGAAACTTGGCTGCCCTGTGGGATCCCAGCTTCACCGTCATGGAGCTCGAGACCGGCCGGGAACTTGGTTATCTGGAGCAGGTTTTAATCCAGAGTGAAGTGCCGCAACTGGCGGATTCACACGGTTTGTCAGCGGATTCGCTCGGGATTAATCCTGACCGTCATTGTCCGCCCAGAAAGCTCATCAGACTGTCCTTGGCACCGGGGAAGTCTCCTGGCCGGATGGAAGGTGGCGCATTGGTCTCAAGGATCTCCAGTTTCTCGGCCGGACTCGCTCGGAGGTACGCTTCGGTGCTCTTCAGGTCTGCATGACCAAGCCAAAGTGTGACCTTTCGGATGTCCCCGGTGGCGTGCAAGATCATCATCGCGGTCGAATGACGGATCACATGAGCGCCGGCCCACAGCGTGGTCACCTGCTCAATGAGGAAGGCGCGGATTTAGTTGATTGTCGCCGTCCGCCACAAGTCCAAGCGAAAGCGCACACAATGCAGCGCCCGAAGGTCCAGTTGGTCCTGCTCCTCTCCTAAACCATCTTCAGGTTCGAACGAAGCACCGCCTTCCGCAATGGCATCGACATCGTTGTAGTCGTTCTTCTGACCCTTGTTGAATGGCTTGGTGTACTTGGCCGGGATAATCCGGGGTTCGAACCCCACTGACCGCAACATTCTACTGACAAAAAGGAGGCTTAAGCATGCTTCCATACGAAACGCGTCGGCACAGGTGTCGCTCTGATCTAATTCCTTGGTCTTTCTCGACCACCAAGTTCCTCCTGTCACCTTTGCCTATCGTTCGAGAGGAGCACGGCTTCCGGACTACGCTATTCGTCTCCTTTCGGTTGTATGCAATCTCCAACCTTATGCCTCCCTTCGCACTCGGCCATCTGCTTTTCTAATTGCCTTTGTCAAATCACCCACTGTCGTAGAGGGTCGCCCATGTGGCTCCATTTCGTCCTCCCGACGACGAAGCAATTCCTGTCCTCGCACTTCTGCTTGGCGAACTCGAGTCACCATTTCCTCACAGTCCGGCACCTTTGCTCCCGCTCCGTCGTATTCAGGACGCAATTGTTGCAATTTCCTTTGTGCCTGATGGCGGTCATCCGGTCGATCATAATCCTGCTCGTGCAAGATCAACCAGACCTCAAAACATGGATTCGACCTTGCAACCCCGATGCCGTTGTCCTTGCAAAGATTGACTGCTTCTTCATATCTCTCATGTTCGTCTCGATCGAATACGGCCCAAACCTCGTCCCGTTCTTCAAACAAATTCCGGTGCCGCCTGCTACCTCGCGCCAATCCCTCTGACTTCGCAAACTCCAATGCTTTTTGAGCTATTGTGATCGGGACCCCCACACCACGACGACTTTCGATTGAAACCAGAGCGCCTGTCCAAATTTTCTCTATGGCAGAAAAATATGCAGGCTCTGTATTTTTCCCTTCACAAAATAGGAAAAATCGAACCTTGGGCTCTCTTTTCGGTCCTCGTCGCCTAATTCTGCCAGTTCGACGCTTTGTCATTTTAGTGGGACTGAAGTAACGCAGCTACGGGATCATCGCTTGGTACTGCTCCGTACCGTCCCTGCAGATATCCCAACTCAACATTGTCTCCCTTCCGCGTTCGAATGTCCGTTAGCGGATATATTTCCGTAGCTCCTTCATTATTCTTGTCAGCAAACCAAAGTTGGTCCCGTCTAAGTATAGGGGATTTCATTAGATTGGTATCATGAGTTGTCGCTATGAGTTGCGCACCGTTTTGGTTCACCGTCGAGGAACAAAATAGACGCAGAATGGCCTCACTCGCATACGTGTGCAGGCTGGCATCTAGCTCGTCAATAATGATTGGCAGCCCTTCATCTATCGCTTCGAATGTTTGACTGAGAATGTTTAGCATCCTTAATGTTCCTGCACTCTCCAAGCCCAAATCGAAATGCACCACCTCCCCGCCTCTTCCACGGTGCGCAAGTTCAATTCGCACCATTTTCTCTTCATCAAGTGGCTTGAGTTCTATCGCGCCTCCAGAGATCCTTTCAAGCACTGCCCTGAGTTCACGATGATTTGCTCGGTCATCTTCCGATAATTCCGTCTCCCTCTTTTGGTATCCAATAACTCCTGTGTTGATAGACTTCAAAAATTCAATCACGCGGTCATCAACTCTATCTCCCTTGACCCGAGAGGAACTTTCAACTCCTGGGACGGGGATTGGACCGGAGAATGCGATATCTTGAAAGTACTTATAGACGCGAGACAGCAGCTCATGGCCGTTTTGCGCGGCAGCAGAAAGAAACAGGCTATTGGAACGTGTGAGTCTAGCAATATTGTGGTTCTGTCCCTTCAACCTACGGCCGAAGTCAAAATCCAGTTTCTTGCGTTCGTAGAGTCTTCTACGATGTGCCTTTGGGATCTCATACAACCACTCCGAGGTAAACGCCTCGTCGGTTGCTTCAAATCCATAGTGATAGCGAATTCCGTCAAGTACGAAGTCGATTTCGAAGCATGACGGCTTTTCAGAGAAACTCGGGTCTAGCAAAAATTCCTGACGTGGAACTCCACCACCAGGTTCACCCTTGGTCTGCGACCACAGGACCATCAGCCTCATCGTTGATAGAGCGTTGACAAAGTTCGTCTTGCCAGATGCGTTGGCGCCGTAGATCACAACGGCTGGCACGACCGCCCCGCTGTCCACGGCCTCACAGCGAATCAACCCATCACTTTGATCCTTCAGCGATGACGCCGCGAACGAAAGTTCTTGCCTCTCACAGATAGAGAGGTGGTTCTCGACGGCGAAGCGCAATAGCATTTGTTTGACTCTCCCCTGCCTGCCAATCGGCGTAGTTATAGCAGTATTCGTGAAATTTGTGCAAATTCTCGCCTATTTTGTATTCATATTTGCCTAGATACGTGTCAGTTCAAGGTCCGCGCCCTGTTAGAGCAGTTATTTCCGGTCGACTGCGTCACCGCGACCCCGCCGGGCGCCAGCGTCGGGACGGGGAACTGTTCGACATAAACGCCGTATCCAGTTCAGGTACGCAACATAAATTCCGGCCAACTATGTGGCTATTGATGGAGAATGGTACGCACCACTTTCTGCTCCAAAGCACGCTCTAGCGCTTGGCCAAAGTTGGTCATATTGCTAACGACAGCGTCGCGCCGGATGGCATGTCTCCAGTTAATTGTACGTCCTTGGGGCAGGGTCCAGTTCAACAGATGCGTGAGCGCCATGTGCCCGAACATCATGCCGTCGTTTCCCGCAACAAACTGTAATTCTACATGAGTATCGCTATGTGATTGGCGTTCCTCTAGGTCCCAAGTCGTGAAGAGTGTCGAGACCTCGGGATCGAGGTCTTCTGCAACCTCCCCTCCTTCGATGGTAAAGCCGACGTCATCGATCCGCATTCGCCACTCTTCGGTCACCGTGCCGCCGTCCTTTTCGACCGTAAGCAGTTCTTCTTTCTTGAATCGGAACCGTATCCCCGCACCTGGAGCGATCTTATAACTGACATCACCAGCCAACACGCCAAGCAGGTTTTCGCGCATGGCATCGCTGAATCGGATGTTGAAGTTCTTGTGCGCCTTCTTGAAATGCCGCGCCTCGAACAGCACCCAGATGCCATGATATCTCCACGCGATAAGCAGTGGCATGTTGACGAGTTCGGCGTAGGCGTAGAGCCGTTGGAGGTAATCCGGCTTGAAGGACAGGGTTTGCTTTGCCTTAGATTTGACTTCAATGAGCAATGGCCCAGCGTTTTCGAATTGCACGAGGACATCGGGTACTTGATACGTATCGCGGGACTTTAGCGGCACCTGTTGTTGATCGAGCTTATGGACGAGCAGTGCTTTGCCCAACCAACTGCAAATCGCGATGAACTGGTCCTCGCTGGGTAGCCCGCGATCGAGCCGCCGAACACTCTCCGCTATTTCCCGGCTTCTGCATCCCAGCCCAACTCGGAAAGTACTTCATGAATGAGCCGGTCACCATCGTCCGCATGGTTCATGCCATCACTCCTTATTGTCGTGGGCAAATTTGAAAATTACATAGGGGACTTCAAGTGCCAAAATTGTACGATGGGTATTCCTCTGGTACCGTTACTGGAAACTTCAGCGGTACTGCCCGCTACTGCTCTTGGCAGGCGGGACCTTGAGCCTCTCAGGTAGCGTGGCGAGTTCCGATCTGGCTCCCCATGCGGTTCCCCTATTTCGCCGATCCGGCGGTCCTGTTAACATGATGTGGGTACGCGTAGAGGATGGGTGTCGGCTGGCCTCGGCGAAATGCGCCATGTCAACGCACAACGTGCTTCCACACGGCGCCATGAACAGCATCTCAAGGAGATCGTGACGCAACGCATTGCCTGTGCGCGGATCGTCAAGCCCCGAAGAGCTTTCCCAATATCTCTCCACCAAAGCCTCCATCAAATTTCAAAGAGGCTCTAACAGCACCGAAACTCTTTGCCCTGCCGTCGTCCCCCGTCGCGCATTTCTCCGCCGAAAGGAGAGGTTTGGCCGTGAACGGGGCGGTGGTGGGGATCCCCGGGGGAGGGCGTCCGGCCGCCGCTCATCATCACCGACAGGATGGAGACGGCAAATGACGGCAGCCATGGCAATACCCGGCAACACGGCGGAGACCTTCCTGGTTCATTTCTTCGGCACCGGCCTGGCC